>JBEHXI010000232.1:0-11532 GCA_048498775.1 Actinomycetota bacterium | reverse complement strand
CAGGACCGTCGGCCGCGTCATCATCGAGGCCCTGATCCTGTGGGGCCTGCTCGGCCGCGGGATGGACGGCGACGCCGACATCGACCGCGTCCTGAACGCTCCCACCAGCGAGGCATGGATCGACCCCTGGGAGGCGCATCTGCGCTCGCTGGGCGTCGAGTTCGTGACCGGCACGCAGGTACTGGAGGTCGGGTACGAGGGCGGGCGGGTGACCGGTGTCCGCGTCGCGGCCCGCGACGGCGGCCACGAGCGCACGGTCACCGCCGACCACTACGTCTCCGCCATGCCCGTCGAACACGCCCGCGCCACCTGGGGCAGGGCCCTGCGCGCCGCCGACCCCCAGCTCGGCCGGTGCGACGCGCTGAAGACGGACTGGATGACCGGCATCATGTTCTACCTGCGCACGCCCACACCCGTCGTGCACGGCCACATCAACTGCCTCGACTCGCCGTGGTCGGTGACGGCCATCGGGCAGGCGCAGTTCTGGGACAAACGGGACTTCTCCCGCGACTACGGCGACGGGCGGGCCCACGACTGCCTCTCCGCGATCATCTCGGAGTGGGACAAGCCCGGGATCCTCTACGGCAAGACGGCCAAGGAGTGCACCAGGGACGAGATCGTCGCCGAGCTGTGGGCGCAGCTGAAGGACGGGCTGAACGACGCGGGCAAGACCACGCTGCGGGACGAGGACCGCCTCGGCTGGTTCATGGACCCGGCGGTGACGGGCCTGGGCGGCCCCGACCCGCACAACCGCGAACAGCTCCTCATCCACCCGACGGGCACCCTCTACCACCGTCCCTCGGCGCGGACGGCGATCCCGAACTTCTTCCTCGCGGGCGACTACGTCCGCACCGACGTCGACCTCGCGACCATGGAGGGCGCCAACGAGTCCGCACGGCGGGCCGTCAACGCCCTGCTCGACGCGGACCGTTCGGACGCCGGGCGGTGCCGGGTGTGGGAGCTGTACCGGCCACCGGAGCTGGAGCCCCTGAAGCGGGTCGACGAGGTGCGCTACAGGCTGGGTCTGCCCAACACCTTCGATGTGGGGTGAGGCAGGAACGGCGGATCGAAGCAGTTCCTGGCGGCCGGCCGCCCGCCAGGCAGCACACCGCAGCGAGTGGCGCCGAGGTGCGCAGGAGGGAGTGGACGTCGTGATCCTCCCGAAGGTCCGGGATCCTCGCTTCGTGACGATCCGCCGTGGTGGCACCCTCACTGACGCGGATCACCATCTCCTCGCCCTGTGGGCGGCCTTGTGCGCGGAGCACGTCCTCGGCCTCTTCGAATCGGCCCGGCCCGGGGATCCGCGACCGCGCCAGGCGATCGAGCATGCCCGGGCCTGGGTGCGTGGCGAGGTGAGGATGATGCAGGCGCGCGCGGCGGGCGGCCACGCGATGGGGGCGGCCAGAGACCTGCGTGGGGCGGCACGGTATGCCGCGTACGCCGCCGGCCAGGCCGGGGCCGTCGCCCATGTCGCCGCACACGAACTCGGCGCGGCCGCCTACGCGATCAAGGCCGCGCGTGCGGCGGCACCGGACGGCGGGAGCGAGGCCGCGGGACGACTCGAGTGCCGGTGGCAGCGCGATCAGCTCCCGGAGGCGATCCGCGAGCTCGTCCTTGACGACCAGAGGTTGCGCAACGACATCTGCTGGTCGGTGTTCGACTGCTGAGCCGGATGGCGGCATTGGGTACGGGTGACGTCGGGTCGCGCGGACCGCTTCTCAGACCAGTCGGCGAAGGTTCTCCAGGTAGCGCAGGACCGCGGCCACCCGCCGGTCCACCTGATCCGCCGGTGACAGGTCGAGCTTGGCGAAGATGCTGCGGATGTGCTTGTGGACGGCGCCCTCGGTGACGACGAGCCGTTCGGCGATGGCGGTGTTGCCGAGCCCCTCGGCCATCAGGGCGAGTACGTCCCGTTCACGGGGGCTGAGCCGGTCGAGGCGGGTGTCCTGGCGGGAGCGGGTGAACAGCTGCGCGACGACCTCCGGGTCGATGGCGGTGCCCCCGGCCGCCACCCGGTGCAGGGCGTCGAGGAACTGCTCCACCCGCCCGACGCGCTCCTTGAGCAGATATCCGATCCCGCCCACACCGCCGCCGAGCAGTTCGGTGGCGAAGCTCTGCTCGACGTACGCGGACAGCACGAGGACGGCCAGGCCGGGCTGCCGGCGCCGGGCCTCGACCGCCGCGGCGATCCCTTCGTCGGTGTGGGTCGGCGGCATCCGCACATCGAGGATGGCGACGTCCGGCCGGTGCTCGGCGATGGCGGCCAGCACCTCGTCGGGGGTGCCCGCGGTGGCCACCACGTCGAGGGACTCGGCGCGCAGCAGGAGGGCGAGCCCCTCGCGCAGCAACGGGTCGTCCTCGGCTATCACGATCCGCATGGAAGGTCCGCCTTCAGGATGGTCGGGCCGCCGGGCGGGCTGGTCAGGAGGAGGGTGCCGTCGTGCGCCGCGACCCGGCGGCGGATGCCGGTGAGTCCTGAGCCGCCGTTCTCGTCCGCGCCGCCGCGGCCGTCGTCCTCGACGCACAGGACGAGACGGCCGCCGCGGCCGTGTGCCGTGACGGTGGCGTGTTCGGCGCCGCTGTGCTTGGCGATGTTGGTCAGGGCCTCCGCCACGATGAAGTAGGCGGTGGCCTCGACGGAGGCGGCACAGCGCTCCGGTACCTCCACCTCGATCCGGCAGGGCACCGCGCAGTTCGCGGCAAGCCCGAAGAGCGCTCCGGCGAGCCCGCGGTCGGCCGGCACCGGGGGCAGGATGCTCCGGGCGACCGTGCGCAGCTCTGCCAGGGCCTGTTCGGCGGCGGACTGCGCGCGTTCGAGGAGCTCGCCGGCGCCGGCCGGGTCGCGGGCCACCATGCGGCGGGCGGCGCCGAGCAGGACGGTGACGGAGACGATCCGGTTCTGGGTGCCGTCGTGCAACGCGCGTTCGATGCGGCGCAGTTCGGTGGCGTGGGCGTCGAGGGCGGCGGCGCGGGTGGCGGTGAGTTCGGCGATACGGAGGGACAGGTCCGTCTCCGGGCCGGCCGCGAGGAGGCCACGTCCCGGCCGGGCTTGCGACCGGGCCATGCCCGGGCCGAGTCCGAGGATGATGAGGATCCAGCCCAGGCCCAGCATGGCCACGGCGAGGGCGTCCGGCCAGGAGTGCGCGCTGCCGTATCCCACGGATGTGGCGGTCGCGTTCGCGGGCATGAACTTCCAGTACAGCGGAAAGGCGGTGTCGCGCACGGCGGAGAGCGGCAGGATGACGCCGAGCAGCCCCAGCAGGAGGCCCGAGGTGGCGTGCCGGGCCAGCCAGCGCAGCTCCCGGCGGGTTGTGGGGTCGGCGAGGGCGGGGCGCAGCCGCGTCGGCGGGGGTTCCGGCGCGACGACCTCGGGGCCCCAGCGGAAGAGCCGGTCGCGCTCCCGCCCCGCCAGGCCGTGCAGCGCGCGCAGGAGCGCGGGCGCCATGAGCAGCCCCACGCCGACCGGGCTCGTCACGGCGGTGACGGCCAGCCAGAGCAGCACGAGCAGGGCCGGGAAGGCGGTACCGAGCCCGGAGACGAGCTGCCCGATCGCGGCGCCCGCGGCGCCGAGGGCCCGTACGGCGGCGTCGCCTCGCACCGAACTGCGGGCGCCGGGCGCGGTGTTCCGCTGAACGGCCATGGCCCTCCCTCCGTCGCGAAGGACCCTATGACCCGGGCCGACCCACCGTCACCTCACAGGCCGAGAAGTACAGCCTGCTGTACCCCGGACCGGGCGGGCCGCTGGATCGGCCGGCAGGGGTCTGCGCCCATAGCGTCGGTGACGACAGCCGACCCAGGGAGGACGCCCGATGCCGAACACCGACCCCTACCGTCCGAGCGGCGCCGACGGCGCGCCTGGGACACCGTCGCCCGTCCTCACCCGCGGGAGCCTCGCCGCCGGCCTGCTCTGGGCCCTGGTGGTGATCAGCGCGCTCTGCAACCTGGCGGCCTCGTTCGGCGGTGGGAACACCGGCGTGCACCTGGCCTGCGGCGCGGTCACCGTGCTGTGCGGCGGAACCCTCGTCGTGCGCAACCTGCGGGGCCGTCGATGAACCCCGACCTCTGCCGTGTTCCGGCAAGCCGCTCAGCGCAGTATGGCCGCCAGCAGGTCGGCGCCCACCGCCGCCAGACCGGGCAGATCGAGGGTGTAACGGACGTAACGGCCGTGCCGCCGGGCTGTGAGCAGGCCCGCGCGGCGCAGGACGGCGAGATGGCGGGACACCTCCGGGGGTGAGAGTTCCCAGAAGTGGGCCAGCTCGCCGTTGGTGTGCGGGCCGCGGGCCAGGGTGCGCAGCAGCCGCAGTCGCACCGGATGCGCGAGCGCCTCCAGCCGGAGGGTGACCGTCTCCAGGGAGACCGGCTCCGCCGGACTCGGCTCGGCGACGGGATACTGCACCACCGGATGCCACCCGGGCGCGTGGACCGCCACCAGGTGCGGGCGGCCGAAGACGCTGGGTATGAACGTGATCCCGGCGCCGCGGGCGGCGGTCGCCTTGTCCTGCACCTTGTCCACGATGACGCAGTCGCCGTCCGGTGCCAGGGTCACCGCGCCGGAGACCGAGGCGAGTGCCGCCCCGATGCCGTGGCGCCTGAGCAGTTCGTTCTTCAGGCGCAGGTCGGTGGCGAGCCGCACCGCGACGTCCGCCCAGGCGGCGTCGAAGAAGGCCTGGGCGCATGCTTCGAGGGTGTGGCGTACCCGCGCCCGCACCGCGGCCGGGTCCGCGAGCAGCCGTTCCGCGAAGGCCTCCTGCAGCGCTCCGCGGGCCTGGGCCACGTCCAGGGCCCGCTCGCGCGCGGTCGCGTCGGTGAGCGGCGAGGTCCCGGGGAAATGGACCCGGTTGCTGCCGCACGTGGTGACGAGCGCGGCGGTCACATACGTCGCGTCGTCGATCCGGTCCACGTCGTCCAGCTCCTCGGCGAGGGTCGGCCGGGGCCGCGCGGGGACCAGGAAGTCGGCCTGTGAGGAACGCCAGAGGAACTCCGCCTCCCGCAACCGCTCGGCCAGTTCCGGCGGCAGCCCGGCCCAGACGTCCGCGGCCCAGCCGGCGAACTGCGGATGGTGACCGGGTTCGGCCAGCACGTGGAGCATCGCGGTCAGCTCGGCGAGCGGGGAGGCGGCGAACCGCACCGGCTCGGACGGCAGGCCGCTGATGTCGATCCTGAGCGTCATCCCCTCATCATCACCGCCCGGGCGGCCGGCGACGGCGCCGGTTGACGATGCGCGTCAACCGACGTGCCCGGCGACGGAGGTCGGACACACCGTCTGACGTCATGGCAACCATCACCGGAATCCGGCCCCGCGCCCTCGTCCGCGCCTCCGGAGGCCCCCGCTATGCCGTCGCCCTGGCCGTGGACGCGCTCGGCACCGGCCTGCTGCGGCCCTTTCTGCTGCTCTACGGCCTGACGGTACTGCGGCTCTCCGCGCCGGTCACCGGCACGGCCATGACGGTCGGCATCGTCGCCGGCCTGGTGTGCATGCCCGCGGTGGGCCGATGGCTGGACCGCGGCGCACGCAGCACGGTCGTGGCGGCGTCGATGCTGGTGCGGGTGCTGGGCGTGGTGCTGCTGCTGGCCGCCCCAGCCGGGCACGTCCGGCTTTTCGCGACGGCGGCACTCTTCCTCGGTATCGGCAACCAGGCATGGCCCGCCGCCCACGCCGCGCTCGTGGCCACGGTCGCCCACGGCCGGGAACGCGACACCGCACTCGCGGGGGCCCGCGCCCTGCGCAACGCGGCCCTGGGCGTCGGAGCACTCCTGGCCACCGCATGCCTGGCGGGCGGCACCACCGCACTGCGGGCGCTGGCAGCCGTCACCGCGCTCGCCTACCTTGCCGCAGCCGCCTTGGCGTGGTCGGTCCACGTGCAGGCACATCCTGCGGATGCCGCTCCGGCCGAGGACCGGGACGACGGGCCGGCGCCCCGGATGCTCGGGCTGCTCGCCGCCAACGTGATCTACGTCTTCTGCCTCAACGTTCCCGAGATCGCGCTGCCGTTGGTCCTGGTGACGCAGTTGCACGCGTCCCCGGTGTGGTCGGCGGCCGTCTTCGTGGCCAACACGGTGCTGGTCGTCACCTTGCAGGTGCCGGTCACCGTCCTGGTGTCCCGCTTCTCCCGGCGGACCGTGCTGGCCCTCTCCGGCGTGGTGCTGGCCGCGTCCTACCTCGGCTTCCTCGCGGCCACCTCACTGGGACACGGCTGGGGCACCCCGGCTGTCGCATCGGTGTCCGTCGTCTGCACGATCGGCGAGATCATCTACGCCGGCAGCGCCACCGCGCTCGTCACCGCACTCGCCCCGGCCCGTGTCCTGGGGCGCGCCCTCGCGCGCTTCCAGCTCTCCACGGGCCTGGGCCTCGCCGTCTCCCCGGCGGTCATCACCGCTCTGGCGCCGCTCGGCCCGGCCGCCCTCTGGGGCAGCCTCGCGGCGGCGACGCTCCTCTCCGCCTCCGCCGTTGCCACCGATGGCCGCCGCGGGGCGTGAGCCGGACGCTCAGCGCGCGGACGGCCGGGGCCGCCCGTCCGCCGCGGGGTCCGGGGCGGCCCTTCAGGACCGGTCCGTGGCGTGGGAGTCGGCGAAGTCCCAGAGCACGGTGAGGAGTTGCCCGGGGGTCTCCAGCTGGGGCATGTGGCCGGTGTCGGGGAGCAGTTCGAACCGGGCGTCCGGGATGGCCTCGGCGTACGCACGCCCGTACGCGGTGTCGACGACCTTGTCGCTTTCCCCCCACGCCACGAGGGCCGGGTGGGTGACCTTGGACAGGCGCTCGCGGAGGGTGGGGTCCTCCATGACGTGCGGCCCCGAATAGACCTCCAGGGCCGCGCGGTTGGCGGCCATCACCGCGCGGGCGGCCTCCGGGAGGGTGGCGGGGTCGATGGTGAACTTCGCCGGGTCGTGGAAGGCGAGCCGGGACAGTCCGGCGGGGGTCAGGGAGGAGATGTCGGCGATGGGGTGGCCGGGGACCTGGATGCCGGCGGCGTTGACGAGGACGACGCTGCTGATCCGGTCGCTGCCGAGCAGGGCGGCTTCGGCGGTGATCCAGCCGCCGATGGAGTTGCCGACGACGGTGACGTCCGTGAGGCCGAGGTCGTCGAGCAGTGCCACGTAGACCTGGGCGAGGGTGGGGACGTCGGTCAGCCAGTCGGGCCGGGCGGTGCCGCCGAAGCCCGGGTGGACCGGGGTGATCACCCTGGCCGGCCGCTGCCCGGCGAGCAGTCCGGCGAACGGCACGACGGTCTGCGGACCGCCGCCGCCGTGCAGCAGGAGGAAGGGGCGGCCCTGGCCCTGGTCGTCGACGGTGAGGTCGAGGTCGCCGGAGGGGAGGGAGAGGGTGTGGACGGTGCTGGTCATGGTGGGTCCTTGGGGGAGTCGGCGGGTCAGGCGAAGTCGGTGGCGGGCACGGTGGCGTAGCGGCTCATGACCTTGATGGTCGACTCGGCGTTCATCTCCCGGCCGCCGGCGATCATGTCCCGCAGGTCGCGGAAGTACTGCACGTACAGGTCGGGCGTGAAGGTGTTGAGCATCACCGCCGGTTCGTCGCCGGGGTTGGCGAAGGTGTGCGGGGCGCCGGGCGGGATCATCGCGAGCGTGCCGGCCGGGGCGACGTGCGTGGTGTCCCCGATGGTGAAGTGCACGGTGCCGGAGACGACGTAGAAGCCCTCGTCGTGCTGGGCGTGCCGGTGCTGGGGCGGGCCTTCGGTGTGCGGGGCGAGGGTGATCTCACCGATCCCGATGCGGTGCCCGGTGGTGCTGCCGTCCTCGAGGATGCGCATCCGGACCGGGCCGAGCCGGATGGTCTCGCCGCCGTCCGGGCCGACCAGGGAAACCTCGTTCACTGCTGCCTCCTGCGTGGATGTCCTGCGCGGGTTCGTGAGAGTTCGCTCTCGCGAAAGGTTAGAGGCTGCGCCCTTGTCATGCAAGTGAACTCTCATAATGAGAGCTGGCAGTGGTAAGGTGCGGTGGATGGACCCGCAGGACGGAGGACGCACCGATGGCGACGACAGCGACGGACACCGGCCGCAGCAACCAGAAGAAGCGCACGCGTGCGGCGATCGTCGAAGCCGCCCGTGAACTCATCGGAACCGGCGCCGAGGTGACCATGCCCACGGTCGCCCGCGCGGCCCTGGTCTCCGAGGCCACCGCCTACCGGTACTTCCCCGACCTCCCGTCGCTGATCAGCGAGGCTCTCGCCGGCGCCTGGCCCGCTCCCGCCGACGCGCTCCGCCCGGTCGCGGGCTCCCGTGACGCCGTCGAACGCACCGCCTTCGCCTGCGAGTTCCTGCTCCGCGGCGTACTCGCCCGCCAGGGCGCGGTGCGCGCCATGATCGCCGCCACCATCACCCGCCCCGAGACGGTGCCCACCCGGCCCGGCATCCGTTTCGGCCTCATCGACCACGCGCTCGCCCCCCTGGAGGACACCCTGGGGGCGACGAACCCCGGGGCCCTCGCCCAGCTCAAGCGGGATCTGGCGGTGGTCGTCAGCGCGGAGGCCCTGTTCTCCCTCACCGACCTGTGCGGCCTCGCCCCCGACGAGGCCGTCGCCAGCGCCGTGCGGACCGCGACCACCCTGACCGAAGCGGCGGTTCGCGCGGCGGGTTCGTCGAACCGTGGTGACGTCTGAGGCGCGTCGCCTCACGCGAAACAGGCCGGATCCCGGGGGTGGCGCCGACGGCGGTACAGCCTGCTGTACCCGCACGTGGGGCGCGCACGGCAATGATCCGCGGACGCCTGGCTGATGTGCTGAACACATCACGTCAGCCGTCATCCGAAAGGACACCGCGGTGAGCATCCAAGCCCCCGGCAGCACCGGGACACCACCGGCCCACCCGGGCCGGCAGGGCCGCACCGGTCTACGAAGCAGCGTCCGCCGACATCCCCTGACCTGGTTCTTCTCGCTGGCCTACCTGCTGAGTTGGACGGTGTGGACGCCATATGTGCTGTCCGAGAACGGTCTGGGCGTCTGGCACTTCGCGTTCCCCGGGGCCGGCGGCACCACCCAGCTTCTCGGCGTCCTGCCCGGCGCCTACCTCGGCCCGATCCTGTCGGCCCTCCTGGTGACCGGGGCCACCGAGGGACGCCGCGGACTGCGGGCCTGGCGCGGCCGGATGACCAGGTTCAAGGTCGGCCGGCGCTGGTACGCCGTCGTTCTGCTCGCGGTGCCCGCCGCGCTGACCCTCACCTCGGTCGCGCTGGCCGGCCGGGGGCCCGCGATGCCGCCCCTCACGGTGTCGGCGGCGTTCCTGCCCGGCCTGCTCATGCAGATGATCACCACCGGCCTCGCCGAGGAGCCCGGCTGGCGTGACTTCGCCCTGCCGCGCCTGCAACGCCGCTACGGCCCGCTGCTCGGCACCCTCGTCGTCGGTCCGCTGTGGGGCGCCTGGCACCTTCCGCTGTTCCTGACCGAGTGGGGCAACCGGCCGCACGTGTCCTGGACGACACCCCTGGAGTTCATCGCCACCACCATCGCCTTCAGCATGGTCATGACCTGGGTGTTCAACCGCACCGGCGAGAGCCTGCCGCTGGCCATGCTGCTGCACTGCGGCGTCAACAACTACTTCTCCCTCGCCTGGGCGGGCATGTTCCCCTCGCTGTCCCACGGATCCGCCGCGCACGTCTTCCTGCTGACCTCCACCGCCGCGGCCGTCGTCCTGCTGGTCGCCACCCGCGGCCGACTGGGCTGCCCGACGGCACGGGACGCCTCCGCGCCTCAGGGCCGGGCGGCCTGACCGCGGCGGTCCGTCCCTGCTCCGGCCCCCGCTCCGCCGGGTCAGGAGTCCCCGGACGTCCCGCGCCGCCAGGGCCGGGGCAGGCCGCGCCGCCGGCCCGCGGAGGCGGGGAGCAGATGGGGCGCTTCCCGCTCGACCAGAGCGAGGACCTGCCGGACGCTGGGATTGGTCAGGGAACGCCCCGCGACGGCCACGGTGGGCACGGTCTCGTCGCCGCCGTTGACCGAGCGCACCCAGGCGGCGGCCTTCGGGTCGTCCCAGATGTTGATCTCCTGGCAATCCAGGCCGCTGCGCCTCAGCCCCCTGCGCAGCAGTGCGCAGAACGGGCATCCGGGACGCCAGTAGACCTGGACGGCCGCCGGACCGGGATGGGCGGGCTTGGGCACATCAACCTCCTCGGGAGCGCGTCACCGGGTAACCATTTATACCCCACGGGGTATTCCAGGGCCGCTCCCACGTGTTGCCGTCGGCTCGACGGACGGAGTCCGGACGGTCGGCCATCGGCGGGCTCACCGGGGCGGGAGGCGTCCTGTCGGTGTTTACGGTCTCCGCTGCTTCCGCTTGGTGCCGCGGAGGGAGCGGAGGACGAGTCGGCCGTAGGGGGTGGAGGCGTCAACGGCCCTTCCCACTCGGGGATTCCACCGAAACCGGGGTCACCGGGGTGCAGGCAGCGCGCCCTCGATGACCCGCAGGATCGCTTCGGCGCCGGTCAGCTGGTTGAGCCGGTCTTCGAGGCGGGCGACGCCGACGCCCCACAGGTCGCCGAGCGGTACGGCATGGTCCCGCAGTCCGCTGACCGGCACAGCGAACACCGACCTGGCCGCGCCGGGTCGCAGCCGGAGTCTGATACACATCGGCAGTTCCTTGCCCGGGTAGGAGGAGGCGCGGCTGCGCGGGCCGACCACGCGCAGGTCGCCGCCCCGGGCGCCGGTCCCGCGATAGACCAGTGCGGTGGCGGCGTCGGGCAGGTGCACCAGTGGCAGGGAGCTGTCGGGCCGCATCAGCGCCACGTCGGCAATCCAGGGCCGAGAGCGGGCGTCGGGATCATCGCGTCCACGCCGGCCACTCTACGGGCTGCCGATTCTTCCTATATCCGGAAGGCAGCGGGGCGGCAGAGTGCTCGACATGATCCTTGTCACGGGTGCGACGGGCACCATCGGCACCGGCGAGAACGCCGAGTCCAGGGTCGGCGGCTGGCACCTGCCCGGCGAGCGGGCGCTGCGCGCGGGCGAGGCGGCCTGGACGATCCTGCGGCCCAGCAGTTTCGCCACCAACACCCTGCACTGGGCCTCCGCGATCCGCTCGGGGCAGCCGGTCCCCAACCTGACCGGGAACGGCGCCCAAGGGTGATCGATCCACGCGATGTCGCCGAGGTCGCGGTCACCGCGCTGACCACGCCGGACCACGCGGGCAGGACCTACACGCTGACCGGTCCCGAGTCGCTGAGCACGCCCGACCAGGTGGCGATCCTGCGGAAGGTGCTCGGCCGCCCGATCGGGATCGTCGACGTGCCGCTGGACGTGGCGAAGGAGCAGATGATCGCGGCCGGCCGGGACCCGGAGTTCGCCGAGGCCGCGACGCACGGCCGGCGGTTCATCGCCGAGGGGGGAAATGCCCGGCTGACCGACGACGTGGCGACCGTGCTCGGCCGGACGCCGCGCACCTACGCGACCTGGGCCGACGACCACCGGGCCGCGTTCGGCTGACTCAGCATTTCAGGAAGAGCCTGCCCGAGTGGTGGGTCGGCGTCAGGTCGTCGTACCAGCCGTTCCGCGGCGCCCTTCAGCCCGCCGGGTGCCAGGCCGGTGCTCACCAC
>JBEHXI010000231.1:0-11545 GCA_048498775.1 Actinomycetota bacterium | reverse complement strand
TTGGCACGCTGTTGAGTTCTCAAGGAACGGAAGCTTCCTTCGCGACCGTTTCACCGGCCCCTCCGGGCTTTCCCTTCGTTGTCTCCAGCTTATCAGACCCTTTCGGACCCGATTCCCGCTGGTGTGTCCACTACTTTAGCGCATTTCTCGACACGACTTTTACGCCCCGTCGGGATACCTCTGTAGTGAGTGCCTGCCGGTCGGGGCACCTCGGAGCGACTCTCTGGTCGCTCCGCACGGCTCTCCGTCTCCAGCGGCTCGGGCTACGTTACGCCGCTGCTACGGACGAGTCAAGTTCGACCGCCGCGAGGTTCTTCTTGCCGCGTCGCAGCAGCAGCCAGCGGCCATGGAGCAGCTGGTCGGGAGCCGGTACGGCGTCCTCTTCGGTGACCTTGGCGTTGTTCACGTAGGCGCC
This sequence comes from Actinomycetota bacterium, assembly GCA_048498775.1. GTDB lineage: Bacteria > Actinomycetota > Actinomycetes > Streptomycetales > Streptomycetaceae > JBEHXI01. The sequence goes on along the minus strand of JBEHXI010000231.1, from coordinate 11,130 downwards.
GCCCTCCTTGATGGTGCGGCGGGCGGCCGACTTGCTGGGCACCAGGCCGACCTCGGCCATCAGGTCCACCACCGGGGCCAGCGCCGGCACCTTCGCGTACGGCAGCTCCGCGAGCGCCGCCCGCAGGGTGGCCTCGTCGAGTTCGGACAGCTCGCCCTGGCCGAAAAGGGCCTTCGAGGCCGCGATCACCGCGGCGCACTGCTCGGCGCCGTGCACCAGCGTGGTCAGCTCCTCGGCGAGGGCCCGCTGTCCGGCCCTGGCCTGCGGGCGCTCCGCGGTGAGGCGCTCCAGCTCCTCGATCTCCGCGCGGCTGCGGAAGCTGAAGATCCGCAGGAACTGGGGGATGTCGCGGTCGTCGGCGTTCAGCCAGAACTGGTAGAAGGCGTACGGCGTGGTCATCTCGGGGTCGAGCCACACCGTGCCGCTCTCGGTCTTGCCGAACTTGGTGCCGTCCGCCTTGGTGATCAGCGGGGTGGCGATGGCGTGGACGTTGGCGCCCTCGACGCGGTGGATCAGGTCGATGCCCGAGGTGAGGTTGCCCCACTGGTCGCTGCCGCCGGTCTGCACGGTGCAGCCGAAGCGGCGGTAGAGCTCCAGGAAGTCCATGCCCTGGAGGATCTGGTAGCTGAACTCGGTGTAGCTGATGCCGGCGTCCGAGTTCAGGCGGCGGGCGACCGCCTCCTTGTTGATCATCTTGTTGACCCGGAAGTGCTTGCCCACGTCGCGCAGGAACTCGATCGCGGACAGCCCCGAGGTCCAGTCCAGGTTGTTGACCATGAACGCGGCGTTCGGGCCCTCGAAGGAGAGGTACGGCTCGATCTGGGCGCGCAGCCGCTCGACCCAGCCGGCGACCACCTCGGGGTCGTTCAGGGTGCGCTCCGCCGTGGGCTTGGGGTCGCCGATCAGGCCTGTCGCGCCGCCGACCAGGCCCAGCGGGCGGTGCCCGGCGAGCTGGAAACGGCGCAGGGTGAGGATCTGCACCAGGTTGCCCAGGTGGAGGCTCGGGGCCGTCGGGTCGAAGCCGCAATAGACCGTGACCGGGCCGTCCGCGAACGCCTTGCGCAGCGCGTCCTCGTCGGTGGAAATGGCGACCAGCCCTCGCCACCGCAGCTCGTCGACGATGTCCGTCACGGTCCTGTGCTCCTTGTGTCGTACGAAAACGCCGCCCTCGCGGCGTCACTGAGCCTACGCGGTCGCGGCGGGCGGGACCGAACCGAATTCAGGACCGCCGCTTGCGCGGGACATGGGGCCGGTAGGGGCTGACGGTGTGGTCCCCGGCGATCCAGTACCGCCACGGGTGCTCGGCGCCGTCGCCGCCGACGCCGGTGCGTGGCCCGTTCCTGATGTCCTCGGGCGCGGGCGGGCGGCCGGCCAGGACCCGCAGGGGTGACGCGGAGGGGTCGGCGGGGCACAGGTCGGCGCCGTTCAGTTCCCGGTCGATGTCGAGGGCGGTCGCCAGCCGGGCGGGGCCCTGGGCGAGGTCGGCGGGCCGCCGGGAGGTGGTGCGCCGCTTGCGGGCGAGGTCCGCGCCCGCGGTGATCTCGCCGGCGCGCAGGAGCACCCCGCTCGCGGTGCCCTCGGGGCCGCAGACGATGTTCATGCAGTGCCACATCCCGTACGTGAAGTACACGTAGGCGTGGCCGGGCGGGCCGAACATGACGGCGTTGCGGTCGGTGCGTCCGCGGTAGGCGTGCGAGCCGGGGTCGGCGGGTCCCGCGTACGCCTCGACCTCGGTCAGGCGCAGTTCGATGGCGCCGAGTTCGGTGCTGCGGACCAGGACGCGGCCGAGCAGGTCGCGGGCGACCTCCAGGACCGGTCGGTCGAAGAAGCCCCGGTCGATGGGGGCGCGTTCGGGGGCGGCTGCCAGGGCGTCGATCACGCGATCCGAGGGTACTGGACGCGGCCGGTGACGTACGGCCGCGCCGGGGTACAGGCTCTAGGGTTGGCCACGACGCGACAAGCACGACCAGGAGGTAGCCAGTGACCGAGCAGAACAGGCGGCCGCTCCCCCACGACTTCCACCCCCCGGTGCCCTCGTTCACCGTGGTCAGTGACGACGTGCAGGCGGACGCGCCGCTGCGGGACGCCCAGGTGTACGCGAAGGGCAACACCTCGCCGCACCTGCGGTGGGAGGGCTTCCCGGCGGAGGCCAAGAGCTTCGCGGTGAGCTGCTACGACCCGGACGCCCCGACCGGCAGCGGTTTCTGGCACTGGGTGGTGTTCGACATCCCCGCGACCGTCACGGAGTTGCCGGCCGGCGCGGGCACCGGCGCGTTCGAAGGACTGCCCGAGGGCGCGGTGCAGGTGCGCAACGACTACGGCACCCGGGACTTCGGCGGGGCCGCGCCGCCGCCCGGCGACGGTCCGCACCGCTATGTCTTCACCGTCTACGCGGTGGACACCGAGAAGCTCGGCCCGGACGCCGACGCCACACCCGCCTACGTCGGCTTCAACCTCCGTTTCCACGCCATCGCGCGGGCCCAGCTGATCGGCACCTACGAGGAGCCGGCCGCCGGCTGAGCGTGGGCGCGCCGGCTCGGCCCGGCGTGAAAACACGTTGCGTGGGGTCGCCGCGAACCGCACAGTGGTGGTGTCCGGTCGGGTTTTCCGCTGCCGGGCAGCCGGCACCGCAGTGGCGGGAGCGGTGGCCCTGCGCTCACCGTTCGCCGGAGTCCGGCCGCTCGCCGGGCGACCGCGTCGGCTGCCGCTCATTCCGGGCGCCTGGTGGGTCCCGTCGCAGCACCGCCGGGACCCACCAGGCGCCCGGAGCCTTTCCGCGGTTCGCCTCCGCTTTCCGCTTTCCCCTTTCCGCTTTCGGTGTTTCTCCGTGCTGCCCGAACTCCCTTCGCGCCGCGGGAAATTGCGTTGTCCGCCCGGTGGCCCGACGGCCACAGTGGTGCCACCTCGCGGCTGGGCGGGGTGGGACACGGAAGGCGGGCGGGATGCGCGAGACGCTGGTGCTCAACGCGAGCTTCGAGCCGTTGGCCACGGTGTCGCCGCGGCGCGCGGTGGTGCTGGTGATGCAGGACAAGGCCGTGGTGGAGCAGGCCCATCCGGGACTGCGGTTCCACGCGGCGGCGCTGGAGATACCGGTGCCCCGGGTGATCCGGCTGTGCCGGTACGTCAGAGTGCCGTTCCGACAACGGGCGCCGTGGTCGCGACGGGGAGTGCTGGTGCGGGACCGGCACCGGTGCGCGTACTGCGGGCGCCGGGCGACCACGGTGGACCATGTCGTTCCGCGTTCGCGCGGCGGCCAGGACACCTGGCTGAACACGGTCGCGGCCTGCGCGGCGGACAACCACCGCAAGGCGGACCGGACGCCGGAGCAGGCCGGGATGCGGCTGCTGGTGCGGCCGTTCGAGCCGACTCCGGCGGACGCGCTGCTGCTGGCGCTGGGGGTGCGGGACGGAGCGGAGGGGGGCTTCCCGTCCTGGCTCGCGCCGTCCGCGTAGCACCGTGTAGCACCGTGTAGCACGGTCCCCCTGCGGGGAAAGCCGCCGGCCCGGGGCTGTGGTGCCCCGGGCCGGCGGTGGGTGTGCGCGGTCGTCGCGGTGGTCAGTCCTTGTCGATGCGCGGGGTCTCGCGCCGCTGCGTTCCGATGCCGCCGCTGCCCCCCGAGCCGCCGTTGCCGCCGTTCGACGGCGGCGCGGTCGGGGCCTGGAAGTTGCCGATGGCGCCTCCGAGGCCCTTGAGGGCGTCGCCGAGTTCGCTGGGCACGATCCACAGCTTGTTCGAGTCGCCCGCGGCGATCTTGGGGAGCATCTGCAGGTACTGGTAGGCGAGGAGCTTCTGGTCCGGGTCGCCGGCGTGGATCGACTCGAAGACCGTGCGGATCGCCTGGGCCTCACCCTCGGCCCGCAGCGCGGCGGCCTTGGCCTCACCTTCGGCGCGCAGCACCGCGGACTGCTTCTCGCCCTCGGCGCGCAGGATCTCGGACTGCCGGACGCCCTCGGCCTGGAGGATCGCGGCGCGCTTGTCCCGGTCGGCGCGCATCTGCTTCTCCATCGAGTCCTGGATGGAGGTCGGGGGCTCGATGGCCTTCAGCTCGACGCGGTTGACGCGGATGCCCCACTTGCCGGTGGCCTCGTCGAGGACGCCGCGCAGTGCCGCGTTGATCTCCTCGCGGGAGGTCAGGGTGCGCTCCAGGTCCATGCCGCCGATGATGTTCCGCAGGGTGGTGACGGTGAGCTGCTCGATCGCCTGGATGTAGCTGGCGACCTCGTAGGTGGCGGCCCGGGCGTCGGTGACCTGGTAGTAGATGACGGTGTCGATGTTGACGACCAGGTTGTCCTGGGTGATCACCGGCTGGGGCGGGAAGGGCACGACCTGTTCGCGCAGGTCGATGCGGTTGCGGATCCGGTCGATGAAGGGGACGACGATGTTGAGGCCCGCGCTGAGGGTGCGGGTGTACCGGCCGAAGCGCTCGACGATCGCGGCGCTGGCCTGCGGAATGACCTGGACGGTCTTGATGAGTGCGATGAAGACGAGCACCACCAGGATGACCAGGACGATGATGATGGGGGTCATGCCACTCCCGTGCCGCGCCGCTGTCCGGATGTCTGTTGTTGATCAAGTCTGGCAGATGGCGGGCCGCGTGTGCGATCCGTTCGCCGAATTCCCGGCGCCCGGAGGGGGGTTGGCCCGTTTGCTTCGGGGGATTCGGTGAGGCTCCCTGGCGGTGCGTCAGGTTGCGTCCAGAGTGCCTGAGGGTGCGTCGGCATGCGTCACAGAACGACCGCGGTGGCCCCCTCGATGTCGACCACGTCCACCTGCTGGCCCACGTCGTAGGCCCGGTCGGTGTCGAGTGAGCGGGCGGACCAGATCTCGCCACCGATCTTGACGCGGCCCCCCTGCGCGTCGACGCGCTCGGTGACGATGGCCGGGCGGCCCTTGAGCGCGTCGATGCCGGTGCGCAGTTCGGGGCGGGTGGCGCGGTGCCGCAGGGCGATGCCGCGTACGACGGCGACCAGGGCCACCGACACCACCACGAAGATGAGGACTTGTGCGACCCCGCCGACTCCGAGTGACGCGGCCACGGAAGCGGCGACGGCTCCGGCGGCGAACATGCCGAATTCGGGCATTGCCGTGATCACGAGCGGGATGCCCAGTCCCGCGGCGGCGACGAGCCACCAGGCCCATGCGTTCACAACTGCCATGGTAGGGCGGGGACAGGCCCCCGGAACAGGCCGCGGCGGGGCCGGTTGGAGCCGCCGGCGTGGTGACGGCGGCTCCGGGTCCGGACGCGGGTCACTGGTCGAGCGGCAGCCCCTGGGCGGTCCAGCGCTCGCCGCGCTGCTCGACGACCAGCGGCAGGCCGAAGCAGTGCGAGAGGTTCCGCGAGGTCAGTTCGCTCTCCAGCGGGCCCGCGGCGATCAGCTTGCCCTGACGGATCATCAGGATGTGGGTGAAGCCGGGCGGGATCTCCTCGACATGGTGGGTCACCATGATCATGACGGGGGCGTTGGGGTCCCGGGCGAGCCGGCCGAGGCGGCGGACCAGGTCCTCGCGGCCGCCGAGGTCGAGCCCGGCGGCCGGCTCGTCGAGCAGCAGCAGCTCCGGGTCGGTCATGATGGCGCGGGCGATCAGGGTCCGCTTGCGCTCGCCCTCGGAGAGGGTGCCGAACTTGCGGTCGGTGAAGTCCGCCATGCCGAGGCGGTCGAGGATGAGACGGGCCCGCTCCTCGTCGGAGGTGTCGTACTGCTCGCGCCAGTGGGCCGTCATGCCGTACGCGGCGGTGAGCACCGTCTCCAGGACGGTCTGGCGGCGCGGCATCTTCTCGGCCATCGCGATGCCGGCCATGCCGATCCGGGGCCGCAGTTCGAAGACGTCGACACCGCCGAGCTTCTCCCCGAGGATCGAGACGGTCCCGGAGGTGGGGAACAGGTAGCTGCTGGCCACGTTGAGCAGCGTCGTCTTGCCCGCGCCGTTGGGCCCGACGATGACCCAGCGCTCGCCCTCGGCGACCGACCAGGAGACCTGGTCGACCAGAGCCCGCCCCTCGCGGACCACGGATACGTCCACCAGCTCCAGCACATCGCTCATGAGCGCGTTGTCTCCCCTTGCAGTGTTGCCTCGAAGGTCACGGATATCGCGGGCACATCTCCCTAGAGGGCAAACCTACGCCACGCACCGGCGGTGCCACCCGCGAGGATGGCCCTGGGAGCCGCCCGGTCGGAGGTGCCCGGGGCGGTGCGGTGACGGCGTGGTCGCACTCCGCCGCGCTGCGGCTCCGGTCCGTGGGAGCCGTCGCGCGCCACCGGGCGAATTGCCCGCCTCCGGCACGGTACGCGGGAGCGGCACGGTGGGGCTCCCGGGGCCGTGTACGCCGCTGAGCTCTTACGCTGGACGGATGCTTCAGGAACCTCGTTCAGGACGGATGGCCGCGTGGGGGAACGCCCTGCTCGGTGGGTTTGCCGCGCCGGACGTCGCCGTGGCGGAGATCGTCGGCGGGGACTCGGTGCACCGGATCGCCGGGCTGCCCGGGGAGGACGGCCCGGTGGGGCTGGCGCTCGGGCTGGGGCGGCTGCGGACCCTGGGGGTCACCGGCCTGCGGGTGGCGCTGCCGGCGCCGGGGCACCCGCTGGGGCTGAGCGGCCCGCCGGAGTTCAACGCGCGGGCGCTGGCGGCCGGTGAGGCGGTCACAGCGGTCGGCGACCCCGGCCCGGACGCGGTGTCGCTCGGCTTCGTACCGGAGGTGACGCGGTCCGGTCCGGCGGCCTCCTCGCACCGGCAGACCGATGTCGTGTGGCACTGTCTGCCGGTGCGTGACGCTCCCCCGGCGGACGTGCCGTCCCTGGGGGAGGCGGAACGCGAGCTGGCGGAGGCGCTGCGGGACGCCACCGCCGCGCTGGCCCGGCTCGACGTGGCCGGCGCGGGCCCTGCGGCGCAGGCCGCGCTGGACGCCTACCGAGCGCGTACCGAGCTCGGGCGGGAGGTGCTCGCGCCGGGGTATCCGCCGCGGGCGGTGCGGGTGCTTGAGCTCGCCCAGCGGGTGGGCGCCCTGCTGGCGATCGCGCAGGGCGAGTACGACGGGGTGGAGCACGGCGCGGCGGTCAGCGCCTCGCAGATCGCGGCACGGGCGGAGTTGCTGCGCCCGGTGGAGCGGATCGCGCGGCGCGCGCAGGTGGCCGCGTACAACTCCTGGGTGGAGGAGGCGCAGCGGCGGCGCGGCTGACGCACGGTGAGGGCCCCGCGCACGGACGGACGCGGGGCCCTCACCGGGGCGATGCCTGCGGTGGTGCTCAGAAGTTGACGCAGGTGTTGCCGAAGGCCGGGTTCAGAACACCGGGGATGTCGTAGGTGTTGCCGCAGAGGTTGACCGGGACGTCCACCGGGATCTGGATCACGTTCCCCGACAGCACTCCCGGCGACTGGGCGGCAGCGCCCTTGGCGCCGGCCCCCTGGAATCCATGATCGTCACCATAGCCGTAGGCAGAGGCGACGCCCGCGGATGCGCCGAACGCCATCCCGGCGGCGACGATGACCAGGCCGGCCTTCTTGGCAGAGTTCATGGGAAGTGCTCCTCCTGTTGTTCCGCGACCCCCGGTTGCGGGATCACAGGCTGAGCAACGTCCACACCGCCGGGACGGCACGGGCGGAGCAGCGGATACCTCCGGACAGCCCAATGAACCAGCCCCGAAGAGGTAGTCCTCCGGGGCCGGTTCACGTCGCGGACCGCATGGGGTCCGGCAGGGTCAGTTGCCCCCGCAGGGCTGGCCGAAGGCCGGGTTCAGCGAGCCGATGACGTCGATGGTGTTGTTGCAGACGCTCACCGGGACGAAGACGGGCACCTGGATGGTGTTGCCCGAGACGGCACCGGGCGAGCCGGTGGCCGCGCCGTCCGCGCCGGACCCGACGCCGTCGGCGAAGGCCGCTCCGCCTCCGGCGATGGCGAGCCCGCCGGTCAGCACGGCGACGACCGCGGCCTTCTTCATGTTCTTCATCGCGTTATTCCTCCTCGCGTGGTGGGCGGCGGCGAATCACCGCCACGCATCAGGAACAACGGGAGGCACGCGCACAAGGGTGCGCCGAACGGGCTACATACACACGACGGTATGAATCTCAGCCCGGACCGGGAATCACTGGGCCATCAGGGGGCATCCTGGACGGTCCGGCGTGTCGCTCACCCGCCCATGCCGTGCCGCACCGCCCACAGCGCCGCCTGGGTGCGGTCCGCGAGGTCGAGCTTCATCAGGATGTTCGACACATGGGTCTTGACGGTCTTCTCGGAGAGCACGAGCGCGCGGGCGATCTCCCGGTTGGAGCGGCCGTCCGCGATCAGGCGCAGCACCTCGCGCTCCCGCTCGGTGAGGGAACCGCCGCGGCCGGCGCCGCCCGGGTCCTCGCGGGTCAGCAGGGCGTCGGCGACCTCCGGTTGCAGCAGGACGTGTCCGGCGTGGACGGAGCGGATGGCGCCGGCCAGCGCCTCCGGGTCGACGTCCTTGTAGAGGTAGCCGGCCGCGCCCGCGCGCAGCGCCGGGATCACGGTGCGCTGCTCGGTGAAGCTGGTGACGACCAGCACCCGGGCCGGGCTGTCGATCTCCCGGAGCTTGCGCAGGGCTCCGATGCCGTCGGTGCCCGGCATCCTGATGTCCATCAGGATCACGTCGGGGCGCAGCTCCTCGGCCTGGCGCACCCCCTCGTCGCCGTCCGCGGCCTCGCCGACGACCACGATGTCGTCCTGGACCTCGAGGAACGTCCGCAGACCGCGGCGGACCACCTGGTGGTCGTCGACCAGCAGGACCCTGATGGCGCCGCCCGCGCCGCCCGCTTCAGCCACCGGGCACCTCCATTTCGATGACGGTGCCCTTGCCGGGCGCCGATTCCACGGTGAGCCGGCCGCCGACGCCCGCCGCCCGGTCGCGCATCGAGACGAGCCCCAGATGGCGTCCGGCGCCGCGCGCCCCGGCGGGGTCGAAGCCGCGGCCGTCGTCGCTTATCCGCAGCCGCGCGCCCTTGCCGCGGCCTTCGAGCCGGACCTGCACGCTGGTGGCCGCGGCGTGCCGCAGCGCGTTGTGCAGGGCCTCCTGGGCGACGCGCAGCAGCGCCTCCTCCTGGGCGGCGGGCAGGGCCCGCACGCCGTGGGCGGTGAAGCCGACCCGCGCCGGGTGGGCGCGCCCGAGCACCTGGGCCTGGCTGCGCAGCGCGGCGACCAGGCCGTCCTCGTCGAGCTGGGCGGGGCGCAGCTCGACGACCACCGCGCGCAGTTCCTCGGCGGCCTCGGCGGCGAGCCGGGCGACCTCCCGCAGCTCGCCCTTGGCGCGTGCCGGGTCGCGGTCCACCAGGGTGGCGGCGGCCTGGGCGGTCAGCCGGAGCGAGAACAGCTTCTGGGCGACGGCGTCGTGCAGCTCGTGCGCGATGCGGGTGCGCTCCCCGGCGATGGTCAGCTCGCGGCTGCGCTCGTGGAGGCGGGCGTTGGTCAGCGCGAGGGCGGCGTGCGCGGCCAGGATGCGCAGCAGGGCCTCGTCGTCCTCGGTGAAGCCGCCGGGGCCGGTGCGCTTGTTGGCGAGGAAGATCGCGCCGAGTACCTCGTCGCCGTCGACGACGGGGACGCCGAGGAAGTCCGACAGCTCGGGGTGGGCGCTGGGCCAGCCCTCGAAGCGGGGGTCGGCGCGGACGTCGGCCAGGCGCTGCGGGGTCGCCTCGTGGAGCATCACGGCGAGGATGCCGTGCTGGCGCGGCAGGGGCCCGATCGCGTGCCACTGCTCCTCGCTGACGCCGTCGACGACGAACTGGGCGAAGCCGCCGTGGTCGTCCGGTACCCCGAGGGCCGCGTACCGGGCGCCGAGCAGTTCGCGCGCGGAGCCGACGATGGTCTGCAGGACGTCGTGGACCTCGCGGTGCCTGCTCATGGCGAGCACGGCGGCGCTGACCGCCTCGATGGCGCTGCGCGACGGCCGGGTGGACATGGCGCCACGGTACCCGCGGGGGGCGGCGGGCGGGATCGGCCGCCCGGCGGGCGCGTCCCGGGACCGCGGACGTAGGACCTGTCCGGGTGAACGGCCGGCGGCCCTCGCGCGGCCCCGGATTCCCCGGACACCCTGCGCTCCCCCATCGCGACGGATCGTGACGAAGGGGGCGTCGCCGTGTGAGGTGCCGCATAGGACGTACATCACTTACGACCGTATGTAGTGGACGAATAAGGACGCGTTCTCCCGGGTGGACGCCCGATTCGCCCGGGATCGCCGCACCGGCCGCTACTAAGGCGGGTAGTAGGACCGCTCTTTGCCCGCCTGTTCAACGCCCGTTAAGACTTCTGGCGTTGCTCCGGTGCCGCCCACCTCCTGCGGCGCCTCCGCCCGGACAGTACGCGTCCTCGATTCGGCAGGGCCGCCCGCCCCCGCGTATCCCGCTGTCCGCGGTGCTCCGACAGGCAACGACAGGCAATCGGAAGAGGTAACTCCCCCTATGCTGCGTGTCCCGACCATGCCCGCCATCCCTGGCGTCGACCGACTGTCCAGGACCCAGAAGTACGCCGCGGCCGGCTCCGCCCTCACCGCCGCGACGCTGGCCCTGGTCGGCGTGCAGGCCGGCGGACCGGCTGCCGCGGCCTCGCCGGCCCACCCGGTCGCGTGGGCCTCCGGCGCGCCCCGCGCCGAGGCCGCCGTGGCCCAGCAGGTCGACACCGCTCACCACAAGGCCGCGGACGCGCAGCGCCGCGCCGCCGAGCAGCACCGCCAGGCCGCCGCCGCGGCCCACCACCGCGAGCAGCAGGCCGCCTCCCGCGGCGACCGGCGTCCCGCGCTGCCCACCGGCACCCCGCAGCAGATCGCCCAGGCGATCATCGGCGACGACGCCCAGTTCCAGTGCTTCTCGCACATCGTCAGCCACGAGAGCGGCTGGAGCGTCACCGCCACCAACCCCTCCAGCGGCTCCTACGGCCTGGTGCAGGCCCTGCCGGCGTCCAAGATGGCCTCCGCGGGCCCGGACTGGCGCACCAACGCCGCGACCCAGATCCGCTGGGGCCTGCAGTACATGAACGGCCGCTACGGCAGCCCGTGCGCCGCCTGGGCGTTCTGGCAGGCGCACAGCTGGTACTGATCCCGCCGGCCGCGGTCCCGCGAAACGGACGGCGGCGGCGTCGCCGGGTGGTGGGGGGGGTGTCGCCGCCATCGTCCTCTTTTTGGGGGA
>JBEHXI010000230.1:0-11605 GCA_048498775.1 Actinomycetota bacterium | reverse complement strand
AACCCCGAAGGCCCGCCCCGACAAGGAGTCCTCCTGTGCTTGAGGTTCGCGAGGTGACCGTCGCCTACGGCATGGTCCGGGCCCTGGAGAAGGTGTCCCTGACCGTGGAGGCCGGCACCATCACCGCCGTCCTGGGCGCCAACGGCGCCGGGAAGACCACCCTGCTGCGCTGCGTCAACGGCCTGGTGCGGCCGCGCTCCGGCCACATCCTCCTGGACGGGGAGGACATCACCCGCGCGCCCGTCGAGGAGATGGTCCGGCACGGGCTGGCGCACGTCCCCGAGGGGCGCGGGGTCGTCACCGAGCTCAGCGTGCAGGACAACCTGCGCCTCGGCGGACTGTGGCAGTCGCGCCGGGAGCGCGGGAAGCGGCAGGCCGCCGGACTCGAGGAGGTCTACGGCCTCTTCCCGGCGCTGGCCGAGCGGCGCAACCGGGCGGCCGAGACGCTCTCCGGCGGCGAGCGGCAGATGCTCGCCATCGGCCGCGCCCTGATGACCCGCCCGCGGCTGCTCCTGCTGGACGAGCCCTCGCTCGGGCTCGCCCCGCGCGTCACCGCCCAGATCCTGGGCGTCCTGCGCGAGTTGCGCGACCGCCAGGGGCTGACGGTGCTCCTGGTGGAGCAGAACGCGCGCAGCGCCCTGTCGATCGCCGACCGCGGTGTCGTGCTGAACCTGGGGCAGGTGGTCGCCGCCGACGCGGCCGCGCGCCTCGCCACCGCGGAAGACCTCCGCCATGCCTACCTGGGGTTCTGAATGTATTTCATCAATCTCACACTCGGCGGGGTGAGCAGCGGCGTGATCTACGCGGCTGTCGGTCTCGCCCTGGTGCTCATCTGGCGCGCCACGCGGATCGTGAACTTCGCGCAGGGCGGGATGCTCATGATCACCACCTTCATCGCGCTCGACACGATCCACGCGACCGGTTCCTACTGGATCGGGCTGCTGGCGGCGCTCGCCTCCGGGCTGGTGCTCGGCGCGGTCGTGGAACGGCTGCTGGTACGCCGGGTGGCGGACCGGCCGCCGATGAACGCGGTCATCGTCACCCTCGGGCTGCTGCTGCTCCTGCAGGCGATCGCCGGGATGGTCTGGGGCGGCACGCCGACGTCCTTCCCCCCGCTGCTGGGCATCGAGGGCTACACGGTGGGCGGTGCCCGCCTGCTGTTCTCCCCGTCGGACCTGTTCACCGTCGGCGCGGTGCTGGCGGTGATGGCGCTGCTCGTGGTGCTCTTCCGCGTCACACCGGCCGGCCTGCGGATGCGGGCCGCGGCCTTCGCCCCCGAGGTGGCGAGGATGTTCGGGGTGCGGGTCGGGCGGGTGCTCACGCTGGGATGGGCGCTGGCCGGCGCGGTCGGCGCGGTCGCCGGGGTCCTGGTGGCCCCCGACACCTTCGTGGGGCCCAACCAGTTCGACGGGGTCCTGGTCTTCGGGTTCACCGCCGCGGTGGTGGGCGGACTCGACAGCCCGCCGGGCGCGGTGGTCGGCGGCCTGCTGGTGGGGCTGACGCTCAGCTACGTCTCGGGATACCTCGGGTCCGAAGTCGCCCTGCTCGGCGCCCTGGTGGTGCTCATGGCCGTGCTGATGGTCAGGCCGGACGGTCTGTTCTCGCGTTCCTCCGTGCGACGGGTGTGAGGGGCCATGACCGAGACGACCCAGACCGCCGGCGGCGGAGAGACGGTACGCCCGCCGGTCGCCGACCGACGGACCGACAGCGCGGTACGGCGGGCCCTGCGGGAACGCACCCTCGTCCGCCATCTGCTCTCCGGCCTTGCCGCACTGGTGGTGTTCGGCGCGCTCAGCGCGGCCGTGCCCGCCTACCAGGACCTGCAGATCGCCATGGTGGGCGCCTACGTCTGCGCCGTGGCCGGCCTGACGGTGCTCACCGGCGTCAACGGCCAGATCTCGCTGGGCCACGGCGCCCTGATGGCGGTCGGCGCGTACGGCACCGGGCTGCTGCTCACCGACGCCGAGTGGCCGCTGCCCGTCGCCCTGGCGGCCGGCACGCTGATCACCGCGGCGCTCGGGGCGCTGGTGGGCGTGGCGGCGGCCCGTCTGCAGGGCCCCTACCTGGCCGGTGCCACCCTCGCCCTGGCCGTCGGGCTGCCCGCGCTGGCGGACTACCGGCACCTGTCGGGCGTCCTGGGCGGGGAGAACGGCCTGGTGGTGAACGTCGCCCCGCCGCCCGCCGCGCTCGGTGACACCTTCCCGCTGGAGCGCTGGCAGGCGTGGATCAGCCTGCTGTGCGCGGTGATCGTGCTGGTGCTGCTCGCCTTCCTGGACCGCAGCCGGATCGGCAGGTCCTGGCGGGCGGTGCGGGACGACGAGATCTCCGCGGCGCTGTCCGGCATCCACGTGGCCCGGCTGCGGGTGCTCGCGTTCGTCGTGAGCGCCGCCTGCGCGGGGCTGGGCGGCGGGCTGCTCGGTGTGATCAGCTCGCTGGCCGCCCCCGGGGCCTTCCCGCTCGCGCTGTCGCTGTCGCTGCTGACCGCGGCCGTGCTGGGCGGCCTGGGCCGCCTGCCCGGCGCGGTGTACGGGTCGGTGATCCTGGTGCTGCTGCCCACCTGGTCGAGCGACCTCGCCGGCGCGCTGCACCTGTCCCGTGACGTGTACGCCAACCTGCCGCTGGCCCTCTACGGAGTCGTCCTGATCCTCACGATGCTCGTCTTCCCCAAGGGCATCCAGGGAGGGCTGGACCGCCTCACCCGGCGGCTGCGCACCCGGCGCGGCCCCGCCTGACCGTCCGGCCCGGACCGTCGATCTCATCCCCCGATACCAGCCCATATAGCACCGAATCATGTTCGGTTCAGGAGGATCCGTGTACCCAAGACGCCGACTCACCCTGCTCCGCGGCACCGCGGCCGCCGCCACGCTCGCGCTCGCCCTCACCGCGTGCGGGTCAGCGGACGGCGGATCGACGCCGGGTGTCACCAAGGACAGCATCGTCATCGGCAGCCACCAGCCGCTGACCGGCCCGGCCGCGCCCGGCTACAGCAACATCTCGGTGGGCGCCAAGGCGTACTTCGACTACGTCAACGCCCACGGCGGCGTCAACGGCCGCAAGATCGACTTCCGTTACCAGGACGACGGCTACAACCCGACCCAGACCGTCAAGGTGACCAAGGAACTCGTCCTCCAGGACCACATCTTCGCGATGATGGGCGGACTGGGCACCCCGACCCACACCAAGGTCGTGGACTTCCTCAACAGCCAGCGGGTGCCGGACCTGTTCGTCTCCTCGGGCTGCCGGTGCTGGGACGAACCCGCCAAGCACAAGCAGACGTTCGGCTGGCAGCCCGACTACCTGGTCGAAGGCAAGATCCTCGGCCAGTACATCAAGAACCACTTCCCCGGCAAGAAGATCGCCTACTTCTACCAGAACGACGACTTCGGGCAGGACGGCGTCGCCGGCCTCGACCAGTACATCCCGGCCGGCCAGGTGGTCAGCAGGCAGAGCTACCAGCCCGGCAACACCGACGTGGGCCCGCAGGTCTCCGCCATCGCCGCCGCCAAGGCGGACGTCACCGTGCTGTTCACCATCCCGGCCTACACCGCGCTGTTCAAGCTGACCTCGCTCAAGCTCAACTACCACCCGCAGATGGCCGTGACCAACGTCGGTTCCGACCCGGTCACCCTGACCGGCCTGCTGGAGGCCTTCGCCAAGAAGGCGGGCGGCAGCGCGGACGGCGCCTCCCTGGTCAACGGCATGATCACCGACAGCTACCTGCCGCCGTCCGACGACACCTCCAACAGCTGGATCACGCTGTTCCGGAAGATCCACGACCAGTACATCCCCAAGACCCCGTTCGAGGGCAACGTCGAGTACGGGATGTCCGAGGCCTACACCTTCGTCGAGGCGCTGAAGCGCGCCGGGCAGAACCCGACGCGCGCCGCGCTGGTCGCCGCGGTGGAGAAGGGCGGCTTCAGCGGCCCGGGCCTGGTGCCCTTCCGCTACGGCAAGGACTCCCACGCCGGGTACACCGGTGTGCAGATCGGCGTCTTCAAGGGCGCATCGGTCACCCTGCAGGGCACGCCGCTGGTGACCGACGACGGCAAGGGAGCCATCACCCCCTACACCGGGACACCCGCCCAGGCGCCGGCCGACGGCATCCCCGCCTCCTGCCGCCCGGCGCCCCGTACACCGCAACTAGACTCGCCCTCGGGGAACCGCGTGACCGTCTGGGGCGGCATGACACGACTGAGGGATGGACGGTCCTGCGATGGGTGAGACATCGACCGGCGCCACGCCGCGCGCCGGGTCCGCCGCGGCCGGGACGGAAGCGGGCCGTCCGCTCAGCCGGGCCCAGTCGACGCGGCAGGCGCTGCTGAAGGCCGCGCAGGAGGTGTTCTCCGAGGAGGGCTACGCGGCCGCCGCCGTCGCCGAGGTCGTACGCCGGGCCGACGCCAGCGTCGGCGGCCTCTACCACCACTTCGGCGGCAAGGTGGACCTGTTCCTCGCGCTGTGGGAGGACTTCCGCAGGGCGCAGATACAGGCCGCCGCCCAGCGGGTCGCCGGGCTCCGCAAGGAGGGCGAGACCCGTCCGCGGGAACTCTTCCTCGCCGGGACCCGCGCCTACCTCGAACACACCTGGGCGCGGCGCGACGTCGCCAAGCTGTTCTACGTCGGCGACCACCCGCCCGGCTTCCACCTGCTCGGCCGGCAGAACTCCCGGGAGTGGATCCGCCAGAACGGCCTGCTGCTGGGCACCCATGAGCGGCCCGGGGAACGCGCCCTGCTCGTGGTGCTCACCACCACCATCGCCGAGACCGGCCGCGAGCTCGTGACCTGCGACAATCCACTGGAGGCCGCCGAGCTGACCGACGCGGCCGTCGAACTCATCGGCCGGCTCTACGACTTCGGGCCGCTGTACCGGCGCAGGACCCCGTAGGCGGCGGCCCGCGGCCGGTCGACGCCCGCCCGCCGCGTCAGGCCGCCGGCCGGTAGAACGCGACGGCGTTGTCGTGCAGCGCCCGGCGGGCCAGCGGCTCGCCGAGCGCCTCGCGGACCAGGTCGATGTCGCTGTCGGCGAACGGGCGCGGTGCCCGGGTGCAGGGCAGGTCGGTGCCGAACATCAGCGCCTCGGGACTGACCGCGCTGATCGCCCGCAGCGTGGCGGGGACGTCCAGGTCGCCGCGGGAGAAACCGGTGGCCTTCACCCGTGCCCCGCGCTCGACCAGCCGCAGCAGCGCGGGCGTGCCCTCCGCGGACAGCCCCAGGTGGTCGATGCTCAGCCGGGGCAGCGTGGCGAGCCGGCCGGACAGCTCGGGCAGGTCGCGCGCGTCCAGATAGCACTCGGTGTGCCAGCCGGCCACCGCGGCGGCCCGGCGGGCGAGCTCCAGTGACTCGTCCAGCACCCGGCGCCCGCCGCGGTACAGGTTCAGCCGCACGGCGCGCACTCCGGCCGCGTCCAGCTCCGCGATGCGCTCCTCGCCGGTCTCCGGCGGCAGCTGCGTGACCCCTACCCAGCCGGGACCCAGCCCGGCCAGCGCGTCCAGCAGGTAGCTCTGGTCGAAGCCCTGGAAGGAACCGGAGACCACCGCCCCACCGGTGACGGGCAGTTCCGCGGTGCGCGCCCGGTAGTCGCCGAGGGTGAACGGGTCAGGCCGGTAACCCTGGTTGTCCACCAGCGGGAACCGCGGGTCGATGATGTGCAGATGGGCGTCGAAGAGCGGATCGCCGGGCCTGCCCATGCCGTTGCCGCCTTCCGGCTCGATGTGCCGCGCCGCGGCCGGGCGGCCGCCCGCGGGAGGTCGGGCACAGCCTAGGCCCTGTCCGGGCGGTCCGGTCGGGCCCGCGACGCCCGGCACCGCACCTCGCCGCACCGCGCTTCGCTCCGTCTCCGCACTGTGATGGGACGGCGGAAGCAGAGCGCCGGGATCGTCCGAGTACGCCCGGTACGCCCAGTACCCGCCCGCCTCCGCTCCATCACCGGCCCGCGGATGCGGAGCCGCCGCGGGCCGACCCTCGAAGATCGCCCGGGCAGGCCTAGTACCGCGTCTTCTCCCGCATCCTGGCGTGGAACCGGTCCATGGTGACGACGGCCCGCTCGTGGGTGCCTGACCCGATCTCGTCCACCCCGTCGTGCGCGGTGACCTGCCAACTCAGCCGCCGCCCGCGCACCTTGAGCAGCTCGGCGGTCACGGTGACGGTGAAGCCGGGCGGGGTCGCCGCGGTGTGCGTGACGCAGACCGCCGTCCCCAGGCTGCCCTCGCCGGGCTCCAGGCAGGGGGCCATCGCCCGCAGGCACGCCCACTCCATCAGGCCGACCATGAAACCGGTGGCGAACACCTCGGGGAAGACGGCGAACTCCGGCGCCTCCGGGTACAGGTGCCGCACCGTCTTGTCCGGTGGCACGACATAGCGGTGGGTGAAGCGCTCGCCGATCTCCAGGCAGTCCTTCATCGCCTCTCCCTCGCGGGGGTCGGACGGCCTTCCGCCGCCGGCTCGGTCCGGCACCGGCCGGACGGCGCGCGGCGGGACGGCGGCACGGCGGATACGGCACGTCGATCCGGAATCACCGACCGGGGATCTGCCCGGGTTATGCCGTTCCATGACGTAACGTCATTCCGGTGGGGGAGGCGGACCACCCGCCCGGCCCAACGGCCGCCGCCGCCCCGCCGATCCCCCGAGGCATGGCTGCGCCGCGCCCTGAACGGGTGGAGAATCCCAGCACCACGAGGCGACAAGGAGGTCGTAGTGGACGAGTTCGACGTGATCGTGGAGATTCCCCAGGGCTCGCGCAACAAGTACGAAATGGATCACGAGCTGGGCAGGATCCGGCTGGACCGGCTGCTGTTCACCTCGACGAAGTACCCGGCCGACTACGGATACGTCGACGGCACCATGGGCCGGGACGGCGACCCGCTGGACGCCCTGGTGCTGGTCGGCGAGCCGACCTTCCCCGGCTGCGCGGTCCGCTGCCGGGCCATCGGCGTGTACTGCATGTCGGACGAGAAGGGGCCGGACGAGAAGATCCTGTGCGTGCCCGCCCACGACCCGCGCTACAGCACCGTCCAGGACATCGGCGACGTCCCCCGGTTCGACCAGCTGGAGATCACCCACTTCTTCGAGGTCTACAAGGACCTGGAGCCCGGCAAGTCGGTGGAGGGCTCGCACTGGGGCGGCCGCGACGAGGCCTACGCCGAGATCGAGGCATCCCGGAAACGCGCCGCCCGGCTCCCCGGGCACCAGCGGAACCCGTAGAACGCCCGAGGCGCCGCCGCCCCGCCGGTCAGCGGGCCGGCGGCGCCCACTCCTCGGCCAGCAGCCCGAGCACCACCTCGTCGGTGAACGTCCCGTACACCCAGGCCGAGCGCCGGAGCGTGCCCTCCACGGTGAACCCGGCCTTCACCGCCGCCGCGATCATGGCCGCGTTGTCGGCGAGGGTCTCCACCTGGAGGCGCCGCAGGCCGAGCACGGCGAACCCGTACTCGCACAGCACCCGCGTGACGTCCGCGCCGAGCCCGCGCCCGCGGAACTCCGGCAGCAGCGCGATGCCCAGGTGGGCGCTCCTGTTGTGGGCGTCGATGGCCCACAGCACGGCCTCGCCCGCCAGGTCCCCCGAGGCAAGCTCCACCACCGAGAAGCAGGCGGCCTCGTCCGTGGGATCCGCCGGCGCGTAGGGGGACCGGGCCGAGCCGGGCGGGATCGGCCGCCAGGGACGCCGGTCGGAGCGCGACTTGGTCGCGACGTCGTCGTGCAATCCGGTGTGGAGGACGGGAACGTCGGCCTCCTGCCGGGCCCGCAGCCCGGTCCTCTCGCCACGTATCACCCGTTCTTGCTACCGGACGGCCGGCGGACCGGGCAAACGATTTTCACCGGCCGGCCCCGGTGCCGTCCCGGCTCACGGCCGGTCAGCCCGCCCGCGCGACCGCTCGCTCCAGCAGGGCCGACGCCTCGTCGACGGCCGCGGTCAGGGCATGCGACCGGGGGCCGAGACCGTCGAGCACCCGGTCGACATCCCGCAGTCCGGCCCGCTCCAGCAGCGTCTTCTCGTTGGTGACCCACTGGCCGCGGGCCGCCAGTACCGCGTGCGCCGTCTGGCAGGCCGCGGTGGCGATCGCGCCCGCGCAGTCCGCCAGATGACCGCGCTCGGCGTGCGCGGCCCGCGCGTAGCCCAGGGTGAGCCGGGCCTCGCCCCACCAGCGTCCGGGTGCCGCGCGGCGCAGCGCCTCGGGGTAGGACGGGCGTGGCAGCTCTCCGTGGAGGACCCGGTTGACGGCCAGTTCGGCGACGACGATGTAGGTGGGCACACCCGCCAGGTGGAACAGCAGCCGCTCGATGCCGAAGCGGCCTTCCCGTGCCTCGGCGATCCGGTGCTCGACGTCGTCGAGGTCCCGGTAGTGCACGTCGACGCGCCGTCCGCCGACCCGCAGCCAGGCGCCGCCGTTGAACACCCCGCCGCCCCAGCCGCCGATCTCCGACACCTCCCCGGGCCAGCCGAGCGCCCGCACGTCTTCGGGGGAGAAGGCGCCGCGGTAGTACACGGCGAAGTCCCAGTCGCTGTCCGGCCGGTGCGTTCCGGCCGCGCGCGAGCCGCCCAGGGCCACCGCCCGCACCCCGGGCAGCCCGGCGAGCCGGCCGGTGACCCGGGCGAGGAACGCCTCGTCGTCGATGCTCCGCACCGCCGTCAGCCGTGGTCCGCCGTGCCGGCCCCGGACCGCAGCTCCCACAGGTGCAGGGCGTCCCCCGTGTCGGAGACCGTGTGCCACCGGCCGCCGCCGAGCGGTGTGGGCGCCCCGGATATCGGGAACGGGTAGGCGATCCGGCCGGTCAGCCGCATCCGGGCCGTGTCCACCAGCCAGTGCCGTCCGGCGCCGAACTCCTCGTCGCTCTCCGTCGTCCCGGCGATGACGGTGTCCTCGTCCAGGAACCCGCACGCGTAGTCCCAGAGCGTCTCCTCCTCCACCTCGTCGTCGTCCGGATGCGCGTCCGGATGGCGGGGCACGGCCACCGAGGCGTCCAGCTCGGCGGCCACCGAGCCGTCCTCGACCCGGTGCACGGCCAGCGTCTCCTGGTAGTGCGTCACCGTCAGGAAGCGGTCGCCGGACGGGCTCACCGCGGCCAGTACCCGGTCGTCCTCCCCGATCCGCTCGGCGTGCAGCTTCTCGCCGTCCCAGCGGCCCCACAGCAGCGGCACACCGTCCTGGCCCTCGCCCACGCTCAGCCCCATCCGCGCCGGGTCGGGGTGCGGGACATGCTCGGAACCGGCCGCCACGGTCTGCGCGTCCACCTGGCCCAGCACCCGCCCGTCCGCGGCGTCGACCACCAGCCACTCGTCGATCACGTCCGGATCGAGCGCGTCGGGCGCCAGCGGACCCCGGACGTGCGCCCACACCAGGGAACCGTCCGCCGAGAACACCGCCGAGCCCTGGTCGGCGTACCGGTGCCCCTGGTCGTCGGCGTACTCGTCGAACGAGGCGTGCGCCTCCAGGCAGCTGCCCTCCCAGCAGCCGTGCCGTATCTCCCACCGCACCGCGCCCGACGCGTCCACCGCGCGCAGGGCGTGCACGCCCGCGAAGACGGCCAGATCACGCCCCGGCGACACCGTGTACGTCCCGAACCGCCGCGGCCACGGCGCCGGGAAGCGGGTGACGGCCGCTCCCTCCTCCAGGGCGCACGCCACCACCTCGGTGTCGCCGCGCTGCACCAGCAGCCGCCGGCCGGGCCAGCACAGCACCTGCGGCGCGTCGGCGGCCGGCCGGGCCAGCGGCGCGGGGAACGTGGCCACGAGACGAGCGACAGCGGTCATGGGGACCGACCCTCTTTCACATCCGATCCGTTGCCGGGCACTCTACGGCGGCCCACCGACATCACCGCCGGAACCGGGCCACGCGACGGAACACCGCGCCGGACGCCCGGCACGCGGGCATCCGGCGCGGTGACCGGGTGTCAGGAGGGCACGCCCCGGGACGGCACGTAGGTGAAGCCGCCGGGCAGACTGCCGCTGCCGCCGGGGGTGGTCACCGTGACGGTGGCGGGTCCCGCGGTGCCGGGCGGGGTGGTGGCGAGGATCTGGGTGCCGGCCGCGTTGTAGAACAGGTTGGTGGCGGCGCGTCCGCCGATGGTGACGGTCGCGCCGGCCAGATTGGTCCCGGTGAGGACGATCTGCCGGCCGCCGCTGGTCGTCCCCGAGTTGGGGCTGACGGACGTCAGCGTCGGCGCGGGAAGGTAGGTGTACGCCACGGCGTTGCTGGTGCCGCCGGCCGTGGTGACGAGGACGGTGGCGGGCCCCGCGGTGCCCGTGGGCGTCCTGACGACGAGCTGGGTGCCGGTGCCGCTCACGATCGTCGCCGCGGTGCCGTTGAAGGTGACGCCGGTGGCGCCGGTGAAGCCCGCGCCGGTGAGGGTGACGATCTGACCGCCGGCGGTGGGCCCCTGCACCGGAGCGATCGAGGAGATCACCGGCGCGGGCGGCAGATAGGTGAACCCGTTGGCCAGCGTGGCGCTTCCGGCAGGCGTGGTGACCGTGACGTTGGTGGCTCCGGAGGAGCCGGGCGGCGTGGTGGCGATGAGCTGGGTGCCGGCCGCGTTGGCGTAGACGCTGGTGGCGGCCCGCCCGTCGATGCTGACGGTGGCGCCGGCGAGGTTGGTGCCGGTGATGGTGATCTGGGTGCCGCCGGCCGTGGTGCCCCGGTTGGGGGCCACGGAACCGAGCGTGGGGGCGGCCAGGTAGGTGTAGGTCGTCGGATTGCTGGTGCCGCCGGCCGTGGTGACCACGACGGTCGCGGGTCCCGCGGTGCCGGCCGGGGCGGTGGCGGTGATCTGGGTGCCGGTGTTGCCGAGGATGGCGGCGGGGACGCCGTTGACGGTGACCTGCGTGGCGTTGGCCAGGTTGGTGCCGGTCAGGGTGAGCCGGGTGCCGCCGCCCCGCGGCCCCTGCGTGGGGCTGAGGGACGTCACGACGGGCGCCGCCAGATAGGTGTAGGTCGCGGTGTTGCTGGTGCCGCCTGCCGTGGTGACCACGACGGTCGCGGGTCCCGCGGTGCCGGCCGGGGCGGTGACGGTGATCTGGGTGCCGGTGCTGCTCAGGATCGTGGCGGGGGCGCCGTTGACGGTGACGCGGACGGGATTGGCCAGGTTGGTGCCGGTCAGGGTGAGCCGGGTGCCTCCCGCGGTGGGGCCCTTGACGGGGCTGACGGAGGTCAGGGTCGGCACGGCCACGTAGGTGAAGCCGGTGCGACTGCTGGTGCCGCCGGGGGTGGTCACCGTGACGGTGGCGGGTCCCGCGGTGCCGGGCGGGGTGGTGGCGAGGATCTGGGTGCCGGCCGCGTTGTAGAACAGGTTGGTGGCGGCGCGTCCCCCGACGGTGACGGTGGCACCGGCCAGATTGGACCCGGTCAGGGTGAGCTGGGTGCCTCCCGTGGCCGGGCCCTGGGTGGGGGTGACGGAGGTCAGCACCGGTGCCGGTACGGCCAGGGGAACCGCGGTGAGGAGGTCGGCCCCCGGCGGGGCGGCCGGAAGCATGTCGCGCCCGATCAGGCCGTGCGTCGCCCGCAGGGCCTGCAACCAGGAGTGGACGTTGGGATTCACGCGGAATGCCCCCTTATCGCCGGGTCGGTCGGGGGCTGCCGCGTCCCGCTCCCCGCGCGCGGAGAGCTCCGCGGAGAGC
>JBEHXI010000229.1:0-11612 GCA_048498775.1 Actinomycetota bacterium | reverse complement strand
AACACCGAAGACCGGCACCCGGCAACGCCGAAGGCCGGCACCCGTTCCCGGGTACCGGCCTTCGGGGTGGCGCCTGCTACTTGGCGGCCTCGGGCTCGGGCTGTCCGGCCGGGGCGTCTCCGCCGTCGCCTGCCGGGGTCTTGACCGAGTCCAGCAGCAGCTGGGCGACGTCCACGACCTGCACCGACTCCTTGGCCTTGCCGTCGTTCTTCTTGCCGTTGACCGAGTCGGTCAGCATGACCAGGCAGAACGGGCAGGCGGTGGAGACGATGTCGGGGTTGAGGGACAGCGCCTCGTCCACGCGCTCGTTGTTGATGCGCTTGCCGATCCGCTCCTCCATCCACATCCGCGCGCCGCCGGCGCCGCAGCAGAAGCCCCGCTCCTTGTGGCGGTGCATCTCCTCGTTGCGCAGGCCGGGCACCTTGGCGATGATCTCGCGCGGCGGCGTGTAGACCTTGTTGTGGCGGCCCAGGTAGCACGGGTCGTGGTAGGTGATGAGGCCCTCGACCGGGGTCACCGGGATCAGCTTGCCCTCGTCGATGAGGTGCTGGAGCAGCTGGGTGTGGTGGATGACCTCGTACTCGCCGCCGAGCTGCGGGTACTCGTTGGCGATGGTGTTGAAGCAGTGCGGGCAGGTCGCGACGATCTTCTTCGCGGACTTCGGCTTCCTGGTCGCCGGGTCCTCGTCGTCCTCGCCGAACGCCATGTTGAGCATCGCGACGTTCTGCTGACCGAGCTGCTGGAAGAGGAACTCGTTGCCCAGGCGGCGCGGGGAGTCGCCGGTGCAGCTCTCCTCACCGCCCATGATCGCGAAGTTGACCCCGGCGATGTGGAGGAGTTCCGCGAAGGCCTTGGTGGTCTTCTTGGCGCGGTCCTCCAGGGCGCCGGCGCAGCCGACCCAGTACAGGTACTCGACCTCGGTGAGGTCCTCGACGTCCTGGCCGACGACGGGGACGTCGAAGTCGACCTCCTTGACCCACTGGAGGCGCTGCTTGGCGGGCAGGCCCCACGGGTTGCCCTTCTTCTCCAGGTTCTTGAGCATCGTCCCGGCCTCGGAGGGGAACGAGCTCTCGATCATCACCTGGTAGCGGCGCATGTCGACGATGTGGTCGATGTGCTCGATGTCCACCGGGCACTGCTCGACGCAGGCGCCGCAGGTGGTGCAGGACCACAGGACGTCCGGGTCGATGACGCCGTTCTCCTCGGCGGTGCCGATCAGCGGGCGCTCGGCCTCGGCGAGGGCGGCCGCGGGAACGTCCTTGAGCTGCTCCTCGGTGGCCTTCTCCTCGCCCTCCATGGTCTTGCCGCCGCCGGCCAGCAGGTAGGGGGCCTTGGCGTGGGCGTGCTCGCGCAGGCTCATGATCAGCAGCTTGGGCGACAGCGGCTTGCCGGTGTTCCAGGCCGGGCACTGCGACTGGCAGCGGCCGCACTCGGTGCAGGTGGAGAAGTCGAGGATGCCCTTCCAGGAGAAGTGCTCGACCTGGGAGACGCCGAACTGGTCGTCCTCGCCCGGGTCCTCGAAGTCGATCGGCTTGCCGGCCGAGGTCATCGGCTGCAGGGCGCCCAGCGCGCTGGCGCCGGACTCCTCGCGCTTGAACCAGATGTTGAAGAACGCCAGGAAGCGGTGCCAGGCCACACCCATGTTGGTGTTGAGGCCGACGGTGATCGCCCAGATCATGGTGACCCCGAGCTTGATCATCGCGACGAGGTAGACCAGGTTCTGCAGAGTGGCGGTGGACAGCCCGTGGAACGCGGCGACCAGCGGATAGGAGGCCCAGTAGGCGGCCTCGTAGTGGTCGACGCCGTGGATGGCGCCCTCCAGGCCGCGCAGCGTCATGATCGCCAGGCCGATCACCAGGATCACGTACTCGACGAAGTACGCCTGCCAGAAGACGGAGCCGGCGAAGCGGGACTTGCGGCCGGCCCTCGAGGGCAGGTTCATCAGGCGGACGGCGATCAGCACGATGATGCCGAGCGTCGTCATCAGGGCGATGAACTCGGTGTACAGCTCGTAGGGCAGCCAGCTGCCGATGACCGGCAGGATCCAGTCGGCCTTGAACAGCTGGCCGTACGCGTTGATGATCGTCAGGCCCAGGGTCAGGAAGCCGACGGCGACGAACCAGTGGGCGACGCCGATGACGCCCCAGCGGTTCATCCGGGTGTGGCCGACGAACTCCTTGAGGAGGACCTTGGTGCGCTGGGCGGGGTTCCCGGTGCGGGTGCCCTCGGGGACCGGCTGTCCGATGTTCACAAACCGGTAGATCTGTGCCACCGCTCGGGCGATCAGGGCAACGCCGACCGCGGTGAGGACCAGCGACACGATGATCGCGGCGAGTTGCATGGGGGCTCCTCGGGCCTGCGGGGAACGTGCGGATTCCGCATCTTACTAAGCAGTAACTTATCTGGTCTTCCGAGATTACCCGGTACCGCCAGGGCCATGAAGGTGACGGGCCGGTGATCTGTGTCGCTGTGACCGCCGTGTCACCGCTGCGTGACCAGGGCCCTCGCCTGCCCCCTCCGGGCGCTCCCACGCTTATGCGTTTCTTACCGGCAGAAGACTTGAGCCGATCAGACTCATGTCCGTTGACACGCAGCACTCCATACGGCACTCTTGAGTCTGTTCCACTCAAGTCAGCTGGAGGATCCACCATGGCACGTGCGGTCGGCATCGACCTGGGCACGACGAACTCCGTCGTCAGTGTTCTTGAAGGCGGTGAGCCCACCGTCATCACCAACGCCGAGGGCGCCAGGACCACGCCGTCCGTCGTCGCCTTCGCGAAGAACGGCGAGGTGCTGGTCGGCGAGGTCGCCAAGCGCCAGGCCGTCACCAACGTCGAGCGTACGATCCGGTCGGTCAAGCGCCACATGGGCACCGACTGGAAGATCGGCATCGACGGCAAGGACTTCACCCCGCAGCAGATCTCCGCGTTCATCCTGCAGAAGCTGAAGCGGGACGCCGAGGCCTACCTGGGCGAGAAGGTCGCGGACGCGGTCATCACCGTCCCGGCGTACTTCAACGACGCCGAGCGCCAGGCCACCAAGGAGGCCGGTGAGATCGCGGGCCTCAACGTCCTGCGCATCGTCAACGAGCCCACCGCGGCCGCGCTGGCCTACGGGCTGGAGAAGGACGACCAGACCATCCTGGTCTTCGACCTCGGTGGCGGCACCTTCGACGTCTCGCTGCTGGAGATCGGCGACGGCGTGGTCGAGGTGAAGGCCACCAACGGTGACAACCACCTCGGCGGTGACGACTGGGACCAGCGGGTCGTCGACTACCTGGTCAAGCAGTTCCACAACGGCCACGGCGTGGACCTGTCCAAGGACAAGATGGCCCTGCAGCGGCTCCGCGAGGCCGCCGAGAAGGCCAAGATCGAGCTGTCGTCGTCCTCCGAGACCACGATCAACCTGCCGTACATCACCGCCTCGGCCGAGGGCCCGCTGCACCTGGACGAGAAGCTGACCCGCGCGCAGTTCCAGCAGCTGACCGCGGACCTGCTGGAGCGCTGCAAGATCCCGTTCCACAACGTGATCAAGGACGCCGGCATCGCGCTGTCCGACATCGACCACGTGGTCCTGGTCGGCGGCTCCACCCGGATGCCCGCCGTGGCCCAGCTCGTCAAGGAGCTGACCGGCGGCAAGGAGCCCAACAAGGGCGTCAACCCGGACGAGGTCGTGGCCATCGGCGCCTCGCTGCAGGCCGGTGTGCTGAAGGGTGAGGTCAAGGACGTCCTGCTGCTGGACGTCACCCCGCTGTCCCTGGGCATCGAGACCAAGGGCGGCATCATGACCAAGCTGATCGAGCGCAACACCACGATCCCGACCAAGCGCTCGGAGATCTTCACCACGGCCGAGGACAACCAGCCGTCCGTGCAGATCCAGGTCTTCCAGGGCGAGCGCGAGATCGCCGCGTACAACAAGAAGCTCGGCATGTTCGAGCTGACCGGTCTGCCGCCCGCCCCGCGCGGCGTCCCGCAGATCGAGGTCACCTTCGACATCGACGCCAACGGCATCATGCACGTCTCCGCCAAGGACCTCGGTACCGGCAAGGAGCAGCGCATGACGGTCACCGGCGGCTCGGCGCTGCCGAAGGACGACATCGACCGCATGATGCGCGAGGCCGAGCAGTACGCGGAGGAGGACCACAAGCGCCGCGAGGCCGCCGAGACCCGCAACCAGGCCGAGCAGCTCGTCTACCAGACCGAGAAGTTCCTCAAGGACAACGAGGAGAAGGTCCCGGGCGACGTCAAGTCCGAGGTCGAGGCCGCGCTGTCCGACCTGAAGGAGAAGCTGAAGGGCGAGGACATCGCGGCGATCCGCGAGGCCACCGAGAAGGTCGCCACCACCAGCCAGAAGCTCGGCCAGGCGATGTACGCCAACGCCGGTGCCGAGGGCGCGGGTGCGGCCGGTGCCGCCGACGGCCAGGGCACGGAGGCCGCGGACGACGTGGTGGACGCCGAGATCGTCGATGAGGAGAAGAAGGACGGTGCCGCGTGACGGAGGAGTCGCAGGGCTTCGTCTCGGAGCCTTCTGACGTCCCCGTCGATGCCGCCGCGGAAGCTGCCGCGAACAAGGCGGCGCAGGGCGCCGGGTCCGCCGATCAGGCGGGCCCGGCCCCGGGCGGGGACACGGAACTGAACAAGCAGCTGGCCGCCGTGCGCGCGCAGCTCGCCGAGCGCACCGCGGACCTGCAGCGCCTCCAGGCGGAGTACCAGAACTACCGCCGCCGGGTGGAGCGCGACCGGATCGCGGTCCGCGAGATCGCGATCGCCAACCTGCTCACCGAACTGCTGCCCGTCCTCGACGACATCGGGCGGGCCCGGGAGCACGGTGAGCTGGTCGGCGGGTTCAAGTCCGTCGGCGAGTCGCTGGAGACGATCGCGGCGAAGCTGGGCCTCCAGCAGTTCGCCAAGGAGGGGGAGCCGTTCGACCCCCTCATCCACGAGGCGCTGATGCACAGCTACTCGCCGGACGTCACCGAGACCACGTGCGTGCAGATCCTGCAGCCGGGGTATCGAATCGGCGAGCGGACGATCAGGCCCGCCCGGGTCGCGGTCGCCGAGCCGCAGCCGGGGGCCACGGGCAAGGGGTCCGAGGGCAAGGGCGAGGGCGCGGAGCAGGCGGACGAGGAGAACGCCGGCCCGGAGCAGGGCTGACGTGTCGGCAGCCCGGTCAGACAGAGAGGAGGGACGTCGGGGATGAGCACCAAGGACTTCGTCGAGAAGGACTACTACAAGGTCCTCGGCGTCCCCAAGGACGCCACGGAAGCGGAGATCAAGAAGGCGTACCGGAAGCTCGCCCGCGAGTTCCACCCGGACGCCAACAAGGGCGACCCCAAGGCGGAGGAGCGCTTCAAGGAGGTCTCCGAGGCCAACGACGTGCTCTCGGACCCCAAGCGCCGCAAGGAGTACGACGAGGCGCGGACGCTGTTCGGCAGCGGCGGGTTCCGCACCGGTCCGGCCGGTCCGGGCGGGTTCGGCTTCGACCTCGGTGACCTGTTCGGCGGCACCGCCGGTCCTGGCGGCACCACCACCGGCGCCGGCGGCTTCGGCGGCGGCCTCGGCGACGTCTTCGGCGGCCTGTTCGGCGGCCGTACCGCCAGGACGCAGCCGCGCCGCGGCCAGGACGTCGAGTCCGAGGCGACGATCAGCTTCACCGAGGCCATCCACGGCGCGACCATCCCGATCCGGATGTCGAGCCAGGCCCCGTGCCGGGCGTGCTCCGGCACCGGCGACAAGAACGGCACCCCGCGCGTCTGCCCGACGTGCGTGGGCACCGGCCAGGTCAGCCGGGGCGGCGGGGGCGGCTTCTCGCTCACCGATCCGTGCGTGGAGTGCCGCGGCCGCGGGCTGATCGCGCAGGACCCGTGCGACGTCTGCAAGGGCAGCGGCCGGGCCCGCAGTTCACGGACGATGCAGGTCCGCATTCCCGCCGGGGTGAGCGACGGGCAGCGCATCCGCCTGCGGGGCAAGGGCGCGTCCGGCGAGCGCGGCGGCCCGGCCGGCGACCTGTACGTCGTCGTCCACGTCAAGCCGCACCCGGTCTTCGGGCGCAAGGGCGACAACCTGACGGTCACCGTGCCGGTCACCTTCGCGGAGGCCGCGCTCGGCGGGGAGATCAAGGTGCCGACCCTCGGCGGTCCCCCGGTGACGCTGAAGCTGCCGCCGGGCACGCCCAACGGGCGGACCCTGCGGGCCCGGGGCAAGGGCGCGGTGCGCAAGGACGGTACCCACGGCGATCTGCTGGTCACCGTGGAGGTCGCGGTGCCGTCCGCGGTGGACGGCACGGCGCGCGAGGCACTGGAGAGATATCGCGAGGCCACCGCGGACACCGACCCGCGGGCGGAGCTGTTCAAGGCCGCGAAGGGAGCATGAGATGGACGGCCGGGGCGTACGGCGCAACCCCTACGAGCTCACCGACGACTCACCGGTGTATGTGATCTCGGTCGCCGCACAGCTCTCCGGTCTGCACCCGCAGACCCTGCGGCAGTACGACCGGCTGGGCCTGGTCTCCCCGGACCGCACCCCCGGCCGGGGCCGCCGCTACTCGGCTCGCGACATCGAGCTGCTGCGTCAGGTGCAGCAGCTCAGCCAGGACGAGGGCATCAACCTCGCCGGCATCAAGCGGATCATCGAACTGGAGAACCAGGTCGCGGCGCTCCAGGCCCGCGTCGCCGAGCTCCAGGCGACGCTGGACGCCACCGCGGCGACGATGCGGCAGCGCGAGGCGGCGCTGCACGCCTCCTACCGCCGCGAGGTGGTCCCGTACCAGGACGTCCAGCAGACCAGCGCGCTGGTCGTGTGGCGTCCGCGCCGCAAGGACTGAGGCGGCCGCCGCCGCGGTCGCCATGGCAGGCCCGTCGTCCGAAGGGGCGGCGGGCCTGCCGCGTGTCCGGGCCGCCCGCCAACTCCGTTGCGGGGCACGGCAGTTCGCGCATCTCCGGCGTGATCGCCGTCTCGCCCGGGCGTGTCGTCGATCACGCGCCGGCGCGGCGGTGGGCCGCGAGACGGACCAAGGGCGCGAAGGGGCGTTACGGCCGGGGTGGGATCGGGTGGGTTTCGGTACGTAAGTGATCCGCCACACACCGCAGGGGCCAAGTATGGTCCGATATCAGTTGAATCCTGGAAGTTCCTCCCGTGCGGCGAACATGGCAAAGTGACCGCAGACCGGAGGAAGAAGAGGCGCGGATGCCACGGAGAAGCAGCCCGACTGCCAGACAGCAGCGGCTGGGTGCGGAACTGAGGAAACTGCGGGAACGCGCGGGCGTCACGGCGCGGGACGCCGCTGCGGCGGTCGGGCTGGACCAGGCGAAGATGTCCCATCTGGAGGCGGGACGCGTCGCCGTGGGGGAGGAGCGGGTCCGCCGGCTGGCGGCCCACTACGCCGTCGACGACGAGACACTGGTGGACGCGCTCGCCGCCATGGCACGCGAGCGGGTGCGCGGCTGGTGGGAGGAGTACCGGGACCTGGTGGCGCCCGTCCTGCTCGACCTCGCCGAACTGGAGCACCACGCCACGGCCCTGACGTCGTTTCAGGTCGTCCACATCCCCGGGCTGCTGCAGACCGAGGCGTACGCGCGCTCGATGTACGCCCACGCCATGTCCGACATGGACCCCGACGAACTGAGGGCGGCCACCAGCTTCCGCGTCCAGCGCCGGCGGATCCTGGACCGCGAGCAGCCACCGGCCCTGGACGTCGTCATCCACGAGGCGGCGCTGCGCATCCGCATCGGCGACCGCGAGGTGGCGCGTGAACAGCTCGGCTTCATCCTGGAGATGGCCGCGCATCCCGCGGTGAGCGTGCGCGTCATCCCCTTCGAGCGGGACGGGTTCTCCGGCTCGGGATTCTCGATGCTCTACCTGGACGGGCCGGTGCGGAAGCTGGACACGGCCCAGTTCGACACCGCGCACGGCAGCCTCTTCGTCGACGCCGAGACGGAGCTCGCCGGGTACCGCGCCTTCCTCGACCGGGTCCGGGACCTGTCGCTGCCGGAGGCGGCCTCCATGGACCTCATCCACCGAATCGCGAGACAGCTGTAAGGGACTTGGTCATGCGCAGGGTCAACTGGCAGAAGAGCTCGTTCTCCGGCGGCACCACCGGCAACGAGTGCGTGGAGATCGCCGCCGACGGCGGCGCGATACGCCTCCGGGAGAGCGACGCGCCCGCCGCGGTGGTCACCACCACCCCCCAGGCGCTCGCGGCCCTGATCCGGGCGGTCAAGGCGGACGCTTCGCACCGCGGGCGGTGACGGCCCGCCGCGTCCCAGGCCCTCAGACGTTCCCCATCGCGCGGCGCAGCGCGATCTCGATCACCACGCGGTCCGGGTTGGGCCGGGGCGGGCCGTACCGCTCCGCGTAGCGGCGTTCGGCCTCGGCGACGGCCGCCGGGTCGGTGTGGACGGTGGCCCGGCCCTCCAGGGTCGCCCAGCGGCGGTGGTCGACCTGGCAGACGGCGACGGGCGCGCCGTCCGGCCCGGCGGCCAGGACGTGCGCGACCTTCCGGCTGTCCTTGCGGGCGATGACCCGGGCGATCCCCGCCTCGGGGTCGTAGGTGACGCCCACCGGGACCACGTGCGGTGTCCCGTCCGGCCGCGGCGTGCTCAGGGTGGCGAGGTGGCGCTCCCGCCAGAAGCCGAGGTACGCCGGGCTCGGGGCGAGGGGGTCGATGGGCATGCCGTCGACCGTACCCGCTGCCGGAGGAGCGCCCGTGCCGCTCGCGCCCGAGCGCCGCCCCGCTGCCTCCCACCTCCCGTCGCGCGCCGGTGGCGCCCCCTCGGCTCCGCCCGGGAAAAACTCGGCCCCAAAGGTTGAGCGGAATAGACTCAAGTTGCCTTATGCTTCATCTAGCAGGGATGCTGGGCACTGTGAGCAGGAGGTCCGAACGCACGTGAACGCAGAGCTGACCAACAAGAGCCAGGAAGCGCTGAGCAGCGCCAACGGTCGGGCGGTGTCGGCCGGGCACCCGGACCTCACCCCCGCCCATCTGCTGTCCGCGCTGCTCGAGGCGCCGGAGAACGACAACCTCAAGGACCTGCTGACCGCGGTCGGCGCCGACCCCGAGGCGCTGCGCCAGGCGGTCGCGGCCCAGCTCGCCGGCCTGCCCACCATCCAGGGCAGCACCGTCGCCCCGCCCCAGGCCAACCGCGACCTGCTGGCCGTCATAGCCGAGGCCTCGGCCAAGGCCCGTGAACTGGGCGACTCCTATGTCTCCACCGAGCACCTGCTGATCGGCCTGGCGGCCAAGGGCGGCCCCGTCGCCGACCTGCTGGGACGCCAGGGCGCCACCCCCAAGGCCCTGCTCGACGCATTCGCCGACGCCCGCGGAGGACACCGCGTGACCACCCCCGACCCCGAGGCCACCTACAAGGCGCTGGAGAAGTACGGCACCGACTTCACCGCCATCGCCCGCGAGGGCAAGCTCGACCCGGTCATCGGCCGGGACAACGAGATCCGGCGGGTCATCCAGGTCCTGTCCCGGCGCACCAAGAACAACCCCGTCCTCATCGGCGAGCCCGGCGTCGGCAAGACCGCCGTCGTCGAGGGCCTGGCCCAGCGCATCGTCAAGGGCGACGTCCCCGGCTCGCTGAAGGACAAGCGGGTCGTCTCCCTCGACCTGGGCGCGATGGTCGCCGGCGCGAAGTACCGCGGCGAGTTCGAGGAGCGGCTGAAGGCCGTCCTCTCCGAGATCAAGGACAGCGACGGGCGGATCATCACCTTCATCGACGAGCTGCACACCGTCGTGGGCGCCGGCGCCGGCGGCGACTCCGCCATGGACGCCGGCAACATGCTCAAGCCGATGCTGGCCCGCGGCGAGCTGCGGATGGTCGGCGCCACCACCCTGGACGAGTACCGCGAGCGCATCGAGAAGGACCCGGCCCTGGAGCGCCGCTTCCAGCAGGTCCTGGTGGCCGAGCCGACGGTCGACGACACCATCGCCATCCTGCGCGGCCTCAAGCCCCGCTACGAGGCCCACCACGAGGTGCGGATCGCCGACTCCGCGCTGGTGGCCGCCGCCAACCTCTCGCACCGCTTCATCACCTCGCGCTTCCTGCCCGACAAGGCCATCGACCTGGTCGACGAGGCCGCGTCCCGCCTCCACATGGAGATCGACTCCTCGCCCGTCGAGATCGACGAGCTCCAGCGCGCCGTGGACCGGCTGCGCATGGAGGAGGAGTCGCTGCTGGCCACGTCCGGCGCCAAGGACAAGAAGCCGAAGAAGCAGCTGGAGAAGGAGGAGGCCCTCGACCCGGAGACCAGCGAGCGCCTGGACAACCTGCGCCGCGCCCGGGCCGAGAAGGAGGAGGAGCTGCGCGAGCTGACCGCCCGCTGGAAGGCGGAGCGGGAGGTCCACAACCGCGTCGGCGAGCTGAAGAAGCGCCTGGACGAGCTGGAGAGCGAGTTCCAGCGCGCCGAGCTGAAGGCCCCCGAGACCGGCGACTGGGTCACCCCCGGCCGCATCCGCACCGAGCAGATCCCGCAGGCCGAGAAGGAGCTGGCCGAGGCCATCGAGGCCCAGCGCGAGCTGAAGGGCATGGTCAGCGACGAGGTCACCGCGGACGACGTCGCCGAGGTGGTCGCCGCCTGGACCGGCATCCCGGCCGGCCGCCTGCTGGAGGGCGAGAGCCGCAAGCTGCTGCGGATGGAGGAGGAGCTCGGCAAGCGGCTGATCGGCCAGGGCGAGGCGGTCCGCGCGGTCTCCGACGCGGTGCGCCGCTCCCGCTCCGGCATCGCCGACCCCGACCGGCCGACCGGCTCGTTCCTCTTCCTCGGCCCGACCGGCGTCGGCAAGACCGAGCTGGCCAAGGCGCTCGCCGACTTCCTCTTCGACGACGAGCGGGCCATGGTCCGCATCGACATGAGCGAGTACGGCGAGAAGCACTCCGTCGCCCGTCTGGTCGGCGCCCCGCCCGGATACGTCGGCTACGAGGAGGGCGGCCAGCTCACCGAGGCGGTCCGCCGCCGCCCGTACACCGTGGTGCTGCTGGACGAGGTGGAGAAGGCCCACCCCGAGGTCTTCGACGTGCTGCTCCAGGTCCTCGACGACGGGCGGCTCACCGACGGCCAGGGCCGCACGGTGGACTTCCGCAACGCCATCCTGGTGCTGACCTCCAACCTGGGGTCGCAGTACCTGGTCAACCCCGAGCTGACCGAGCAGGGCAAGCGGGAGGCGGTGCTGGAGACCGTGCAGGCGGCCTTCAAGCCCGAGTTCCTCAACCGCCTCGACGACATCGTGGTCTTCTCCGCGCTGAGCGTCGAGGAGCTGCGCCGGATCGCCCGGCTCCAGGTCGGCCGGCTGGCCGAGCGGCTCAAGGAGCGCCGGCTGGAGCTGGACGTCACCGACGAGGCCCTGGACTGGCTGGCCAAGCAGGGCTACGACGAGGCGTACGGCGCCCGGCCGCTGCGCCGCCTGGTGCAGACCGCCATCGGCGACCGCCTGGCCAAGGAGATCCTGGCCGGCTCGGTGCGCGACGGCGACACCATCCGGGTGGACACCGCCGGCGACGGGCTGTCGGTCGGCCCGGTCCGCTGAGACACGGCCGCGGCCCGGCCGGGGCGGGTGGGAAGCCCGTATGTAATAGCGGTAAGCGTATTGCAATCTTCACATGCCTTTCCGCG
>JBEHXI010000228.1:0-11701 GCA_048498775.1 Actinomycetota bacterium | reverse complement strand
CCGAGCCGGTACCCGCCGAGCCGGTCTCGCCCGGTCCGCGGTCCTCCGAGCCGGTGCCCTCGGAGGAGGGCTCCGTCCAGGGCGAGGACACCCCGTCGCCGCTCGGCCTCTCGCGCCCCGCCTCCGTCCACACCCCGGACCTCGCGCCCGCGCCTGTCGAGCCCGCGCCCGCGCCCGTCGAGCCCGAGGCCGCCCAGCCCGCGCCCGTCGAGCCGGAGGCTCCCGCCGCCGTCCCGGACACCACCGCGAGCGGGACCGGCACCGCGACACCCCTGCCCGCCCCGCCGCACGACAGCCAGGCGGGACACGACGAGGCGCCGGTGTTCGGGGCCGAGCCCGCGACCACCCCGCCCCCGGCCGTCCACGAGCCCCGGCACCCGCACCTGTTCACCTCACCGCGGCGGGACGACTACCTGCGGCGGTCGGACGAGTACGGGTACCAGGTGGCCCGGGCCCTCGGGCAGGATCCGCAGGTCTTCGACAGCCCGAACCGGGCGCTGCGGCACCTGGTGGACACCGCGCAGGCCCAGTACGGGCACTCGGTCCACGCCCAGGACTTCGTGGCCTCGCTGCTCAACCCCGACCAGGCGCCCACCCGCCCGGAGGGCACCGCCACCGGCGGTCCGCGCCGCCTGACGCGGGCCGCCCGGGCCCTGCTCACCCCCGGACGCGTCACCCGGGCGGCGCGCGGCCTGCTGGAGGAGAAGGACTTCAACAAGTCCATCGACGCGTTCCTGGGCGGCGCCGCCTGGTACGCGGCCCGGCACCCGGAGTTGGCGGCGGCCGGGGTGCGGTCGCGGGGACCCGAGTGGGACGCCGCGATGCGGCAGCGCGGTTACCGGGGCTTCGCGGACCTGACATCCGATCAGCGCGGGTACGCCGGGGAGATCGAGCTGATGCTCGGCTTCTACCGGCACCTGGGCGCGTCCGGGGACGATCTCCTGATGTTCCGGGACGCGCTGGCCGGCCGGTACCTGTCGTATCCCGGTGCGCTGCCGTGGGAGTGGTTCCTCGACGCCTCGCACCGTGCCGGGGTCTGGGACCGTCAGGTCGAGCCCGACCCCTGGGTGACCGACATCTCCAGGGTGCACGGCTGGATGCAGGCCGCGCTGGATCCGGGGAGCCGGCTGTCCAAGGACCTGCCCCCCGGCGACCCGGCACGCGTCGCCCTGCACCAGCCGCCGCACGTGGCGATGTACACGGAGTCAACCGCGGGATTGCTGGGCCGCGACGTCACCGGTCAGGGCGACTGGATCGACCCGGCCGCGCTCGCCCACGGGATCACCCCCTACGTGGGCAACGACCCCGCGAGCGCCGGGCTGTGGACGCGGCGCCGCCAGGTGTGGTCGGACCTGCTGCGCAACCCCGGAACGCTGGAGGCGCTGCCGGGGCTGCGGCCCGGGCACTCCATGGCACTGACCCTGGTCACCGGACCGGACCGGGCCTTCCTCACCCCGGGGCTGACGCTCGACGGGCTGCGCGACCGCATCCGCGCGGCCGGGGCGCAGGCCACGCCCGGCGACCGGACGTCGTGGCCGCTGCTGATGCTGCGCGACCCCGCGGTGCGCGGTGCCGTCGACCACGGATCGCCGCAGGACATCAGGGCCGCGGTCGACGCCTTCGCCGCCGCGGCGGACGAGTCGCTGCTGGCCGAGGTCCGCGGGCACACGGCGATGGCGGAGGAGGCGCTGGACCTGTTGCAGGCCGCGCCGGCGGACAGCGGGTCCGTGTACTACGTGGCGATGGGGCGCGGCCCGCTGCCCGGCGAGGCCGGTCCCGGCGCCCGCGGCGGCCGGGAGGAGGAGCTTCCGCCGTTCGCGCTGTGGACGTCCAGCCGTGACGTCGCGCTGGCGAAGCTCGACGACCTGGCGAAGCGCACACCGCCGGGCACCGCGCATCCGGTGCTGGTGGAGCTGGAGCGGCCGGTGTCGCTGCGCAGGACGGCGGTCTTCTCCCGGGACCCCGGCGCCTTCGCCGCGCAGGCTCCCGGGCCGCTGCGGCTGCGCCAGGAGCGGTCCGGTCACGGGTGGGACGAGCGGCGCGGCCTGGCGTATGAGCACCTCGTCGTCAGCGAGGCGTCCCGGCAGGCACCGCGCGTCCCGTGGGACAACGAGATCCTGCTGCGCGACGTACGCTCCGACCAGGGCGTACTGATCGGCTTCGAGAGCCACAAGGTGGTGGAACTCCCCGTCCGCCGGGCGAAGTTCGCCACCCTCCAGCAGAAGAACACCTACAGCGTCAGCCACCTCGACGGCTCCGGCAACCGGATGGCCGGCGAGGAGCGGACCTGGCCCATGCCGGTCGGCACCGACACGTCCACCGGGCAGCCCGCGTCCGTCTACTACTCCACGCACGGCACCAGGAACGCCGTCACCGGGCTGGGCCGGTTCGGCCCGCTGACGCTGAGCGGCTCCCAGGCCGGACGTGAGTTCGCCCGGCGGCT
The DNA here is from genome assembly GCA_048498775.1 of Actinomycetota bacterium. Taxonomy (GTDB): domain Bacteria; phylum Actinomycetota; class Actinomycetes; order Streptomycetales; family Streptomycetaceae; genus JBEHXI01. Next base: position 9,258 of record JBEHXI010000228.1, on the reverse strand, counting down.
GGCGGACGAGGGGGTGCCCGCGCACACAGCCGCGCTGCTGTGGCAGTGCTCGGTGGGCGCCAGGCCCCCGGGGCTGACGTCGGTGGCGCAGCTGACCGCCGACCAGCAGCCGCCGCACCGCTCCGTGCACGCCGGAACAGCCCCGATCGGCGCCACCGACGACGGCCAGAAGGTGCTGTACCCCCACTGGGGAGCGGAGCCGGAATCCAACCTGCGGATGCTGGAGTTCCAGCCCCGGACCGCGGACGGCCCGGACGTCCGCGCCAACACGATCGACCCCTACTTCGCCGGCCAGGCCGCCCAGTACGGACCCTTCGGGCCGCGGCTGGAGCAGATCGCGGCCCGGTACGAGGCGGCCCTCGGCGCACATCTGACGGCACATCAGGACGGCCTGGACATCCTCAGGCGGGCCGTGAAGGCGCTGGCCGCCTCCGGAACACACCAGGTCGGCGTCGATCCGGACCGGCCGGACGCACAGCCGCACCAGTTGGCGGCCGCCTTCGCCGAGGGCGCGAAGGCCCGGTACCCGTCGGCCGCGCCGTCCTGGGTGACCGACGATCCCGCCGTCCGGCAGCGGCTGCTGGAGGAGCGCGGCATCCGCGTGCACCTGGGGCAGCGGCCCAGCACCACCGGGATGTACTGGCTGTACCACGCGCTGAAGCTGCCGGCCGAGGACTTCCCGTCGTTCGTCAGGGCGGTGTTCGGCTGGGGGCTGTCGGACGGCCACCCCCTCGCGGCGCTCTTCGCCGATCTGTACGGGTCCGGGATGAGCGCGAACCCGGCGGCACTCGGCGCGGCGCTGGCCGGCAACGGGGTGCATCTGTACGGCCTGGCCGACACCCTGTTCACCCCGCGGGAGGGCCTGCCCGCCGGCGACCAGGCGAACCTGCTGCGCCCGCCGCACCGGCAGCTCTACAGCGAACTGACCGCACCTCTCAACGACCTCATGGCCACCGCCCCGCCCGGCCTGGACCCCGCCCACGCCACCGCGCTGCGCCTGCTCGGCAGCGAGCCGGACCGTGCCCTGCTGGAGGCGCCGCCGGAGCGGCTGCCGGACCTGCTGCGCGACGCGGTCGACCGGGCGGTGGACGGCGACCCGGCGAAGGACCTGCCGCTGCTGCTGCTCCAGGACCCCGAGATGCGGGACTACGCTCAGTGGGCGGCCACCGGGGACCGGACCAGCGCCCAGTTCGGCATGACCCGCCAGGACATGCTGGAACGCGCCGCCGAACTCGCCCCCGACCTGCTGAGGCAGATCCCCACCCACCGGGCCATGGCGTCCGAGGCGCTGGCGGAGCAGCCCGCGGCCGGCACCGGTTACCTCGCCCTCGCCGTCCCGGACGGCACACCGGCCACGGGCCTGACCCGGCTGGACCTGCCGCGGTTCCGGCGGGTCGAGCCGGCTCCGGAGGACGCGCTGGCCGCCCTGGGCCCGGTCCCGCCCGGGACGCGCCCGGTGCTGGTGAGGGTGGCGGACTCCGCCGCCCGCACCATGCCGGTGGAGGGCGGCCGCACCGAGAACCGCTATCCCAGCGCCACGGAACTGCGCGTCAGCTCCCGGGACGCGTTCACCGCACCCGACGGGGCGCGGCACGAGGTGCTGAACGCCGTGGAGGTGCGGCCGGGCGATCCGCGGGCCGGACTGGAGGCGGTCAGGGCGGTCGGCAGGGCCGGCGAGGTGTCCAACGACCCGGTCCCGGCCTGGGCCACGAGGAAACCGGAGACACCGGCCACTTCGGCACCGGACATCACCGCACCCACCGCGACGGCCCAGGCCCCGAGGGGGACCACGGCGGCCGGTGCCGCGCTGCCGCCGCCTCCCGCGCAGGAGGTGCCGCACGCCTCGGCGGCCGACGAGGAACGCCCCACCCTCCTGGTGGCCGACGACGAGGGCGACTTCCGGGAGCTGGACTGGCAGGAGATCGAGGCGGCCCCGTGGTATCGGGACCTGCACCCCGGGCAGCGGCAGCGGTTGCGCTCGGTGGAGACGTACACCCCCCTACCGCAGGCCTTGGACGAGACCCGCAACACGGTGGTCGCCGCGGTGGACGGTGCGGCGGGCCCGGAGGACCTGCGCTTCCTGACCGACGCGCTGCGGCTGCGGGGCAACCTGAGCGCGTACGACCCGGTCATGCTGCCGTCGCTGGAGCGGATGATGGCACCGGCGGCCGAGTTCGGTGCCATGGCGCTGGTGCCGGGGAGCGTCACCGGCTTCGGGCACCACGTGCCGTACACCGACCTGGTCGTTCCGCATCCGGGCCCGTGGGCGATGACCGAGGGCGCTGACGGTCTGGCGGCGAGCATCGAGCATGTGCTGGGCCCGGAAAGCACCGCGCGGGTGCTGACGGACAACGAGATGCAGGGCAGGAGCCAGTCGGCCGCCCTGGTCTCGCAGATCGAGGCGATCAACGAGCGCGAGCGTGACACGCCCGGCTACCTGCCCCTGCGGGTGGAGGTCTCCTCGGTCCAGCCGAGGCAGTCACCGCGCGCCGCGGGACGGGATGCCGTCGACCTGGGCGGTGTGCCGCTGCTCATCCGGCACCAGGGGCCCTACCACCTGGTGACCGTCACCCGCGAGGCCGTACCGGCCCACCCGGCCGGTACGGCGCTGGCCCCGCCGCCCGGCACCACGGTCACCCCGCGGGGGATGGCACAGCCGGCGGCGAGCACCCCGGTGAGCCCGCGCGTCGCGGCCGCCCCCGGCCAGGCCGCCCGCCTCGCCACCCACCTGCTGGACCTGACGGCCGACGAGCGGAACGGGGAACTGGCGGTGCTGCCGGACGCCGACCGGGAGGCCTTGGCGTCCGACCCGGACGTGGTGGACACCCTGCGCCACAGCGTCCCGGCGGCCGAGTTCGCCTCGGTGGCCGCGCATCTGATGGTGCGAGTCCCGGACGGCGTCGATCAGCCGGCGTCGGCACGCCACGAGGTGTGGTCGACGATCACGCGGATGCTGCGCGATCCGGAGGTTGCGGCGGGTCAGCTCAAGGACGGCCGGCGCGTGGTCGTCGTGCCCGCCGGCCAGGCGATGACCGCGCTGGAGCCCTTCCGCCGGCTGAAGGGCCAGAAGGTCTCCGCGTCGGACGACCGGGTGTGGGACGAGATCCGCGGAACCGGCGGCCTGATCACGGCGGTCACCGAGGAGAACCTGCTCGGCGAGCGGACGACCGTGCCCGGCGCCCACTCCTACCCGGACGGCTACTCGACGACCGTCCACGAGTTCGCCCACTCCCTCCACCTGGGACTCGGCGAGGACTGGAAGCGGTTCATCCGGCGCGCCTACCTGAGCAAGTTCCGCCCGCCGAAGCCGGGCCGCCCCGCGCCGCAGTGGCCGGACGGCCCGCTGCGGGCCCGACCCGGCGGGCCGGCCAACTACTCGTCCAGGAACGAGTACGAGTACTTCGCCCAGGCCAGCGCCGCCTACCTCGGCGCGAACGACGGAGTGGACCCGTACACCGGCCTGCCGCGCAACAACGGGTGGCGGTACGTCCTCAAGCACGAGAGGAAACTGCTGCCGCTGCTGCGCAAGCTGTACGGCCCGCACTCGCGCCGCGCGCAGCCCCTCACGTTCAACCCGGTCAGGCGCACCCAGGCCGACAACGCGATGTACGAGGGGTACCGCGCCTTCTGGGACCACGCCGAGAACACCTACCGTCCGCAGCCCCACGAGCCGGTCCCCGAGATCGCCGGGCCGCACCCCGGCCCGGGCGGCGGGACGGCGATGGCGCCGCCTCCGGCTCCGGACGGCGAGGAGCCGCCGAGCCTGGTGGAGTACGACGACCAGGGCGAGGCCACCGGGATCGTGGAGTGGCCCGAGGCCGTCGCCTCGCCGTGGTACCGGGCGCTCCACCCCGGGCAGCAGCAACGGCTGCGTTCCGTGGAGGACCTCACCGGGGTGCGGGACGCGCTGGAGCAGACCCGCAACACGGTCGTCGCCGCGGTGGACGGCGGCGCCGGGCGTCAGGACGTGGAGTTCCTGACGAACGCGCTGCGGCTGAGGGGCAACCTCAGCGCGTACGACCCGGTGATGCTGCCGGTGCTCCACCGGCTGATGGCCCCGGCCGCCCAGTCCGGTTCGATGTCGCTGGTGGCGGGCTCCATGGCCGACTTCGGCCGGCACGTGCCGTACACCGACGTGATCGTCCCCCACCCCGGGCCCTGGGCGACGTGGCCGGACGAGTCCGGCCTCGCGCGGCTGCTCGAGGGCGTGATGGGGCCGGGCAGCCGGGCGTTCGTGCTGACGGACAACGAGATCCCGCACGGCAGCCAGTCGGAGCGGCTGGCGGCGAACATCGCGGCGATCAACGAGGCCAACCGCGACACCGCGGGCTACCTCCCGCTGCGCGTCGAGATCGCCGAGCCGCGGCTGGAGCTCTCCGGGAACGACACGGTCACCGACCTCGGCGGGGTGCCGCTGGTCATCCGGCACTTCGGCCCCTATCGCCTGGTCACCGTGGTCCGCGGCACCGAGACCCCGGCACCGGCCACCGGAACGCCCGGTGGCACGCTGCCACCCCCGGCCGCCCGGTCCGAGGAGCCCCGGCCGACCCTCGTCGAGTACGACGACCAGGGCGAGGCCGCCGCGGTGGAGTGGCCGCAGGTCACGGCATCCGGCTGGTACCGGGAACTGCACCGCGGCCAGCAGCGGCGGCTGCGGTCGGTGGAGGACTACAGCACCATCACCGACGCGCTGGAACAGACCCGCAACACGGTCGTCGCCGCGGTGGACGGCGGCGCCGGGGCGGACGACATCGCCTTCCTGACGAACGCCTCACGGCTGCGGAACAACCTCAGCGCGTACGACCCGGTGATGCTGCCGATCCTGGAGCGCAACGTGCGGCGGGCCGTTCCGCACGGCACCGCGTCGCTGGCCGCGGAACCGGTGTCCCGGTTCGGCTGGCACGTCCCGTACACCGAACTCATCGTCCCGCACCCGGGCCCGTGGGCGAGGAGCGGCGACCACAGCGGTCTGGCCTCCAACATCGAGTACGTGCTGGGGCGCAACAGCCACGCCTGGGTGCTGACGGACAACGAGATGCACGGCGCCAGCCAGGCGGACGACCTGGTCGCGAACATCGCGGCGATCAACGAGGCCAATCGCGCCACCCCGGGCTACATCCCGCTGGAGGCCGGGATCTACCAGCCGGGCATCCGGACGTCCGGAAACCGCCAGGTCACCGATCTCGGCGGGGTGCCGCTGGTGATCCGTCATCAGGGGCCGTACCGCCTGGTGGTGGTCACCCGCGGCGCCGCGGCGCCGAGTACCGGGACGGCCGCCGCCCTTCCGCCCCCGCCCGCCGTCCTGCGGGCCCCGGAGGCCGGGGCCGAGGCGCCGCCGGCCGCTGTGGCGCCCGCCGGCGCCCGCGAGCCCCGGTTCCCCGGCCTCTTCGCCGGCCCGGCCCCGGTGCGGGACGAGTACCTGGCACGGTCCGCCGAGTACGGCCGTGCCGCGGCCCGGGTACTGGCCGCGGACCCGGTCTCCGCCGAGCAGGTGCAGGCGGTCCTGCGGGGGCTGGTGGAGAGCGCGCCGCGGCGGTACGGCCGCGACCCGCAGCGCATGGACCGCTTCTGGCGCAGGCTGCTGGGGAGGCCGTCCCTGGACGGGACCGACCTCCCCACGGAGCGGGCACGCCTGCTCGACCGGGACGATCCGCCGCCGTTCGGCGAGCTGATGGGGGCCTTCGAGCGCGTCGCCGACCTGTACGGGTACGAGCGGGGCTGGTCCGAGCCGGCCGGCGTGGATCCGCGGGACGCCGCATGGGACGCGGAGATGCGGCGACGCGGCTACCACGGCTACGCCGACCTGACGGAAAATCAGCTCTACGACGCCCGCGCGATCGAGCTGATGCTCCGCGTCCACCAGGACCTGCGCCTGCCGTACGGCGACGTGCTCGCCTTCCGGGATGCCCTGGCGGGCTGGTACCTGTCGGACGAGGGCGCGCTGCCGTGGGAGTGGTTCCTGGACGTCTCGCACCGTGCCGGGGTGTGGGACGAGGAGATGGAGCCCGACCCGTGGCTGACCGACCTGTCCCGGGTGCACGGCTGGATCCACGGTGTGCTCGACCCGTCCGAGCGCCTTGCCTATGCCGCTCCCGAGAACGAAGGCGCGATCCGCGCCACGCTGGGCCGGCTTCCGCACGCGGCGATGTACGCGAAGACGACCCGGGCGCTGCTCGGCGACGAGATCACCGGCCAGGGCGACTGGGTGAACCCCCTCCCCGTCCTCGCCAGGGGGCTGGGCCACCGTTCCGCGACCGGGGCCGGCGCGGCGCTCTGGCGGCAGCGCCGCGCGGCGTGGCGCGACCTGATGCGCAATCCGGGGGCCGTCGAGGCACTGCCCCAGTTGCAGCGCGGCCATGTGATGTCGTTGACCCTGGCCTCCGGCCCGGACGCCCCGTTCCTCGCTCCGGGGCTCACGCTCGGCGGTCTGCGGGACCTGGTCCGCGCGGTCGGCGCGGGCACCCGGCCGGGCGACCGCGGGGAGTGGCCGCTGCTGATGCTGCGCGATCCCGCGATCCGCGACGCAGTGGACCGCTCGGCGCCTCCCGCGGAACTGCGGGCGGCGGTGGACGCCTTCGCCGAGGGGCTGGACGAGCGGTTCCTGGCCGATCTGCGCGCGCACGCCGCGATGGCCGAGGAGTCGCTCGACCTGTTGCAGGCCGAGCCGGCGGACGGCGGCCCCGTGTGGTACGTGCTGCCCGCCGGCCACCCGCTGATCGGCGGAAGGCCCTCGGCGGCCAGGGGCCGTGAGGGGGAGATCGAGGCGCTCGCCCTCGGCACGTCGAGCCGCCAGGTCGCTCTCGCCCGGTGGCGGGAGCTGGCGGAACACCGCGCGCCCGGCACCGCCTTGCCGGTGCTGGCCGAACTCGTCGGGCCGGTGTCGCCGCGCAAGACGGCGGTCTTCTCCCGCACGCCGCGGCGTTTCCCGGTGCAGGCCCCGGCCGCGCTGCGGCTGCGGGTCGAGACCGCCGGCCAGTGGCGGGACGCGGCGACGGGGCAGTGGCTCCCGCGGGTGACCGTCACCGAGGTGTCGCGCCCGTCGACGGGTCCGGCGTGGGACGACGAGATCCTGATGCGTGAACTGCGCACCGAGCAGGGCGCGTTGATCGGCTTCGAGAGCCACGGGACCCGGGACAACGGCGTGCGCCGGCGCATGCTGGCCAACCTGACACGCGTCAGGGGCTACGGCGTCCACGACGAGGCCACGGACCAGCTGCGCCGGGTGCGGCCCTGGCCGCTGCCGGTGGGCACCGACCCGAGCACCGGCCGGCCCGGTTTCGTCATCAAGGCATCCCACGGCACCCGGCACTCGTTCGTCGCGGTGGGCCGTTACGGCCGGAAGTTCGTCAGCGGCTCGCAGGACGGCCGTGACTTCGCCCGGCGGCTCGCGGAGCGGAACCTGCCGGCCGGCCTGCCGTTCCTGCAGTGGGTGTGCTCGGCGGGCAGCAGCCGCCCCGGTGCCGTGCCGCCGGCGCAACTGTCGGCCGACCAGCATCCCGCGCAGCGGGTGTCCTACGCCGGGAACACGACCCTGGAGACGATGAGCGGCATCGGCTACGCGCTGCTCACCCCGGGCTGGGGCGCGGCGCCGGAACCGGAGCTGGACCTGCTGCCGTTCCGCCCGCGCGGCGACCAGGACAGGATCGCACCGTCGGTCACCCCCGGCCCGGACGTCACCGGCAGCCCGAACCGCCTCTCGCCGGAGTGGCCGCGGATCGCCGCGGAGTACGAGACGGCCCTCGGCGAGCGGCTGTCGGACGACCCGGCGGCGCGGGACATCGCCCGGCGGGCCGTGGCGGCCCTGGCGGACTCCGGCGCGCCGGTGGCGTCCGGGGCGCGCCGTCCGGACGCGGGGCTGGACGCGCTGATGTCCGCCCTGCGTGACGCCGCGTCCGCCGGGCACCCGGGACCGGACCCCGCACCGGCCGCCGACGACACCGTCCGCGCGCAGCTGATGGACGAGCGAGGGATCAGCGTCCCCACGGGCCCGGTCACCGGCACCGGGCCGCTGTACCGGCTGTACCGGGAGCTGGGCCTGCCCGCCGAGCGCTTCCCCGAGTTCGTGCGGGCCACCGTCGGCTGGGGCCTGTCGCGCGGGTCCACGCTGGCCGCGCTCCTCACCGACCTGCACGACTCCGGGATGAGCGCCGACCAGGCCGCGCTGTCCGCGGCGCTGGCCGGTGACGCGACGCATCTGTACGGACTGGCCGAGGCCGTCTTCGCGCCCCGCGACGGACTTCCGCCCGGTGCGGAGGCGGACCGGCTGCGCCCGCCGCACCTGCGGCTGTACTCCGGCCTCGGGCCCGGCACCGGCACCGCCGGCACCGGTGCGGACCCGGCGCACGCCACCGCGCTGGATCTGCTCGCCCGCCCCGCGGACCGGGCGCTGCTGGCGGCGAGCCTCAGTGAACTGCCGGACGCGGTAAGGGAGTCCGTGGATCGCGCGGCGGACGGCGCGGGCCTGCCGTGGTTGCTTCGCCGGGATCCGGCGTTGCGCGAGGCGGCCGACCGCGCGGCGAACGCGGCACCGGGCAGCGCGGAACGCGAGGACGCCCGCCGGGCCCTGCGGACCCTGGCGGCCGGCCTCCTTCCCGCCCTGGGCGACGAGCTTCCGTTCCACCAGGGCGTGGCCGCCGAGGCGCTGGAGCAGCGGCCCGCCGCGGACCGGCCGGTCTACTTCGCCTTCGCGGCCCCGACCGGTGCGGACCCCGCCGCCCTGACCGGCCTGGACGTGCGGCGGTTCCAGCCGGTCACGCCGGATCCGGCGGCGGCGCTGGCCGCGTTGGGGCCGGTCGCGGCCGGGACACGCCCGGTGCTGGTCCGGGTGGCGGCCTCCTCGGCCCGCTCCCTGCCGGGCGCGGACGGCACGTTCGTCCACGCCCGGGCGGCGGACCTGTGCGTCACACCGGCAGCCGACAGGGCCGACAGGGCCGACGGGACAGCCGGGTATGACGTCCTGGAGGCCTCCGAGGTGCCGGCGGGTGACCCGCGGGCGGCCCGGGAGGCCGTCAGGTCCGTCATCCGCGCCGCCGAGGCGGCCACCGACGCGGCGCCCGGCACCGTCCGGCAGGGACCGCCCGCCACGGGCGGCTCCCTCGCCCTGGTCCGCAGGCCGGGCACGGCCGCGGACCGGATCCCGGCTCCCGCCCCCGTCCCCGTCCCCGGCCCCGGCCCCGTCAACGTACGGCATGTCAGCACCAGCGGCACCGGCCCCGGCACGACGGCGTCCCTCGACGGCGCCCACAGCGGGCCCGGCAC
>JBEHXI010000227.1:0-11958 GCA_048498775.1 Actinomycetota bacterium | reverse complement strand
AGTGGACGGTCAGCGTCGTAAGCCACGCGCCGTCGGCTTTCGACTCGCGAAGCTGCCAACGCTTCGTCTGAGTGCCATCCGGTGCGTTGCGTGCGTTCGCCAGCAGAATGACTCCCGGACCTATTCGAGCATTCCCCTTGTCGAACGCCTCCTGGTCGAATCCCTTGGAACCGATCCAGGTGCGCAACTCTTGCTCTGCCGTTGCGAAGGCTTGATCGGCGGGAAGACGGGTGTGGAAAATTGACCGATAACGACCCGTTGCCATGTCTATAAACCTCGATTCAGTTGATTATGAAATTGTTGAGAAAGAGAAACCGGGTTCGTGGCGATGATTCTGCTGGGCGTAACCCCGGAGCGCCGATTAGACCAATGTGACGGCAGTGAGCATATGCCTGATTCGCGGGAGGTGGCTTACTCCGTCTCCGATATCTCGACCGCGGCGGGATCCTCGTCGGCCACCATCTCCATCGAGGGAACCGCCTGTTCGCCGTCTTGCACCGGAATCGGGAGGACGTATTCCTGGGCGAGCCCGGCAAGGTGCAGGGGCAGCGGCAGGCTCAGCGCCTCGGGATAGTCTGGGGGCCGGCGCATCTGGTGGACGGCCAGGGCGAGGGCTTCGGGGTCGTCGCCGTCCGCCGGATGGCAGCCCAGCACGGCGAGTTCCACCAGGTCCGGATTCCACGCTGGAATGTGGGTATCCACCGTCGGCTCGCCCTTCCGAGGTCCGGCCCGAAGCGGGCGTGGGGCGAGCTTGTCGGCCTCGACGGCCGAGGTGCGGAATTGGTGCGCTTTGGGGGTCGTGCTCCAGAAGACGCGGCCGCCCATGCCGTCGTCCCCGGCGGCGACCCACAGGTGAGACGGCAGTCCGTTCGGGCCGCCGCGGGGATGGACGCCCCACCACTGGGCGGTCTCCCGGCCGATGCGGGTACGCACGCGCACGAGCCGCAGATCCGGATCGAGACGGCGTGCGGGGGCGAGTCCGGTCCGGAGCCGGTCGGGTTCGACCTGCCCGTCCTGCAACCAGGTCCAGTGAGAGCGGGCGTTCTGCGCGTGGGCGAGCAGCAGGGTCGGGGTGCCCCGCAGCGAGGCCAGCACCTTTTGCAGCCACTGCTCGGTCGCCCTGCGCTGTCCGTCCATGTTCTTGCGCCAGGACGGCCGGTGCCCAGGCGTACCGTCACCGCCGGAAGCCGCGGGATCGGGGGAGGCCGCCGAACCGGCGGGATCGGGGGAGGCACCCGTCGGGATGGGCTCGCCGGCGGAGATCTCGGCCAGCCGGGTCAGCCGCAGGAGCATGACCGGATAGGGGACCCATGCGCCCGCGCCATCGTCGGCCTCGGGATCCCAGCCCTGAATCCGCGCGATGCCACGGCCCGGCCGCTCCGGGGTGACCAGCACCGCGACCGGAACGTACCCCTCCCAGCGGGTACGGCTGCGCCGGTTCTTCCGGACCAGCCATATCGCCGCGTACCGCAGGCCGTCGGGCAACCCGCCGGCGACGGCCGGTTCGGGATGGACTCGCGCCCCCAGCTGGCGCAGCCCGTCGTCCCACGCCTCGCGCGCGCGGTGATCGGCGTTCCCGGCCGAGTCGTAGCCCTTGACTTTCTTGGGCACGGTGACGAACTGGGTGAGCGCTCCGGCGTCGGCGAAGCCCAGCCACAGCGCGAACTTGGGGTTGTGGTTGGTACTGGTGAATTCGCCGGGCCGGTCGAGCTCGACCAGCGCGAGTGACGGGATGTCCCCAGGTCCGTCGGCGGCGAGGAAGGCGGCCGCCGCGGCGCGCCGGTCGGCGAGCGCGGCCGTCACGGTCGCGCGGGTCCGCCGGGCGTCGTCCGGGATCGGGAGGTCGCCGGCGAGCCGACCCGGCAGCTTCAGGCAGCGAAGCCGTACGGTCAGCTCCGGCGACTGCCATTCGAGCATGACCGGGTTTTCGGGCGCGGCCGCCGCGAAGGCCGCCGATGTCGGCGCGTCACCGTCGTTCTTGAGGCCGAGGTGCGCGACAAGGGCCGCGATGGCGGCGTCCCGCATGTCCGGGGTCTGCCACAGCAGCCGGGCCCCCAGAACCGGCACGGCGCTGGACGGGTCCGAAGGCCGCAGGCAGGCCACGGCGAACGCCACCGCTTCACGGAGGTTCGCGGCCCGCCGGATCTCCTCTGTGGCCTTGTCGGCCGGCCTCGGTTTGGGAGCGACGTTGGCCGGCGTGGTCGAGCCGCGCCGAGTATGGGGGCGCGTGGGTACCGGACGCAGCTCGGCCGGGATCGCCTGCTCCGCCCACTCGACGATCCTGGATCGTTGGTCGGACATGAGCCCCGCGGCGACCCCGTGTGCGCCCATGGCCGTGCTGTACACCACGGCGGCACGCATGTCGTCGGTCAGCCATCGCTCCGGCTCGGCCAGGATCTCGCCGGCCTCCGGGAACGGCTCGGTCAGCGAGATGCCGCGCATCATGCGGGCCGGGCCACCGTTCACCCAGTCCGTCGTCCACGCCTCGTTCTCCTTGTCCCATCGCCGTTCCAGCCGGGCGACGGCGAAGCGACCGGACGCCGGGGCGCCGGGCAGCCACGGCACCCGGGGCCGCAGAAGCACGGTCGTCCTACTCCGGTACGGGAGATGGAGCCGCTGGGTCGTGCCGCTGACGAGGGTGGCCCAGCGGCGGATCCCGCTGTGCAGGTGAAGCCGGGGCAGCGGGTCGAACGGAACGGTGTGCAAGGTGATGTTGAGAACGATCGAGTACCACCAGGTCCGTCCCTTCACCTCGAAGGGCAGGGGCTGGGACACCAGTTCGGCGCCCTGGTCGCGCGGGCTCCGGGGCAGGGCGCGGAACCGCAGCCGGCCGCCGCCGAAGTCGTACGGGTCCAGGGCGAGCAGGCGCCGGGCGAGCCAGTCGGTGGTCAGCGCGTACTGGTACGGCCGGGGCGCCGCCGTGCCGCCGCCGGTCGCCGGGCAGCGGAGCAGTTCCACCTCGACGGACCGCCACAACGGAGGGCTCTCGTCGAGCATCGCACGGGTGCGGTTCAGCACCGCGCGGTGCTCGGGCTCCGGGCGCAGGTCGGCCAGCCAGGCGTTCCGCAGGGCCCGGAACGCCGGGTCGGGCAGGAGCGGGGCATCGTCGGGCACGTACAGCCAGTACGCCGGCTCGTCCTGGGACGTGGCGGGACGCGGCAGCGCGAGATGGTCGGGGGCGACCGCCTGCAGGACCTGTTCCATCCGGTGGGTGGGCACGGTCCGGTACGGCTCCGCGTCCTCGGAGCGGCCCGTGTTGCACAGGTCGAGCAGGGCGTCACGCCACTGCTCTGGGAACGGCAGGGCGTGATAGCGCGCGACGATCGAGGCGTCGGGCGAGGAGGGCAGCCACGCGGCGGTGCGAACGCGATCGTAGGAGACGGCCATGACGGACTCCTGAGTTCTTCGTGGTGAGGATCGGTCAGGTGCGGTGCGTGATCGTGCACAGCGCGTCGTATAGGGGCTGGTAGAGCAGCCGGACCAGCGCCGGGTCGGCCGGATCGGCGAAGCACGCCGGGTCGGCGTCAGCAGAGAAGTACGGGGCGAGGACGTCGCGCAGCGCAGCCAGCAGGCCGTCGGTCTCCGGCGGTGTCCCGGCCCGCACTCCGGGCGCGAGGGCGCGGGCCAGCCGCGGTGCGAAGCTCGCGTCGACGAACACCACCCGGGCCGGCACTCCGCCGCGGACGAGACGGCCGATGACCTGCCACAGCGTCACGAGCTGATCCCAGGCGAACGACCGCTTCTCCCGTTCGGACAGCCGCGAGTAGACGTAGCGCCGTGATAGGAGGTGCCGCCATTCCTCTCGGGCCCGGTGCCGGAAGGCGAGCCAGGCCCGGTCGAGGTCGCCGGCCTTGGCGGCCAGCTCGCTGAACGTCGCCGAGTCCTCGGGGCCGAGGCCAGGGGCTCCAAGGTCGCCGTCACGGGCCTCGTCGCGCGCGAACCGCGTCGCCCAGTCATTGATGGCGAAGACCGCGAGCGACAGGTCGTCGGGTCGCGGGTGCGGCCGGGCGAGGAACAGCGCGGCGCCGAACGCCGCATTGCGCTGCGCGTTGAGGATGTTGTGCCCGCGTTCGACCGCCATCAGCGGGGCCACCAGGATCTCCGCGCTCGGGTCCTCGGCGAACATGGCCAGGTCACCGCGGCGGATCGTGCCGACCGCGACGCTCCGGTCGCCGGCCGATCCGAGCAGGGAATACTCCAGGTCGGCGTCGTCGGCGGCGAGGACCCGCACCCGCCCGTGCCAGCGCTCCATGTCCTGCAGGACTTCCGCGGCGATGGCCGCCTCCTTGTAGCTGCCGACGAGGAGGATGGCCCGGCGCCGCGCACCGTCCTCGATCAGCGCGAGCTCCTGTTCCAGCGGGCTGGCGGTGCCGCCGCGGCCCGGCCCGCCGAGTTTGGCGGCCAGAGCACGGGCCGCCGCCGGACGTACCTTGGGGTCCGTGCCGGACAGTTTCATCGGCCGGCCCTCGTCGTCGTACAGGAACCGCGTGGCGAACCGTGACCGGGCGATGGCACGCAGCGCCCGCTCCGCCGGTTTCAGCACCGCGCCGACCGGGGCGAGCACGTGCGCGCGGGTCGAGGTGCCCGCCCAGCTGGTGCCGGACATCAACACGACGTGCGGGCCGGGGCGGCCCGTGGCCGGGTCGGCGCCCAGCCGGTGCAGGCCGAGCAGGAGCTCCCGGCCGACTCCCGCGCAGCGGAAGAACCGCAGTGTTCCGCTGTGCCGGCCGTCCTCGTCGCGCTCGCGCTCGTCGGGGAGGAACTGAAAGCCCAGCACGTTGCCCATCGGGGATTCGGGAATGAGCGGCGCGTAGTCCAGCGGTGGGCGGCGGGTGAGTTCGTTGCCGGTGACGTCGAGCCGCAGTGCGGCCTCGACCTGCGGCCACAGGAAGGTCAGCCGGTCCAGCCGGTGGTGCAGCGCCGACAGCACCAGCATGAACTCCAGCCGCCGGCAGGTCGCCTCCATCCAGACCGGGTCGTGCGCCGGGGCCGGCGTACCGGCCAGCAGGGTCTCCAGCAGCGCACGGGTACGGGCGCGGGTCTCGTTCGCCGACAGTGTGTGCAGCAGGTCCCTGGCCAGATCGATCATGTCGTCGGTGGCGTTCCCGTACGGGCCGTGTCCGCCGAGGGGATCGTCGCGGAAGCCGTCGAAGAGGGCTCTGAGTTCCTCCCGCCGGGGATCGGTCACCGCCGTGGGCACGTCGGGCCCGGGCTCGTCGTTCTCCAGCGCCTCGAACACGTCGCGCTCGTCCGGGATCCTGTCGGCGACCGGGCCCCGGTGCTCCTGGAACCAGTCGGCCAGCAGCTTCTCCTGCAGCGTCCACGGGCTGAAGTAGTCGATGTCCGCCCATTCGCGCAGATCCCCGTCCGAGATCAGCGTCCGAAACAGCCGGTCGGTGGCCGTGCTGACCACCGTCAGCGATGCGTTCCATCGGTCGATCTCGATGTCGGTCAGCGGCAGCCGCGCCCGCCTCGACAGTTCCTCGATCTTGTGGGTGTGCAACTGGTCGAGCCAGGAGTCCGGGCCGGGCTGAACCAGCGTCGCCGAGGGCGCGAAGATCTGGTCGAGCCGCATCTGCACGGCGTCGGCCTCGTCCACGACGACGATGTCGCTGAGCGTGCAAGCGAGTTCGAGCTGGCGCAGGCGCTCGTCGTTCAGGTGCCACGGTACGGCGCTCTGCACGAGGCTGGCGGGGTTGGCGATCCAGACCAGCGCCGTCACCTGGTCGCGTGCGGTGCCGTGGCGCGGGCATGCGCTCCACAGCGGGCATCCGTACGCCGGGCCGGCGTACCTGCCGGATCCGGGGTTCCGGTCCCGCGGGTCCGGCCGGTGCCCCGGGAGTGGAGAGCCCGCCGAGACGCCGCCCGTGCCGTCCCCGGATCCCAGGCCCGCCGCGGGCAGGTCCGCCTGGGCGCCGCCCGCGCTGCCTTCGGGCTCCGGGCCCGCCGCCTGTGGTGCGTCCGTTCGCCCGCCGCCCACCCGGAGCCACGCCGGCAGGGTGCCGTGCGGCCCGGCGTCGGCTTCGGCGTCCGGCTCCGGGCGCTCGGGGTGCAACGACGTGCAGGGGGCGTCGGCGTAGCGCAGCGGCTGGGCCGCCTCCGTGCCGCGCAGGGCGTCGAGCACGCACACGGTGCTCAGGTCGTCGAACCGCCGGTCATCGTGATCGAGGAGGTTGTCGTAGCCCTGGGCGGCGAGCCGTCGGTGCAGCCGCTGGACATGGTTCTCCCGGGTGCTCGCGCCGAGCACGGGGACGGCGGGGATGCCGATCTCGCTTAGCAGCGTGCTGATGCGCAGTTGCTCGGCGACGTCACCGACGACGAGGGTGGTGCGCAGTGGCGTCGGCCGCCGGGCCGCCCACACGGCCACGAGGATCATGAGTGTGCTCTTGCCCGCGCCGACCATGCCGGCCATGTGGAGCAGGCCGTCCAGTCGCAGCTCCCGCCGTTCAGTGAAGCCCGTCCCGGCGGTGTCACGGGTGGCGAAGTGCAGTTGGGACAGCCGATGCTCCCAGTGGCCGGGCGTGTCGACCTGCCGATCGTGTTCCTCGGCGTCCATCCACCGAGCGGTCTCGATCAGGTCGTCGCGCGTGATGGTCAGGGGCTTTCCGTCGCCGGGCCGGCCCGCCGTCAGATCGTGCCCGGGGACGCGTTCCGGGCGCAGGGTCGGGGGCAGCGTGACTGAGACCAGCCTGCGCCGATCGGTGAAACCGCTGCGACCGGGTGGCGCGAGTTTGAGAGTCTCGCGGGCGAAGGGCGGCAGGGTGGACAGCGCGGCGTCATAGACCGCGAATCGTTCGCCGGCGACGGCCGGCGTCAGCGCCAGCGGCGGTTCGTTCGGCGGTGCCTCGTAACCGCGCAGCCGCTCGGGGAACCGGCGGTAGGTGTCCAGTGCCTCCTGCCAGCTGCGACGGCGCCGCAGCGTCCACAGTAGGTGCCGGGCGGCGGCCAGGGCGATCTCGTGGCGCTCGCCGATGTCCAGGCCCAGGCCGCGGGCGAACGGGTAGCCGCCGAGCAGGGCGTAGGCGCCGCCGGCGGGCTCGCCCGGGGCGACGGTCTCCAGCAGCCGCAGCGCCAGTTCGACCTGGCAGACGGCGGGCGGCCTCATCTCCTGAAGTTCGGGCGGCAGTCCCTCCCAGTGCCGGGCGAGTTCGGCACTGACCTTCCGATGCCAGGTCCTGCGGTCACGCATGGGAGCCTCCGTCGGCGGGCGTGGAGCCGGCTCCCCCTGCGGAGCCGACGTCTCCATCGGCGGGCGTGGGACCGGCGCCTCCCGTGGGATCAGCACTCCTTGTGAGGCGGGTGTCCCGCAGCCGCTCGCGGGCGAGTTCGATGAGCTCGTCGTCGGGGAGCAGCCGAGGTCCGTGGGCTTCGGGCGGGCGGATGCGCTCGAACGTGGTGATGTAACCCGGGCGGTCGTCGACGCGCCGGCGCGGCACCACCCAGAACGCTTCGTCGTACGGTGGATCCGGGCGTACGGGGCGCGCGGTCCGGGCCAGCAGCGTGGGGCTGGCCCAGTCCTTGACGTCGATCGCCCAGACCCGTCCGGCCGGGAAGGTGACGTGCAGGTCGTAGCTGTCGAACCCCGGCCACATGCGGACCGTCAGCCCGAGCCGCTTCAGGGCCCGCGCCAGCTCCATCTCCGCGCGGCCGGGCCCGGTGACGAACTGGCGCAGCGGCCGCCGGAGCTGGACGACCTCCCCGACCTCCTCCGGGCACAGTCGCCGGCCGATCGGCGGCGGTCCCTGGCGACGGCATCGATCCCGTTCGCACCACCAGGTCCCGTCACGAGTGGGGGTGAGAAGCGTCAGGCAGCGACCGCAGGTCGCGTACGCGCCGTCGTTGAGATAGCTCGCCGGAACCGGCTGGTAGATCCAAGAGATGATCTCGCGCACCGGTTCCATCAGCAGGTCGGTGGCCACCTCGAAGGCCTCCGCGGACGTCAGCACCGGCCGGTTCACCAGCAGGTCGCGGAACGCGCTGTAGGTCTCCTCCTGGCCGTACTCCCGGCACAGCCGCAGTGCGGTGTGGATCACCACCCGGTCCAGGTGCTCCCCGGCGGCGTCGCGGCTGCGTTCGGCCCACTCATGGCACAGCTCGGTCGGCCGCGCCGACTCGCCGTCGAGCAGCAGGTCCTCCGGCCCCACGGTGTCCGCGGGCAGGTTCAGCGGCCAGTCCGACAGGGGCCTGGTGGCGCACCAGTCGATCAGCTCGGCCATGCTCCGCGGAGGCGCGGCGCCCTTGAGCAGGCACGCCAGCGCGGTACGGTCCAGCGCGCGCTGGGCCTCGGCGGGGTAGGGCATGGTGAAGGCGTCGAGCCGGGTCACCCGTTCGAGCGCGATGAGCCCGCCGGCGAGCGCGCGCAGCAGCGCGATCCCGTCGTGGGGAGCCCATTCGACGAACATGATCATCGCCCGGAGACCTCGGTGCGGCCGGCGTCGCACCATGTGAGCGCTTCACAGTCGGCGCAGTGCCGGCCGGCAGCCGGGGGATAGGACGCGTCGGCCGCCCAGGGGCCGGCGAGGCGGGCCACCACGGACCGGGCCTGTGCCACGGTCGGCTCGTCGAAGGGGTCGATGACCTCGCAGACCGACCCGTGCTCGTAGAGCACCTCCAGCTCGATGCGCGAGCGCCGCCGGTCGCCTTTGGGGACGCCCGCCGCCATCAGCAGGACGGCGAGGGCGAGCTGCGGATAGGTCTCCAGCAGCGGCCGTCCCTCCCACGGCGGACCGGAGGAGGTCTTGGTCTCCCGCCAGACCCAGCCTCCGGCGTCGGTGTGGAGCAGGTCGGGGTCGGCGATGACGACGGCGTCGGCCACCGGGTCGTAGGCGGTCAGCCGCGGCTGCACCAGGATCCGCTCGTGGGCGGGCAGCCCGTACAACGGGCAGACGGCACGGTGCTGCTCGAGCATCCGCCGCGCGGGGCCCGATTCCTCGGCGGTGAGCCCGGGCAATTCGGCGGGAGCCGGGAGGTCGCGACAGCCGCGCGCCGGACGCTCCCGGTGCCGCTCGTTGAGGACGGCGTCGACGGCCCGGCCGCGCCGGATGGCGATGTTCTCCGGATGTGCCCCCTTGAGGTGGAGTACCCGCGTAAGGTGATATTGCGCCGGGCACTTTCCGTGAACGCGAAGGTCGCTGGCCGACGCGCTCCGCCTGCGGCGGGGGCGGGCCGGTTCCTGCACCTGCAGCAGACCGGGTGCCCGGGGCGGCTGCGGGCATCCCCTCAGGCCTTCGCAGTCGACACAGCCGGATCCAGGGTTGAGCTCCGTACGGCCGATCATGTGCTTCAGCAGCGGCCGCGCCAGCGATTCGTACCGCCGGGAGACCTCGTGCGCGTCCCAGTCGGCGAGCACCCGTACCTCGCCGTCCCCGCATCCGACGGCGATGACTCGGACGTGCCGGGGAGCGGGCCCGGCGGCTCTCGCCGGGACGTACGGCCGGCCGAACGCCGCCTTGGCGGGCACGCCGGTGAGGACCACCGAGGCGGCCGCCGCGATCTCCGCTTCGCCGCGATCGTCCTTGACGCAGTTCACGGACGGCAGCCAGATCTCCCGTACGTCGCCGTCGGCCGACGCATAGCGCCGGCCCCAGACGGTGCGCTCGTAGCGGGTCGCGCCACGGGGATCGGGAGCGGGCAGCGAGTTGACGGCCACCCACTCGTGCTGCACCGGAAGGGTCGCGGGATGCCCGGCGGCGCGCCGGGCGCGCTCCTCACGGTCGCGGGCCGCCAGGTAGTTCCGTACGGCGTCCCGGGTCCAGGCGTGGTGGCCCGGGTGGCAGCGGCGGGTGACCGCGGGAGCCGCCAGGGCCGCGGCGACGTCCATGTTCTTGTGCTCGATGAGATCGAGCGCGTCCATCACCGGTGCGAGCGGGAAGTCTTTGACCGGCCTGCCGAGCACTCGCTCCGGGTCCTGCCGCACGAACGGGCGCGCGCGGAGCGCCAGGCCGCGCGGGCAGTCGCGCGGATCCTCCCGCAGCAACGGAAGGCCGACGCGGATGAGCCGGGGGTCGCCTCGGGTCCCTGGGGGGAGCTCATTCACAATCCCTCTCCTCCAAAGTATATAGCTGTGAACATAGTTCAGATGCGACGCAGTGTCTAGGGTGGCACACTGTTTACCGTTCACACGCTTCGCGAGGAGTGAGGTATGGAGCGGGACGACGTGCTCGAAGGAAGGTTCCGGGTCGAGGGCCCTCTTCGCCAGGGCGGCATGGGAAGGCTCTGGATCGCGCGGGACCTCCAGACCGGCGATCTCGTGGTCGTCAAGATGCTGCAGGGCTCCTGGGGAGAGGGATCGCTCTCCTCCACCGAACGCCTGCGATACCGGGGGACGTTGCTCAAGCGGTTCGAACGGGAGTGCAACCTGCTCGAGCGGCTGGAGCACCGGGGCATTCCCCGCCTGCTCGGCCGCGGCTTCGAGGGAGTCGACCCCTACATGGTCATGGAGTACATCGACGGCGCGGCCCTGGACGAGTTCCTCAAGCGCAACACCCTGACGCCGGACGCCGCCACGGCGATCATGACGCAGCTCCTGGACGCCCTAGCGTACGCGCACCGCGAGGGCGTCGTCCACCGGGACGTCAAGCCGCACAACGTGATCGTGGGAACCGACCACGTCGTCCACCTGATCGACTTTGGCATCGCATACCTCACCGATCCCGACGCGACGCGGTACACCGAGGAGGGCGCCACCCCCGGAAGTCTCGGCTACAAGGCGCCCGAGCTCATCGGCGCCGGAGGCGGCGACGTCACCCCCGCCGCGGACGTCTACGGCGCCGGCTGCGTGTACTACATGCTGCTGACCGGGAAGAGGCCCTTCGAGGGCACGCCCGAACGCAGCATCGAGGACCAGCATCGGCATGAGGAGGCGCCTCGGGCCCGCGCCACCGTCGACCACATCGCCCCGGCGATCGACGACGTCATCGCGCGGATGCTCGCCAAGGCCCCCGGTGACCGCCCGGCCGCCGAAGAGGTCGTCGAGGTCCTGCGCCCGTACCTCCCGCGGCCGGGCGATCCGGCGCCGAACCCCCGGCTCGTCCCCGACCCGACGCTGCCGTACCGCGCTCCGGACGGCCGGGAGCGTCCCGGCGAGCCGGAGAGGCCGCCTCGCCGCGGGCGGTCGCGGCGCTCCGCCCGTCCCGGCGTGGACCGGCCGACCCGCGCGGAGTACGACCGGCTCGTCGCGGAGGCCGACGAGGAGATCGAAGCCGGCGAACCCGGACCGGCGATCGCCCGGCTGGAGAACACCCTGGCGGAGGTGCGCCGCGCCTGGGGGCTGGGCTACCTGCCGATCGCCCGCGCGTGCCTGCGGTGCGGGGACGCGGCCCGGCTGGAGGGCATCTGTTTCCGGGCCAGGGCCCGCTACCGGGACGCCGAGCGGCAGGTGGCCGGAGACGGGTCCGCCGAGGGAGCCGAGCTCCTTGCCGAGGCGCGGATCGGCCTCGCCGAGTGCCTGGTGCCCGAAGGGCGCGTGGAGGAGGCCGTCGTGCAGTGGCTGGCCATCGCCCAGCGGGTCGCCGCCCTCGACCCGGTTCCGGCCAGGCTCGTACGGAGACTGCACGAGGTCGCGCTCGAACTCATCGAGCACGGCCACGAATCCCGGGTCCGGCCGATGCTCGACCGGCTGCCATCCGATCCCGGGGAGTGGCACCGGATCCCAGACGGCGACGGCCGCGGCCGCGGCACCGCAGTCCGATCCCGGGGAGTAGGGCCGGGTCAGTGGATGGGCAACCGCCCGGCCGCCAGCAGTTCGCCGAGGGTGTTCCGCAACGCCGTGCCCACATCGGACAGTTCACGCAGCGACTCCTCCAAGGCCGACATCTCGCGGAAGATCTCGCCGTAACGGCGCTGTTCCTCCAACGGCAGCCGCAGCACCTCCAGGCGCCTCGCGTCGATTCGCGACGAGGTGGACGCGTGCCCGCCGGCCCGGCGGACGTTGGCGCGAGTGCGCAGGCAACCCGCCAG
>JBEHXI010000226.1:0-11990 GCA_048498775.1 Actinomycetota bacterium | reverse complement strand
CCGGAGGCGAACCGAGCCCTCAGAGAAAGCTCACGCCCGTCAGTTGCTCCGAGGCGGTCCAGAGCCGCTCGGCGGCCGCGTCGTCCAGCGTCCATGGGGCGCGGATGGAGGGGGACGCGCCGCCGCGGCCGAGGCCGCGCAGTGACGGGCCGAAGAAGGCGTCCGGCTGGACCCCGGGCGCGGTCGCCGCGTACAGGGTGGGCAGCGCGCCGCCTGCCGCGGACTGGGCGAACAGGCGGTTGCCGAGGCCGGCCGCCCGTTCGGCGAGGCGGCTGCCTTCCAGCTTGGCGCCCGCGGTCTGGAGGTTGGTGTCCGCGTAGCCGGGGTGGGCGGCGGCGGCCACCACGTCGGAGCCGGCCGCCCGCAGCCGGCGCGCCAGTTCGTGGATGAACAGCAGGTTCGCGGCCTTGGAGCGGCCGTAGGCGATCCACTTGCGGTAGCGGTGCTCGCTGTTGAGGTCGCCGGGATCGATGTTGGCGATCATGTGGACCATGCTCGACACGCTCACCACCCGGGCGCCCGGGGTGGCCAGCAGCCGGGGCAGCAGCAGCCCGGTGAGTGCGAAGTGGCCCAGGTGGTTGACCCCGAACTGCATCTCGAAGCCGTCGGCGGTCCGCGCGTACGGGATGGCCATCACCCCGGCGTTGTTGATCAGCAGGTCGACATGGTCGCCGTCGAGTCCGGCGGCGAACTCCCGCACGCCGGCGAGGTCCGCGAGGTCCAGGCGCCGCAGCACGACCCGGGCGCCGGGTACCTCCGTCGTCAGCCGCTCCACCGCCGCGGTGCCGCGGCCCTCGTCGCGGCAGGCGAGCACCACCCGGGCGCCGCGGCGGGCCAGTTCGAGGGCCGTCTGATAGCCCAGCCCGCTGTTGGCGCCGGTCACCACCGCCGTGCGGCCGGTCTGGTCAGGGATGTCGTTCGCGGTCCACGCCATGGCGGCAGCCAACTCCTCGGCTCGGTGATGCGGTGACCCGGAGTACGGGGGTACGGCCGCGGCGGTTGCCTGCCGCGCGCCCGGCGGCACAGCCTAGGCCCTGTCCGGGCGATCTTCGAGGGACCGTCCGGACCGGGTCCGGTCAGTCGTCGATGCCGGACCGCTCCACGCCCGCCACGATGAACCGCTGGAGCACCGCGAAGACGACGACCAGCGGCAGCATCGACAGCGCCGCCGCCACGAACAGTTCGTGGAGGTTGACCGTCTGGGCGGTGGTGAAGCTCGCCAGGGCCACCTGGACCGTCCAGGAGTTCTCGTCCTGCCCGATGACCAGCGGCCACAGGAAGGAGTTCCACGACCCGATGAAGACGATCGCGCCGACCGCCGCGAACGCGGGCCGCGCGTTGGGGACGACGATGCGCCAGTAGACCGCCCAGTACCCCAGGCCGTCCACCCGGGCGGCGTCCTCCAGTTCGTGCGGGAAGCCCAGGAAGTACTGCCGGAAGAGGAAGGCGGCGAAGGCGCTGAACAGGGTGGGGACGATCAGTCCGCGCAGCGTGGAGACCCAGCCGAGGGTGGAGACCAGCACGAAGCTCGGCACGAAGGTCACCGCGGAGGGGATCAGCAGGGTGCCCAGGACGGCGTAGAAGACGTGGTTCGCCCACCGGTACGGGATGCGGGCCAGGCCGTAGCCGGCCAGGGAGGCCAGCAGCAGTGTCCCCGCGGTGGTGCCCACCGCGACCAGCGCGGAGTTGCCCAGCGCGTGCAGCATCGGCACCGACGGGTCGGTGAACAGCTCGCGGACGTTGCCCCAGCGGGGGTGGGCGGGCCACGGCGACCAGGTGGGCGCGGTGATCTCCGCCTCGCTGGACAGCCCGTCGCGCACCAGCAGGTAGAACGGGACCAGGAAGAGCACCGTGAGCGCCGTGAGCAGCAGCGCGCGCAGTGCCCGGACGGGTCGCGGACCGGAGTGGCGCATCACGCCTCCCTGCGGCCGAGGCCGAACCAGCGGGCCTGGACGACCGTGACCACCGCGATGGCCGCCGCCAGCACCACCGCCCCGGCGCTGCCCACGCCCAGGTCCTGGCCCTGTCCGAGCGCCACGTAGTACAGGTACACCAGCGGGGGCCGGGCGTACGGCGGGTAGCCGCGGGCGGTGGACAGCAGGTTGTAGAACTCGTCGAACGCCTGGAAGGCGCCGACCAGGAGCAGCAGCGTGACGGCCACCGAGGTGGCGCGCAGTTGGGGGAAGGTGATGTACCGGAAGGTCTGCCAGCCGGGGCGCGCGCCGTCCACCGCCGCCGCCTCGTACAGGGTGCGCGGGATGCGCTGGAGCCCGGCGAGGAAGAGCACCATGTAGAACCCGGCCTGGAGCCACAGCCGGACGGTGACGATCACCAGCCAGTACCAGGGCGGCCGGGTCGTGGACAGCCAGGCGACCGGGTCGGCGCCGAACCAGCCGAGCACGGTGTTGGCCAGCCCGAACCGCACCCCGTTGAAGATCGCCATCTTCCAGATCAGCGAGGCCACCACATAGCTGCACGCGGTCGGCAGGAAGAACACCGAGCGGAAGAACCCGCGGGCGAAGCGGAGCCTGCCCACCAGCAGCGCCAGCCCCAGCGACAGCGCGAAGGTGGCCGGCACGATGAACGCGGAGAACACCGCGAAGGTCAGCAGGCTGGAGCGGAACGCCGGATCGCCCAGTACCGCCGCGTAGTTGGCCAGGCCGAC
Source organism: Actinomycetota bacterium (assembly GCA_048498775.1). Lineage (GTDB taxonomy): Bacteria > Actinomycetota > Actinomycetes > Streptomycetales > Streptomycetaceae > JBEHXI01. The sequence continues at coordinate 9,325 of JBEHXI010000226.1, read as the reverse complement.
GAAGCGCGTCGGCGTGACGGTGTCGCGCGCGTCGAAGAAGCTCAGCGTGACGCTCCACAGCAGCGGCACGTAGCCGAAGACGGCGATGCCCAGCACGAACGGGCCGGTGAAGACCCAGAACCACCAGGCGCGCCGCCGCGCCGCCGGCGCCCCGCTCAGCTCGGCCGTCCGCTGTCCGCGCCGACCCGCTTCAGCTCGGCGGCGGCGGTGGCGGCCACCGACCGCAGTTGCGCGGCCGGGTCGGCGCCGTCCCGGATGACGCGGCTGAGCGCGTCCTGGAGGGCGATCTGGGAGCGGTCGGTCCACAGCAGCGGCTGCGCGTGGCCGTGGTCGGTGGCGAACGCGACGGCCTGGGCGGCGGCGCCCTGCCGCAGCTTGGCCGCCTTGCGGGCCAGTGACAGCCTGGCCGGGATGTGGAAGCCGTAGGAGAGCGCGAAGTCCTGCTGGTAGTCGGTGCGGTCCACCCACAGCCACTTCGCGTAGGCCGCGGCGGCCTTCAGCCGGGGGCTGTGGGCGTTGACGGCGCAGGCGTACGCGCCCACCGGCACCGTGGGGCGGCCGTGCGGGCCGGCCGCGGGGAAGGGCAGCACCCCGAAGTCGTCGCCGAGTGCGGCGTGGATCTGCGGCAGCGCCCACAGGCCGGACCACTGCATCGCGGTCAGTCCCTGGGTGAACGCGGCCGGGTTGGACCAGTCGGCCGGGGCGCCGAGCAGCAGTGAGCCGGAGGAGTACAGGCGGCGCAGCGCGGCCAGGGCACCGGCGGCCGCCGGGTCGTCGAAGCCGACGGTGCCCTGGTCGGTGACCAGTTCCAGGCCGGCCGCGTACAGCGGGGTGGGGCCCAGCGCCCCGGCTCCGCCGTCGTTGCCCAGGAAGAGGCCCTTGACCTGGCGGTTGGTCAGCCGGTGGGCGGCGTCGACGAGTTCGTCGAGGGTGGCCGGCGGGCGTACCCCGGCGTGGGCGAGCAGGCTCCTGCGGTAGTAGAGCAACTGCATGTCGACGACCTGGGGGATGCCGTAGACGCGGCCGCGGTAGGTCTTCGGGCCGAGGACGACGGGGTTGAAGTCCGCCTCGGCGCCCTTGATCTGCTCGGTGAGGTCGGCGAGTTGGCCGCCCCTGATCTGGTCGAGGGTGATCTGGCCCTCGAAGACGTCCGGCCCGGAGCCGGTCAGCAGGGCGGCGGCGGTCTGCCGGTCGTAGTCGCCGGGCCGCCACTGGACGGTGACCTTGGCCGCCGGGTAGGAGGCGGCGTAGCGGCGCACCGCCTGCTCGGTCCCGGGCTCCCCGTACTGGTGGTACCACTGGGAGAGCGCGGGGCCCCGGGAGGAGCCGCGGCCGGTGTTGGAGCCGCAGCCGGCGGCCAGGGCGCCGGCGAGGGCGAGGGTGCCGCCCGCGGTGAGCAGGCGGCGGCGGGAGAGCGGGGGCGGGACGGGCGACGGGATGGGGTGGTCCTCGGTCTGCTCCGGCATGGTCCAGAAATATCGCGGGGATCGCGGATATTGGTGGGGTTCGCACCGTGATGGCCGAAACCTGCCCCCGGCGGCCGGGCGCTACTCGGCCGTCTCCACGGCAGCGGGGGACCACACGCTGAGGACGCCCTCCAACTCGGAGAGCCCGGCGACCAGCGGGTGGACGGCCGCGGTGCCCTCGATCAGCAGACGCACGCCCGCGGTGCCGGGCGGCCGTTCCTGGTCCTCGTCCTCCTTCCAGGGCGCGCGGTCCACCCGGACGTCCACCACCCGGAACCGGGCGGCGGTGCACAGTTCGAGGACCCGGGGCAGCAGGCCGGTACCGACCAGGTAGGACAGCTGCAGTTCGGTCTGCTCGGGCGTGGCGACGGCCGGGACATACCGGGTGACCAGCGGGAATCCGCGGACCACCAGGAAGTGCACGGCGGTGGCGACGATCGCAAGCAGCGCCAGGCCGCCGCCGCAGGCCATGCCGATGGCGCAGGTCAGCCACACGGTGGCGGCCGTGGTCAGGCCGCGGACCGCGTCGCGGCGCACGAAGATCAGGCCGCCGCCGATGAACCCGATGCCGGAGACGATCTGCGCGGCCACCCGGGAGGGGTCGAACGAGACGCCGGGCAGGCCGAGTACGCTGCCGAACCCGTGCTGGGAGACCTCCATGAACAGGGCGCTGCCGACGCCGACCAGCGCGTGGGTGCGCAGGCCCGCGTTCTTCTGGCGCACCGCCCGTTCCAGGCCGATGAACGTGGACAGCGCCAGCGCCAGACCCAACTCGGCCAGCTGGCGCGGCCCCTGGCCGCCGCCGGGATCCCACAGCGGCAACGCGATCGCCGACATCGCTGAGGTAGCTGACACCGCGGCACCTCCTCGCCGTCTCGCCGGGCCGGTCCTTTCCGGCCACCGGATCATTCGAGCTTAGAGTTGCCGACGGAGCGGGCGGTCGATCAGCGCGCGGCGCCTGCTTCCGGAAATCCTCCGGTCGTTCTCAGGAGCCGGCGGGCGGCGCGGTGCTGGAGCGGACGACCAGTTCGGTGGCGAGTTCCACGCGCGGCGACTCGATCTCCTCGCCGCGCACACAGCGCAGCACGGTGCGGGCCGCCAGCTTGCCCATCTCCGCGAGGGGCTGGCGCACCGTGGTCAGCGGGGGCGCCGACCAGCGGACCTCCGGCAGGTCGTCGAAGCCGACCACGCTGACGTCCTGCGGCACCCGCAGGCCCCGCTGGCGCAGCGCCTCGATCGCGCCCAGGGCCATCTGGTCGCTGGAGGCGAAGACGGCGGTGGGCGGCTCGGGCAGCGCGAGGAGTTCGCCCGCGGCGCGGAAGCCGGAGGCGTGGTAGAAGTCGCCGGTCACCACGAGCCGTTCGTCGGCGATGACACCGGCCGCCTCCAGTGCCGCCCGGTAGCCGTCCAGCCGCGCCCGGCTGCACAGCAGGCGCGGCGGTCCGGCCACGAAGCCGATCCGGCGGTGGCCGAGCGCCAGCAGGTGCTCGGTCGCGGCCATCCCGCCCGCCCAGTTGGCGGCCCCGATGGTGGGCGCGTCCAGCGCGGGGGAGCCGGCCGGGTCGACGACCACGATCGGCACGTGCAGGCGGCGCAACTCCTCGTGCAGCACCGGCTCCAGCACCGAGGTCACCAGGATCACCCCGTCCGAGGCGCGGGCCCGCAGGTTCTTCATCCACTGGCGCGCCGAGCCCGCGCGGCCGTGGATCGCGGAGACCACGGTGCCCATCCCGGAGGAGTGCGCCACGTCCTCCACCCCGCGGATGATCTCCACGGCCCAGGGGCTGTCGAGGTCGTTGAAGACCAGGTCCAGCAGGGCGGCGCGGCCGCCGGGCGCGGCGCGGCGGCGGTAGCCGTGCCGGCGCAGCAGGTCCTCGACGCGGGCGCGGGTGTCCGGGGCGACGTCGGAACGCCCGTTGAGCACCCGGGAGACGGTCGGCACCGAGACCCCGGCCTCCCGGGCGATCGCGGTGATGGTGACCTTGCGGGCGGTCTGTGACATCGGTTCTCCCCTGGCCCGTTGACGCGTGACTCCTACGGTTCTACCGTGCCGGGCGCACCTCGGAAAATTTTCGGCTTCATTCCGGAAAACAGAGGGAGATCCTCGCTGATGAGATGTCACGCCCTGCGGCGCCGCACGCTCCGCGGCGCGCTCGCGGTGGCCGCCTCGGCGGTACTCGCCCTGGCCGCCGCCCCCGCCGGACACGCCGCGGCCCCCGCCCCGGCGGCCGCCGGTGACAGCGCCGCGGCGACCGCGCCCCCGCTGCGGGCCCTCGCCGCCTCCCGCGGGATCTACTACGGCACGGCGGTCACCGCGAGCAAGCTCAGCGGCGTCTACGCGCACGTCGCGGGCGGCCAGTTCGACTCGGTCACCCCCGGCAACGAGATGAAGTGGGAGACGGTCGAGCCGACCCAGGGCCACTACGACTGGTCCGGCGGGGACGCGGTGGTCGCCTTCGCCCGCGCCCACGGCATGCGGGTGCGCGGCCACAACCTGGTCTGGCACAACCAGCTGCCCGGCTGGCTGACCTCCGGCACCTGGACGCCCGCGCAGCTGCACGCCCTCCTCGTCGGCCACGTCACCACCGAGGTGCGGCACTACCGGGGCGAGATCGCGCAGTGGGACGTGGTCAACGAACCCCTCAACGAGGACGGCACGCTGCGCCCGTCGATGTGGGAGGCCACCCTCGGCCCCTCCTACATCGCCGACGCCTTCCGCGCCGCGCACGCCGCCGACCCGCACGCCAAGCTCTTCATCAACGACTACAACATCGAGGGCCTCGGCGCGAAGAGCGACGGGATGTACCACCTGGTCAGGTCGCTGAAGGCGCAGGGCGTCCCGATCGACGGGGTGGGCTTCCAGGCGCACTTCGTCCTCGGCCAGGTGCCGTCCACCATGAAGGCCAACCTGCGGCGCTTCGCCGCGCTGGGCCTGGACGTCGCCGTCACCGAGCTGGACGTGCGCATGCAACTGCCGGTCACCGACGCCAAGCTCGCCCAGCAGGCGTCGGACTACGCGGCGGTCACCGACGACTGCCTGGCCGTGCGGCGCTGCCTGGGCGTGACGGTGTGGGGCTTCACCGACTCCGACTCCTGGATCCCGGGCTGGTTCACCGGGTACGGCGCGGCGACCCCGTACGACGAGGACTTCCGGCCCAAGCCGGCGTACTACGCGATCCGCGCCGCGCTGCGGCACCGCTGAGAGCGCGCGGCCGGGGCCCCCGGAAGACGCCTGCCCGGGGGCCCCGGCCGTCAGACGATCCTGGCGGTGTAGGCGGGCACCGAGACCGACTCGTCGTCCAGGCACACCCCGGTCGCCAGGTCGAAGCGCTGCTTGAGCAGCGGGGAGGCCACGTAAGGCCGCCCGCCCGCCGAGCCCAGCAGGCCGCGCGCCAGCACATAGGCGCCGGTGAACGGGTCCCGGTTGCCGATCGCGTAGACCCGGTCCGCGCGGTCGCGGAAGACCGCCACCTGGCCGCCGTCCGGCAGCAACGCGGCCACCCCGCGTCCGGGGGTGAGCGCGTCCAGGTCGCAGACACGGAACCACTCCCGGCCGCCGGTGCGCAGCTCTACGGAGGTGCTGGTGCGGACAGCGGTGATCGTCATGCGGTGGTGCTCCCTTCGAGGGTACGGACGGGGAGGGTGGGCCCGGCGAGGATCTCCAGGTCGGGCTTGACCTGGTCGCGTTCGGGCACGAAGCGGATCGACGGGTCCGGCGCGTCGGGCGCGTTGACGAACGACGCGAAGCGCCGCAGCCGTTCGGGGTCGTTCAGGGTCTCGGCCCACTCGTCGCGGTAGCCGGCGACATGGGCCGCCATCAGGGCCTCCAGCTCGTCGCAGATGCCCAGCGAGTCGTGGACCACCACGTCGCGGACATGGTCGAGACCGCCCTCGATGCGCTCCAGCCAGGTGCTGGTGCGCTCCAGCCGGTCCGCGGTGCGGATGTAGAACATCAGGAACCGGTCGATCAGCCGCACCAGTTCGGCGTCGCTGAGGTCCTTGGCGAGCAGGTCGGCGTGGCGCGGCTCGGCGCCGCCGTTGCCGCCGACGTACAGGTTCCAGCCGCCCGCGGTGGCGATGACGCCGAAGTCCTTGCCGCGGGCCTCGGCGCACTCCCGGGCGCAGCCGGAGACCGCCGACTTCAGCTTGTGCGGGGAGCGCAGGCCCCGGTAGCGCAGCTCCAGGTCGATGGCCATCCGCACGCTGTCCTGGACGCCGTAGCGGCACCAGGTCCGCCCCACGCAGGACTTCACGGTGCGCAGCGCCTTGCCGTAGGCGTGTCCGGACTCGAAGCCGGCGTCCACCAGCCGGGCCCAGATCGCCGGGAGCTGGTCCACCCGGGCGCCGAACAGGTCGATCCGCTGGCCCCCCGTGATCTTGGTGTAGAGCCCGAAGTCGCGGGCCACCTCGCCGATCACGATCAGCTTGTCCGGGGTGATCTCCCCGCCGGGGACGCGCGGCACCACCGAGTACGAGCCGTTGCGCTGGAGGTTGGCGAGGAAGTGGTCGTTGGTGTCCTGCAGCGCGGCCTGCTCGCCGTCCAGGACGTAGCCGTCCGCGCCGATCGAGGGCGCCAGCGAGGCGAGGATCGAGGCCACCGCGGGCTTGCAGACCTCGCAGCCGTCGCCGCCGCGCGCCTCGGGCCGGCCGTGGCGGTCCAGCAGGTCGGCGTAGGAGGTGATCCGCAGGGCGCGGACGATCTCGTACAGCTCGGCGCGGGTGTGCGCGAAGCAGCCGCACAGGCCCGTGTCGACGGTGACGCCGGACGCCTGGAGCTCGTCGTTGACGATCGCGGTCAGCGTCTTGACGCAGGAGCCGCAACTGGTGCCCGCGCGGGTGCACTTCTTCACCTCGGGCACGGTGGTGCACCGGTGCTCGGTGACGGCGGCGCGGATGGTGCCCTTGGTGACGTTGAGGCAGTTGCAGATCACCGCGTCGTCCGGCAGCGCGGCGGGGCCCAGCGCCACCGGGGCGCCCGCGCCCGCCGGCAGCACCAGCTGCTCGGGGGCGACCGGCGGCACGGTGCCGACCAGCGGCCGCAGCAGCCCGTAGGACTCGGCGTCGCCGACCAGGATGCCGCCCAGCAGCGTGCCGTCGGGGGAGATCACCAGCTTGCGGTAGACGCCGCCGCGGGAGTCGGAGTAGAGCACGTCCAGGCTGCCCTCGGTGGTGCCGTGCGCGTCGCCGAAGCTGGCGACGTCCACCCCGAGCAGCTTGAGCTTGGTGGAGGTGTCGGCGCCGGTGAACGCCGCGGCCTGGGCGCCGGCGATGGCGGCCGCGGCCGTCTGGGCCATCTCGTAGCCGGGCGCGACCAGGCCGTAGACCCGCCCGTCGGCGGCCAGCGCGCACTCGCCGATGGCGTAGACGTACGGGTCGGCGGTGCGGCACGACTCGTCCACCACGATGCCGCCGCGCTCGCCGACCGGCAGCCCGCACTCGCGGGCCAGCTGGTCGCGGGGGCGCACCCCGGCGGAGAAGACCACCAGGTCGGTCTCCAGCAGCGAGTCGTCCGACAGCCTCATGCCGACCACCGCGCCGTTCCCGCCGGTGACGACCTCCTGGGTGCCGACGCCGGTGTGCACCTCGACGCCGAGCCCGGCGACGATCCGGCGCAGCGCCTCGCCGCCGCCCTCGTCGACCTGGACGGGCATCAGCCGGGGCGCGAACTCCACCACGTGGGTGGTCAGTCCCAGGCCCTTGAGCGCGCCGGCCGCCTCCAGGCCGAGCAGCCCGCCGCCGACCACCGCGCCGGTGCGCGAGCCGGCCGCGTACTCCTCGATGGCCTGGACGTCCTCGATGGTGCGGTAGACGAAGCAGCCCTCGGCGTCCTTGCCGGGCACCGGAGGCACGAACGGGTAGGAGCCGGTGGCCAGCACCAGCGTGTCGTACGCGACGGTCAGGCCGGAGCGGGCGGTCACCGTGCGGGCCTCGCGGTCGATCGCCACCGCCGGGTCGCCCAGGTGCAGTTCCACGCCGTGCCGGGTCATGAAGTCCGCGTCGGCGAGCGCCAGCCCGTCCGGGCCGGTGCCGGAGAAGTACGACGTCAGGTGGACCCGGTCGTAGGCGGGCCGGGGCTCCTCGCACAGCACGACCACCCGGGCGCCTGCGATGGCTCCTTGGTCGGCCAGCGCCTCCAGGAACCGCTGTCCGACCATCCCGTGGCCGACCAGCACGATTGTGGGCGTGGTCATGATGAGCCTCCATCATTGGTGAGCAGGTGGAGTGGCGAGGAGGGCAGCGGCTCGTCGCCCTCCCAGCTGTGGGCGAGCGCGCCGACCGTCGCCAGGTCGCCGAGGAGGATGCCGCCGACCAGGCGGTCCTCGCGCAGCACGACCTTGCGGTAGGTGCCGCGGGTGGCGTCCGACAGACGCAGCACGTCGTCGCCCGGGGCCGGCACCGGGGTGCCGAACGCGGCGATGTCCAGGGGGTTCTCGGAGGGGAGGGTGAGCCGGGTCAGCACGCGGGTGCCGGTGTAGGCGGAGCTGTCGGACTCCGTGCCCCGGATCACCCGGGCCAGCAGGTCGGCCTGGTCGCGGGCGGCGCCGGCCAGGCCGTACACGGTGCCGTCGTGCTCGGCGCAGTCGCCGATGGCGTGGACGCGCGGGTCCGAGGTGCGCAGCCGGTCGTCGACGACGACGCCGCGGGCCACCTCGAGGCCGGCGGCCCGGGCGAGCCCGGTGCGCGGGTGCACCCCGCAGGCCAGGACGACGATGTCGGCGCCGAGGCGGAAGCCGTCGGCGAGTTCGACGGCCTCGACGACCCGGCCGGGGCCGGTCAGCACCCCCCGCACCCGGCACTCCTGGTGCACCTCGACGCCGAGGGACTCCAGGTGGGTGCGGAGCAGGGCCGCGGCGTGCGCGTCGAGCTGACGCTCCATCAGGTGCTCGCCCTGCTGGGCCAGCACCACCTGGACGCCGCGCGCCGCCAGCGCCCGCGCGGCCGACACCCCGAGCAGCCCGCCGCCGACCACCACCGCCCGCGCCCCCGCCGTGGCCACCGCCGACAGCGCCAGGCAGTCGTCCATGGTCCGGAAGGCGTGCACCCCGTGCGGCAGGCAGTCCTCGGCGCCCGTCCCGTACAGGCCGCGCAGCGGCGGCAGCACCGGGTTGGAGCCGGTCGCCAGGACGAGCGTGTCGTACCCCACCGAACTGCCGTCGTCGCACCGGACCAGCCGCTCCGCGCGGTCCACGCGCACCGCGCGCACCCCGCGCCGCAGCACGGCGGCGGGCAGCTCGGGCAGCGCGGCGATCTCCGGCGCGTAGCGGTCGGCCAGCACCTCGGCGAGCAGGACCCGGTTGTAGGGGGCGTGCCGTTCCTCGGCGATCACCGTGACCTCGCAGGCCGGGTCACCGGCCAGCTGCTCGGCCAGCCGGACGCCTGCCATCCCGCCGCCGATGACGGTGACCCGGTGGCGGCCGGGCTGGGATTTCGCGGGTTGCGCGGGTTGCGCGGGTTTCGCGGGCAACGGGGTCATGCTCTGAAGCCTGCGCCCCGGCTGTTACCCGTCCGCATCCCCGCCGTTTCCCCCGCGCAACGGTCACCTCAGCGCTGAGCCGTACGGCGTGTGAGCGGATGGCGCGTGCGGTGGCCGGGTGCCGCACGCGGTTACGATCGGCCTGGTGCCGTGCCGGGCGTCGCGACGGGGCGAACCCCGGCTGACGCGGCACCGGCACCCGACGACGCGCGGCGGGAGACGCATGGCAGCGGACGAACCCGAGGACCAGCTGGTCATCATCGCGCCGGCGCCCCGTGGGACGCCCCGGCCGCCGGACCGCCCCTGGGTCGGCCCGCTGCTGATCATCGGGCTTCCGGTGGCCCTGGCGGTGGCGGTCTTCGCGCTGTTCTTCAGCCGCTGAGCG
>JBEHXI010000225.1:0-12000 GCA_048498775.1 Actinomycetota bacterium | reverse complement strand
GGTCATCGCCACCGCCGCCCGGCGCGGGGTGCGGATCGCCCTCGTGGCCGAGACGCACCTGCACAACGACTACGTCTCCGGCGGCCTGGAACTGGCCCGGGTCTGCGGCGCGCGGTACCTGGTGCCGGACGGGGCGCCGGTGTCCTTCGCGCACACCGCCGTCGCGGACGGCGACACGATCACCGTCGACCGGGGGCTCGCGCTGCGGGCGCTGGCCACTCCCGGCCACACTCCGCACCACACGTCCTATGTCCTCGAGGACGGCGGCGCGCCGGTGGCCGCGTTCACCGGCGGCTCCCTGCTGATCGGCTCCGTGGGACGCCCCGACCTGGTCGAACCCCGGCTGACCGAGCGGCTCGCCCGCGACCAGCACGCCTCCGCGCACCGTCTGGCGGACGCACTCCCCGACGACGTGCGGGTGCTGCCCACCCACGGCTTCGGCAGTTTCTGCTCCTCCGGCGAGATCCAGGGCGACGCCACCACCATCGGCGAAGAACGCAAGCACAACGACGCGCTGACCAAGGACGCCGACGCCTTCGTGGCCGACCTGCTCGCCGGCCTGGAGGACATCCCCGCCTACTACGCCCACATGACCCCGGCGAACGCCGCCGGCCCCGCCCCGGTCGACCTCACCCCGCCCCGGCGGGCCGACGCGGCGCAGCTCGCCGCGCGGCTCGCGGCGGGGGAGTGGCTGGTGGACCTGCGCGGCCGCCGGGCCTTCGCCGCCGGGCACCTGGCCGGCTCGTACAACGTCGAGGGCGAGGGCAGACTCGCGACCTACCTGGCGTGGCTGATCCCCTGGGGCAAACCGGTCACCCTGCTCGCCGAGACCGCGGAGCAGGTCGCCGAGGCGCAGCGCGAACTCGTCCGGGTCGGCATCGACCGTCCCGCGTCGGCGGCCACCGGCCGGCCCGCGGACTGGGTCGAGGCCGGCCGGACGCCGCGGACCTTCCGGTGCGGCACCTTCGCCGACCTGGCCGCGGCCCGGGACGACGCCTCCGGGGAGCGGCCGGTGGTGCTCGACGTGCGGCGCGACTCCGAACGCGCCGAAGGCCGCATCGCCGATTCGGTGCACATCCCGATCCACCAGGTCCGCGACCGCCAGGGCGAGGTGCCGCCCGGCACGGTGTGGGTGCACTGCACGACGGGCATGCGGGCGGCCATCGCCGCCTCCCTGCTGGACGCCGCCGGCCGCGAGGTCGTCACCGTGGACGACGAGTTCGGCAACGCGTCCGCGGCCGGACTGCCCCTCATCGGGCCCCGGTGACCGTCAGGTGGCCGCCGTCAGCAGGCCCCGTCCGCTGAAGATGCGGGCCAGGCGGTCGGCGGCCCGCCGGGTCGCGCCGACGACCGGGTCCGACGCCCGCGGCATCTCCGTGTCGCGCATCAGCAGCGCGACCGACCCCATCACGACATCCCCCCACAGCAGCGGCACCGCGCAGGTGTTCCAGCCCGGGAGGCACTCGCGCTCCCCGAAGGCGTAGCCGCGCCTGCGGACCTCGGCGAGCGAGGCGCGCAGCGACGGCCAGTCGGTGAACGCGCCGGGGCCCGTGTAGGCGGGCAGGGGTTCGTCCAGGGCCCGGTGCTGGGCCGACTGCGGCAGGTAGGCCAGGACGGACCGGCCCGAGGCGCCGGCCCGCAGCGGGCGGGCCACCGACTGCATCTCCCGCGGGGCCAGTCCGGCCGCGGCCAGTTCGGCGTCGGCGGCGGCCACGTCCACGCACAACCGCTGGGGCCGGCCGAAGGGAACGAGGGCGTAGACGAAGGCCATTCCGCCGCCCGCCTCGCGGCGCAGCGCGGTGGTGACCTCGTGGATGGTCGCCGGGTCCTCCCCGTGGGACAGCGCCCGCATGCCCAGGCGCGCCGCCGCGGCGCCCAGTCGGTAGCGCCCGTGGCCGACGCGCTGGAACATGCCCTGGCGGACGCCGGACTGAAGGATCCGGTGGACCGCGGAGTCGTCCAGCCCGGCCGCGCGGGACAGGGCTCCGGGGCCGTGGACGTCCCCGTCGAGTCTGGTGAAGGCCTGCTGGACCTGGAAGACGCGGTCGGTGTGGCTGCTCCCGCCGAGCGGGACGGTGTCCTGCCCGGCCCGTGTCTGACCCATCTGCCCCCCTTCCCCCTGCCGGTCCGGCCGGAACGGCGCCCTGCCGGCCGTACCGGGTCGCCGGCGCGTCCGGCCACACGCCGATCCCCTGACAGGGAAATCTTTTCCATGGGCCCCGGACAGTCAAGGAATGGCCGCTTCCGCGATGGCCGATACGGACGGGTTCCCGGCTCACGGGAAGCGACGTGAAATATCCGCTTGCGCGCTCGGCGGCGCCGCGAAAGCCGGCCGATGCCCTTTTTGCCGGGGCGAGTTCACGCCAGGCAGAACCGGCCGTACGCGGTCCGTGGCGGACATCCGGCGGGTGCGGAGATGGCCGAATTCCGGCGCCCACCGGCGGGTTCGGCTCCGCGGCGCGGGCCCGGGAACAGCCCGGCTCCCGGACCACCGGCCGGCCGCGGCCCGCTCCGGCACCGCGGAAAGACGGCCGAAATCACGGTGCGGCCCCGGGGCCGGGAAATCTCACTCACCGAGAAACCGCCGGAGAACTGCTCCGGAAAAGGCCGGGAATGCCGATCCGCCAGGCGTATACCGGCCGCCTTGCCGGTGGTCGGGTCCTTGCGGCACCGAACGTCTTCTCGTATCGTCACGACCCGGAACGGGGGCGGATCGGTGAAATGACCAGACAACGACGCGTGCATGCCCCCGAGTTCTCCAGGAATTCATCGAGGGGATGAACGCAATTGACGGGGACAACCAATTCCGTGACCGATTCGGCGGCCCATTCCACGCCTGATGCCACGAAGGAGCTGTGGAACCCGGAGACCTACGACGCGCTGCGGCGGCAGCTCATTCCGTCCTTCGACCTGCTGTACGGCAGCGCGGTGGCCGCCGTCGCGATGACGGTGCCCCCCGGGGCCCGCGTCATGGACCTCGGCGCCGGGACCGGCCTGCTCAGCGCCGCGATCCGCGAGCGGCTCCCGGAGGCCGAACTGCTGATCGTGGACAGATCCGAGCGCATGCTCGGGCAGGCCAGGCAGCGCTTCTCGGCCGACGACCGGGTGCGGGTGCGGGTGGCCGACCTGCTCGACCCGCTGCCCGAGGGGCCGTTCGACGCCGTCGTGTCGGGGCTGGCGATCCATCACCTCACCCATGAGAACAAGCGCGACCTGTTCGCCCGGATCCGCCGCGTCCTGGCGCCGGGCGGAATGTTCGTCAACGTCGAGCAACTGCTCGCCCCGACCCCCGCGCTGGAGCGGATGTACGACCGGCAGCACGAAAAGCACGTCCACGACTCCGGCACCCCGGAGGAGGAATGGGCGGCCGGCCGGGAGCGGATGAAGCACGACATCCCGATCGACGTGCGGACCCAGCTCGACTGGCTGCGGGCCGCCGGGTTCGGCACCGTCGACTGCCTGGCCAAGGACTGGCGCTTCGCCACCTACGCCGGGTGGCTGGACGCCTGACCGGCCCGGCCGCGCCCCGGCCGACTCCTCCGAAGCCCGGTACCCCCGACCGCACCGAGGTGCACCTGTGTTGTACGAAGCAGTACGCGACATCGCCCGGTCCCGCCCCGGCAAGCCCGCGATCCGCACCACCGACGGCCGGACGGCCGGCTACGCGGAGCTGCTCGACCTCGCCGACCGCACGGCGGCCGGGCTGCTCGCCCGCGGCGTCGGCCCCGGCCGCACGGTGGCGACAGCGTTGCGCAACAGCATCGGTTACGTGGCGCTGATCCTGGCCGCGGCCCGCATCGGCGCGAAGTACGTCCCGCTGATGACCAACTTCGACGCGGCCGACATCAGGACCGCGCTGCGCATCAGCGAGCCGGTCCTGGTGGTGGCCGACCCCGCGCGGGACCTGCCGGACAGCGCGCCGCCCCGGGTGACGCCGGAGGAACTGGCGTCCGCCGCCCCGCTCGGGCCGGCGGACGCCACCGGGGTCCACAGCGGGCCGTTCCGCCTGCTGTGGACGTCCGGATCGACCGGCTTCCCCAAGCAGATGGCCTGGCGGCAGGATCGTTTCGTCGCCGAACGCCGCCGGTGGCTCGCCGACACCGGCATCACCGACTCCGACGTCTTCTTCTGCCGCCACACCCTGGACGTCGCCCACGCCACCGACCTGCACGTCTTCGCCGCGCTGCTGTCCGGCGCGACGCTGGTCCTGGCCGATCCGCAGGCCCCGCCGGCCGAACTGCTGCGCCTGATCGCCGCGTCGGGCGCGACCGCGATGAGCGCCCTGCCCAGCCACTACGAGGAGTACGTGCGCGCCGCCGACCAGGCCGGCGCGCCCGATCTGTCCCGCCTGCGCCGCCCGCTGTGCGGCGGGGCGTACCTGGCGCCCGCGGTGATCCACGACGCGGCCCGGGTGCTCGGCATCCACATCCGGCAGATCTACGGATCGACCGAATTCGGCCTGGCCCTGGGCAACATGGCGGACGAACCCCAGACCGACCTGTCCATGGTCCCGGTCCGCGGCGTCCAAACCCGCCTGGAGCCCCTCACGGCCGGGCACCCGGACCTCGGCGAGCTGGTGCTGCGCTCCGACTGCACCAGCGAGGGCTACCTCAACGACGCCGAGGCCCACGCCCGCACCTTCCGCGGCGAGGAGTTCTGGACCGGTGACGTCGCCCGCCGCGCCCCGGACGGCTCGTACCGCATCCTGGGCCGGGTCACCGAGGCGCTGGCCACCCCCGACGGCCCCCTGATCGCGCCCGTGCTCGACGACGAGATCACCGCCGCGGCACCGGTGTGCGAGTCGGTCACCGTACCGGTGCGTCCCGGCGCCTACCGCGACGAGGTGTGCGTCGTCGTCACCCTCCCGCCCGGCACCGCCCACGACGACGCGGTGAAGTCCGTCCGGGCCGTGACCGGCGCCCACGGCCTGACGGCGCAGGTCCACATCGCCGAGGCCATCCCGCGCACCCCGGTCGGCAAGCCCGACAAGCCGCTCATCCGCCGCCGCTGGATCGAGGAGGGATCCCATGGCTGACCCCTCCGGCGGCCGGCTGGTGCACCACGAACGGCACGGCACCGGCCCGGCACTCGTGCTCGTCCACGGGCTCGGCGCGACCTCGCGCTTCTTCGACGCGGCGGTCGCCGGGCTGGCCCGCGACCACACCGTGGTCACCCTGGACCTGCGGGGCCACGGACGCACCCCGCGCGGCCAGGAACCGGCCTCGCTCCTCGGCGCCGCCCGGGACCTGCGCGCCGTCCTCGACGAACTCGCCCTGCGCGACGCCACATTGGTCGGCTGGTCGCTGGGCGCGACCGTGGCCTACACCTACCTGGAGGCCTACGGGCCGCACCGGGTCGCCCGGCTCGTCTCCGTCGAGCAGTCACCGTTCCTGCTCTCGGACGGCGGCTGGGAGCACGCGGCGTTCGGCGGCCTGGACGAGGCCGCCGCGCGGCAGGTCGACGCGTCGCTGCGCGGCGACGCCGGCGCGTTCACCGCCGACCTGGTCCGCACCTGCTTCGCGGCCGGCCACGAGCCCGGCCCGGCCGCCCTCGCCCCGCTCGTCGCCGAGGCGGCGGCCTGCTCCGCCGAGGCGATGCGGGAGCTGTGGGCCGACGTCCTCCGGCAGGACTGGCGCGACCGGATCACCACCCTGGGCGTCCCCGTGCTGTTCGTGCACGGCGCCCACAGCCGCGTCTACCCGACCGCGGTGGGCGCCTGGCTCGCACACACCGTGCCGGACTCCCGCCACGAGCTGTTCGAGCACAGCGGTCATCTGCCGTTCGTCGAGGAACCGGAGAGGTTCTGCGGCCTGGTGCGCGCCTTCGCCGCCGGCCGCGACGGCGCGCACCGCGGCACCACCCAGCACACCACCCAGCAGACGAGCACCGTTTCGAGCACCGGAGGCGCACCCCGATGAGCCCGACCACGCCGGAACACCATGCCGCACCGCCGCCGGCGCGGCGGGTGTGCTGGATCTACCCCGACCGCGGCACGGCACGGCAGCGCGCCAAGGAGGAGCACCACGTCTGGGGCGTCTACCAGGGCATCGCCAAGGAGTGCGGCCTTGAGATGTCGCTGCACACCCCCGAGTCGGTGGCGGTGGACGTGGTGCGCGGCGACGACGTGCGCGTCCTCCTCGACGGCGAGCGGATCGACCCGCGCGACACCATCCTCGTCACCTCGCTGTGGTCGCTGCCCCACCAGGCCGGCGACGTGTGCAACGAACTGTTCGTCTACACCGTGCTCGAACAGGCCGGGTTCTACCTGCCGATCCCGCCGTCGCTGTCGTACATCACCACCGACAAGACCGCGACCATGCTGCACCTGCGGGACTGCCCGGTCCCGCAGGTCCCGACCGTGCGGATCGGCTCCGGCCGCGACGCGGCGGCCCGGGCGTACGAGGCCGCCCTGGACCGCCTGGCCTTCCCGCTGATCGTCAAGCCCGCCTACTGGGGCATGGGCCTGGGCGTCTGCCTGGTGCGCAGCCTCGACGAACTGCGCGGCGTGGTGGGCCTGGCCGGCGGTTCCGACACCGCCCTGGTGTGCCAGCCGTACCTCGGCGAGGGCGTCGACGACTACCGGGTCTACGTGATCGACGGACAGCCGCACACCGTGCTGCGCCGCATCCCCCGGGGAGCGTCGATCACCGCGAACCTCTCCGGCGGCGGCGCCATGGAGTTCGTCCCGCTGCCGGCCGAACTCGCCGACGCCGTCGCCCATGTGGCGGGCCGGCTGCCGATGCCGTACCTGGCGATCGACTTCCTCCACGACGGCGAGCGGTTCTGGCTCTCCGAGGTCGAACCGGACGGTGCGGTGGGCTTCCCCGACTCCGAGGAGGCCGCCCGCATCCAGCGGACCATCATCGCCGACCGTTTCCACTCCTACGCCAGAGCCCACCGGCTCTGGACCGCCACGCACACCCGCGTCCCCGAGGAGGCGTCGTGATAGGTCAGGTCCCGCTGGAGGCCGTGCGGCGCAACGCCGAGGCGCTCGCCGCGCTCGGCGGTCCCGCGGTCCCCGCAGGCGTCCGCGCGCTGTCCGGCTTCGCGGTGTCCGGCCCCGCCGAGATCTACGCGGCGACCCAGGCCGCCGCGGCCGGCCGCGGCAGCGTGCTGATGTCCAGCGGCGGCACCACCGGCCGGCCCAAGCTGACCCATGTGCCGCACGGCATGGGCCTGGACCGGCTGCTGCGCACCTGGCGACCGCTGGGCCCGGGCAACGTGCTGCTCAACCTCTTCAACGCCGGGCGCATGTGGGGCTCCCACTACTACATGCAGACCCTCGCCGAGAAGTCGCACTGCACCGTCATCCCCTCCGGCCCGTACCCGCCCGAGGAGGTGGCGGGCTGGCTGGAGATGTTCAAGGAGGTCGGCCTGGACGCGCTCGCCGGCACGCCCACCGGGCTGGCGGACTTCGCCGAGGGGGTGCTCGCCGCCGGTGAGACGCTGCCGGTGCGGGTCATCATCTGGATGGCCGAGCCCTGGACGGGCACCAAGCGCGAGACGGTCCGCCAGGCCTTCCCCGAGGCCGGACTGTGGGGCAACTACGGTTCGGTGGAGACCTGGGTGATGGGCACCAACCAGCCCGGCTGCGACGAGACCGTGCTCCACCTGCTGCCGGACCAGGTCATCGAACCGGACGAGCGGGGGGCGCTGCTGACCCGCGCCGGCGACGGCTGGACGGTCCCCACCGTGCGCTACCGGCTCGGCGACCTGGTGGAGCCCGCCGAGTGCCGCTGCGGCAGGCCCGAGGGCCTGCGGATCACCGGCCGGGCCGACGACTCGGTGAGCCTGCGCAGCGCGCTGTTCCGGGTCAGCGAACTGCTGGGCGCCGCGCGGGCGGACGCCGGAGTCGCCGACGCCCAGCTGGTGCTGACCCGCAGCACCGACTCGCCCAAGGCGGCCAGTGCCCTCACCCTGGAGTTCACCGGCCAGGCCGACCCGCTCAGCGTACGGGAGCGGCTGGTGGGCGAGTTCTACCATCTGGCGGCCGTCGCCCGGCAGTATCCGGACGCCCTCGCGGTGCGCCGGGTCCCGGCGCTGCGCCGCATCGACCGCACCAACAAGATCCCGGCGGCCGTCTGGACGGACGCCGCGGCCGGCTGACGCCCGGCCAGGGCGGCCGGTGGGCACGACAGGATGGATACGAAGGTCCCGATGATACGACTACGGTGGCGCGGCAACCCCTGGGCGATCCTGGTGGTGCTCTCGCTGGGCTTCTTCATGACCCTGCTGGACCTGACGATCGTCAACATCGCGATCCCCAGCATGATGCGGGGATTACACGCGTCGATCGACCAGGTGCTGTGGACGCTCAACGCCTACATCCTGGTCCTGGCGGTGCTGCTGATCACCGCCGGGCGTCTGGGCGACCTGCGCGGGCCACGGCGCCTGTTCGCGGCCGGGGTGGCGCTGTTCACCGTCGCGAGCCTGGCCTGCGCGCTGGCGCAGAACCCCGCCGAGCTCATCGCCGCCCGCGCGGTGCAGGGCCTGGGCGCGGCGCTGCTGCTGCCGCAGACCATGACGCTGATCGTCGGGACCTTCCCGGCCGAGCGGCGCGGCGCCGCGCTCGGGGTGTGGGGCGCGGTCGCCGGGGTCGCCGCGGTCGCGGGTCCCGCGCTGGGCGGCCTGCTGGTCAGCGCGCTGGGCTGGCGGTGGATCTTCTTCGTCAACGTGCCCGTGGGCGCCGTGGTGCTGGCGCTGACGTTCCTGATCGTCCCGGATGTGCGCCCGGGCCGGCCGCACCGGCTGGACGTGACCGGCGTGCTGATCGCCTCCGCGGCGGTGCTGTGCTTCACCTTCGGCCTGACCGAGGGGCAGCGCTACCGCTGGAACGCGGCGATCTGGCTGCTGCTGGGCGTCTCCGCCGTCCTGTTCGCGGTGTTCTGGCTCCAGCAGCGCGGACGGCAGGACCGCGAGCCGCTGGTCCCGTTCGCGCTGTTCGCCGACCGGAACTACACCGCGATGAACGCCGTCTCGGCGGCGGTGTCCATCGGCGTGCTCGGCCTGATGCTGCTGCTGTCGCTGTACTTCCAGTCGGTCCTGGGGTTCAGCGCCCTCAAGGCCGGCCTGGCGATCGCCCCGGCCTCGGTGGTCTCGATGGCGCTCGCCCCGTTCGCCGGGCGGATGTCCGACCGGATCGACGGCACCTGGATCCTGCTCGCCGGGCTGGTGCTGACGGCGGCCGGCATGGTGTGGATCACCCTGGTGGCGGGCGTCGGCACGGCCTGGGCGGCCTTCCTGGCCCCCATGGTGGTCGTCGGGATGGGCAACGGGTGCCTGATCGCGCCGATGGCCGCCGTCGCCATGCGCGGCGTGCGGCCGGAGGTCGCGGGCGCGGCCTCCGGAGTGCTGAACACCGTGCGGCAGCTCGGCTCGGTGGTCGGCAGCGCCGCGGTGGGCGCGCTGCTGCAGAACCGGCTCGACGCCGCGCTGCGCCGGCACGCCACCGGCCCCGGCGCGCTGACGGGCGCGGTCCGCGCGCACGCCTACGTCACCGCCGTCCACACCGCCATGCTGCTGCCGATCGGCGTGATCGTCCTCGGCGCGCTGGCCTGCGCCACGGCCCGCCACACCGCCGTGCCGCCGGCCCCGGCCGCCGAAACGGCCAAGGACGCGGAGTCCGTCAGCAACTGACGGCCAGTCAGGAGTTCTCTCGTGTGCCGCCGCCGGGCACCCGCCGCGGCGGCGGCCGCGTCCCCGGGCGCGCCGTCCGCGGCCCGCCGCCGAGGCTCCTGCGGCCCCCTGGTCAACGCGCGTTGAATCGAGCATCATGGCGATGCTCCCCGCTCCACCCGCACCGCCGGCCCCACCGGTGCGCGGTTCCGGCCGGGTCGGCCGTGAACCGCCGGCACCGCCGGCTTGTCATGCGGATTTGTCATGGGCATGGCGGTCGTCGCACCACGGAACCACCTTCCGGGGCCGTCCCGGAAGCGCACCGAATCCGCGTCCGACGAAGGGAAGAAGCAATGGCATGCGGAACCACCAGCCTGTGGGCCGGTGAGTGCTCCTGGTTCTGCTGCGGCAGCTCCTGGGGCCCCTGCGGCAGCACCGGGACCGGCGCCTGCGGCACCTGTCAGTCCAGCGCGAACATGGCCGCCTGGCCCAACCTCTCGGCCGCCTGCTGGAGCGTCACCAACCCGGCCGCCTGCGGCGAGAACATGCCCAGACGCGGCTGCGGCTCGGTGGTGAACGTCAAACACCAGTGCTCCGGCGCCACCGTCTGCGTCACCCTGGCCGACTGCGGCCCCAACACCCAGGACTGGTGCAGCGAGCAGACCTGCTGCAACGGCGTGTGCCGCACCCACCGGGTCATCGACCTGACCCCGGCGGCCTTCTCCACCATCGGCAGCCTCAGCTCCGGCCTGCTGCCGGTCTACATCTACGAGTGACGGAGGAGGAACGATGAACGACTCCCGCAGACTTGACCGCCGCCGGTTCCTGACCACCGCCGCGGCGGGCGGCGCCACCATCGTCGGCGCCTCCGCGCTCGGCGGCCTGGACCCCGACTCCGCGTTCGCCGCCCCCCTGCCGTCCCTCGACCCGGCGATCGCGAAGTCGGCCTTCGCCGAAGGCCGCGTCACCGCCATCAAGGGCAGCCTGCTGCACGTGGCGGGCTCCTCGGGCGAGCGGCACCTCATCCAGCTGACGAACGCCACCAGCATCTGGAAGCTGGACACCGTCACCGCCGACGCCATCCGCACCGGCGACGGCCTGTACGCGCGCGGCGTCACCATGCCCGACGGCACCATGGCCGCCGACGCGGTCTGGGTGAACATCGTCAACCTCTACGTCACCGTCCGTGGCATCGAGAAGACCCGGCTGCACCTCAGCCACGGGCCCGGCGCGCTGGTCGGCAACATCGTGGCCAGGAAGACCGCCGCGTCCTTCCGCGGCGGCGCGCTCACCACCGACCTGTCGCGCCTGAGGATCGGCCACCACGCGCAGGTGCTCGGCGCCTGGCGGCCGGAGGACGACAGCGTGGACATCGCCCGGATCACCGTCGGACACTGAGGCAAGGAGAACGGCAATGGCCCCGCTCGTGACGAACCTCCTGCCCCTCGCGCTCGGCATCCTGCTCGCCGCCACCGGAGCGAGCAAGGCGTTCGGGCGCCGGGTGGCGCGCCAGGCGGCCGGCACCGCCCTGGTCCGCATCCTGGGTGACGGCCGGCGTGCCACGCAGGCCCTCAGGGCGACCGGGGGCGTCGAACTCCTCGTCGCCGCCGGTCTGGTGGCCGCCCCGGTGGCCGTGGTGCCCGCCGCGGCCGCCATCGGCCTGGGCGTCTGCTTCCTCGGGTACCTGGCGTACGCCCGGATCACCGCGCCGCGGTCGTCCTGCGGATGCACCGCCCGGGACAACGGCCCCATCTCCTGGCGTTCCTTCGTCCGGGCGGGCCTGGTCGTGGCGGGCGGCGCGCTCGCCCTGGCGGCCCGGGCGGCCTGGTGGACCCAGGCCGCCCGGCAACCCGCCGCCTCGGCCGCCGCCCTGGCCGTCATCCTCCTGGTCCCCGCGGTCGTCTCCGGCGACCTGGACCACCTGTGGCTGGTGCCGCTGCGCAGGGCCCGCATCAGGGTCTTCGGGCACCCGCTGGCCGCGGGCCCGGCCGAGGTGCCGGTGGCCGCCTCGGTCCAGCTGCTGGAGCGGTCACTGGCCTGGACGGCGGCCTCGCCGGTCGTCCGGTCCGGGCTGGTCGATCACTGGGACGCGGACGGCTGGCGGTTCCTGCAGTTCGCGGGCGTCCACGACACCGCGCGGGGGCCCCGGCCGGTGACGGTGCTGTTCTCGCTCGACCCGCGCCACACCGTGGACAGCGCTCCGGCCCCGGCGGTCCGGGTGGCGCTGATCGACGACGTCAGCGACGAGGTGGTGGACGTCGACCTGCTGGCCGGCCTGCCCACCACCCTGCCGATGGCCTGACCGGCCCGGGAACCGTCCGGGCACGCCGCCGCCATCGCTTCGATGACATACAGCCCGAACGACTCCCCATACGTCGCCGGCAC
>JBEHXI010000224.1:0-12078 GCA_048498775.1 Actinomycetota bacterium | reverse complement strand
TGCCCGCTCAGCGCCGCGGCCGCACCAGCGCGCCCGGGTCCAACTCGACGGGGAAGGGCCGCTCGATCCAGGTCGGCCGGTCCGCCTCGGCAACCACCCAGTCCACATACCGCCCGTCCTCCAGGTGGGCGACGACCAGCGTCGGCGACGGCTCCAGCTCCAGGCGCCAGTACCACTCGATGCCGGCCTCGGCGTAGTACGGCGGCTTGAGCAGGCGGTCGATGCGGCGGCCGGAGGAGGACGGGGAGACGATCTCCACCACGAACCAGATGTCCTCGCCGTCGAACTTCACCGGGTCCTTGGCCGCGGCGGCCGCGTCCACCACGGCGATGTCCGGCACGAAGAGCCCGTTGGGCAGTTCGACGTTGACGGCCTCGGTCACCTCGACCGGAGCCTCGGCCGTCTCCGCGGCCTGCTCCAGCAGATCCCTCAGCCGGTACGAGGCACGCTGGTGCTTCGCCCCCGGAGCCGGTGACATCATGAGCGTTTCCCCCACCAGTTCGTAACGCTGTGTGCTGTCCTCGTCCAACGCCATGACGTCGTCTATCGTCCAGGGCCCCGTGTGCTGATGATCGAGCGCTGCGCTCATGCAGTCACCTCCTTCTCCGGCTGCCATCGCGAACAGTGTGGCACGCGCCACTGACAGCGGACGGGCCCGCCGCCGGATGAGGGACACTGGGAGCTTGTCCCCATCGTCACCGTCACCATCGTCACCGTCGTCACCGGAAGGGCCAGGCGTGACCGGACCTCTGATCGTCCAGAGCGACAAGACGCTCCTCCTGGAGGTGGACCACCCCCAGGCGGACGACTGCCGCCGTGCCATCGCGCCGTTCGCCGAGCTGGAGCGGGCGCCCGAGCACATCCACACCTACCGCGTCACCCCGCTCGGGCTGTGGAACGCGCGGGCCGCCGGGCACGACGCCGAGCAGGTCGTCGACGCGCTGGTGACGTACTCGCGGTACCCGGTCCCGCACGCCCTGCTGGTCGACGTCGCCGAGACGATGGACCGCTACGGGCGCCTGCGCCTGCTCAAGCACCCGGTGCACGGCCTGGTGCTGGAGAGCAGCGACCGGCCGGTGCTGGAGGAGGTGCTGCGCTCCAGGCGGATCGCCCCGCTGGTCGGCAACCGGATCGACCCGGACACCGTCGCCGTGCACCCCTCCGAGCGCGGCCAGATCAAGCAGACGCTGCTGAAGCTGGGCTGGCCCGCCGAGGACCTGGCCGGCTATGTGGACGGCGAGGCGCATCCGATCGAGCTGTGCGAGGACGGCTGGGCGCTGCGCCCCTACCAGCGGCAGGCGGTGGACGGCTTCTGGCACGGCGGCTCCGGCGTGGTGGTGCTGCCGTGCGGCGCCGGGAAGACGCTGGTGGGCGCGGGCGCGATGGCGGTCGCCAAGTCCACCACCCTGATCCTGGTGACCAACACCGTCTCGGCCCGCCAGTGGAAGCACGAGCTGGTCCGGCGCACCTCGCTGACCGAGAACGAGATCGGCGAGTACAGCGGCACCCGCAAGGAGATCCGCCCGGTCACCATCGCCACCTACCAGGTGCTGACGACGAAGCGGAAGGGCATCTACCCGCATCTGGAGCTGTTCGACTCGCGCGACTGGGGCCTGGTCGTCTACGACGAGGTGCACCTGCTGCCCGCGCCGGTCTTCAAGTTCACCGCCGACCTCCAGGCCCGCCGCCGCCTGGGGCTGACCGCGACGCTGGTGCGCGAGGACGGCCGCGAGTCCGACGTGTTCTCGCTGATCGGCCCCAAGCGGTTCGACGCGCCGTGGAAGGAGATCGAGGCGCAGGGCTACATCGCGCCGGCCGACTGCGTCGAGGTCCGGGTCAACCTCAGCGAGACGGAGCGGCTGACGTACGCGACCGCCGAGCCGGAGGAGAAGTACCGGTACTGCGCCACCACCGACAGCAAGCGGCGGGTGATCGAGGCGCTGGTCGCCCGGCACCGCGGCCAGCAGACGCTGGTGATCGGCCAGTACATCGACCAGCTCGACGAGCTCGGCGAGCACCTGGGCGCCCCGGTGATCAAGGGCGAGACGACCAACGCGCAGCGCGAGAAGCTGTTCGACGCCTTCCGGTCCGGCGAGCTGTCGGTGCTGGTGGTCTCCAAGGTCGCGAACTTCTCCATCGACCTGCCGGAGGCGACCGTCGCCATCCAGGTGTCGGGCACCTTCGGCTCCCGCCAGGAGGAGGCGCAGCGGCTCGGCCGGGTGCTGCGGCCCAAGGCCGACGGGCACCGGGCCCGCTTCTACTCGGTCGTCGCCCGCGACACCATCGACCAGGACTTCGCCGCCCACCGGCAGCGCTTCCTGGCCGAGCAGGGCTACTCCTACCGGATCATGGACGCGGACGAGCTGCTCGCCGGGGACGACGTGTAGGCGCGCACCACGGTGACGGCCAGGAAGACCAGGCCCATCAGCGGGTAGGGCGAGGCGAACGGCTGCGCCCACCACGGCAGGTGCAGCGCCGCGGTGCCGGGCCGGTGCACGATCCACATGGTGCGGGCGGAGAACGCGACCACCACGGCGGCCAGCACCCACCGCCGCCACCGGACCCGGCGCGTCTCGGCCGCCAGCACCACGATCAGCGGCACGCACCAGACCCAGTGGTGGCTCCAGCTGATCGGCGAGACCAGCAGCGCGGTGACGGCCGCGGCCAGCACGCCCCACGTCTCCAGGCCGCGCCGGGCCGCGTACCGGGCGACGGCGAGCCCGGCGACGGCGACGATCCCGGCCGGGACGGCCCACCACAGCCCGGGGGCGGCGGTGTGCGCCAGCCGGGCGGCCAGCCCCTGCAGGGACTGGTTGTCCACGATCCAGACCTTGCCGACCCGCCGGGTGTCGAACATCAGCCGCGTCCAGTAGGCGAACGTGGCGTCCGGCAGCGCCAGCCAGCCGGCCAGCACGGTGGCGCCGAACGACGCGGCCGCGACGGCCGCGGCCCGCACCCGGCCGGTCAGCAGCAGGTAGACGGCGAACAGGCCGGGCGTCAGCTTGATCCCGGCGGCCACGCCGATGGCGACGCCCTTGTGGCGGGCGGTGTCGGGGCGGGTCAGGTCCCACAGCACCAGGCAGGCGATGGCCAGGTTGATCTGCCCGTAGGTGAACGTCTGGAAGACCGGTTCCAGCCAGATTCCGATCGCGACGGCGGTGAGCAGGGCGATCGGCCGCCACTCCATGCGCCGCGGCCAGCCCGCGAAGACGAACGACAGGTGGGCGAGGACGGCCAGCAGCGCGACGTTGGCCTCGGTGACCAGCAGCCGCAGCACGTTCAGCGGCATCCACGAGGTGGGGATGAACAGCATCGCGGCGAACGGCGGATAGGTGGCGGGCAGGTGCCAGATCGTCACCCGCAGGTCGTACAGGCCGTGGCCGCTGGCCGCCGCGGCGCCCTCGGCGCGGTAGACGGTGGCGTCCACCATCTGGAAGCGCAGCGCCAGGGCCAGGGCCGCGTAGGCGAGCAGCGAGACCGCGAGGGCCGCGACGGCCCACCGCAGGGGGCGCCGCGGCGCGGCCGCCAGGGCGGCGCGCAGGGTCGATTGCGTGCGGTCCGTCTCCGCGTGCGCGGCGCTCGTCGCTGTCACCGACCGGCCCTTTCCGTCACCGTCCCGCATCATTCGTCCGGCGGTTGACCCTACCGGCAGCGGCGGTGCGGCGGTCAGTGGCGTCGGGGGTCAGGCGGTTCCGGAGGCGTCCGGTCGGCCGGGGGCTCGCCGTCGGTGCCGAGGACGACGACGCGGAAGGCGGTGTCGGCGAAGATCCCGACGGCGCGCAGGGCGTCGCCCAGTCTCCGGCGGGGGCGGGTGGCGGCGGTGCTGCCGCGGATCGGGTGGGTGTGGGTGGCCATGTCCTCACCGTAGGCTTTCACCCGGTTGGCGCACATCGGTCCCCAGGATGACGGGACCCCCGCCCTGGCCCCGAGGGAGCGTCCGCCCCTGGTCGTAGGGCCGCGCCCGGGGATGGGGGCCCGGCGGAAAACCATTGGTGCCGCCCGGCGGTCCCCCGTAAAATCTCCCGTCTTGCCGCCTCCCTCCGAGCGCGCCCGGCGCCTTCCGCCGGGGCCGGCCGTGGGAGCGCCGCCCGGACGGAAACCGGTCGGCAACCACCACTCGTGGTCAGGCCCGCCAGCGGGCCGCGCCCTCGCCCGTACCGCCGGAAGGCTCCGCCGTGTCGTCGTGCCCGTCGTCCCCAGCGTCTTCAGCGTCCCCAGCGTCTGAGCAGTTCCCGCCGCCCGACGGCCCGCTGGAGCGCGAGCAGGCCCATCTGGCCTCGTCCCGGGCCGCGTTGCGCGCCATGCGCGCCGACGCCGAGGCCCTCGACATCCGCGACGTGACCGCCAACTGGGTCAACGCCGAAGTGCTCCAGCGGCAGATCGACGAACGGATCGAGGCGCTGGCCGACCTGGCCGACACGCCGCTGTTCTTCGGCCGGCTGGACTATCTCCACGCGCCCGGCGCGGCGCTGGCCGAGGGCGCCGAGGGCGAGCGGTTCTACATCGGGCGGCGCCATGTGCACGACGCGGACGGCGAGCCGATGGTCATCGACTGGCGCGCCCCGGTCTCCCAGCCGTTCTACCGGGCGTCCCGCCGCGAGCCGATGGACGTCGGGCTGCGCCGCAGGTTCGGCTACACCGGCGGCCGGCTGACCGCCTACGAGGACGAGCACCTGACCGACCCGGCCGAGGCGGAGACCGTCAGCCGGCTGCTCCAGTCGGAGATCGAACGGCCCAGGGTCGGCCCGATGCGCGACATCGTGGCGACCATCCAGCCCGAGCAGGACGAGATCGTGCGCGCCGGCATCGGCGGCACGGTGTGCGTCCAGGGCGCGCCCGGCACCGGCAAGACGGCGGTCGGCCTGCACCGGGTGGCCTACCTGCTCTACGCGCACCGGGAGCGGCTGGCCCGCGCCGGCACCCTGGTGGTCGGTCCGAACCGCTCGTTCCTGCGCTACATCGAGCAGGTGCTGCCCGCGCTCGGCGAGCTCCACGTCCGGCAGGCCACCGTCGAGGACCTCGTCGCTCACGTCGCCCATGTGGAGGTCCGCGGCGCCGACACGGCGGCCGCGGCGCGCCTCAAGGGCGACGCGCGGATGGCGGAGGTGCTGCGGCGGGCCGTGTGGTCGGGGATCGGCGCGCCGGCCGAGCCGGTGGTGGTGGTCCGCGGCTCCCGCCGGTGGCGCGTCCCGGCGTACGAACTGCAGGAGATCGTGGACGAGTTGGCGGGCCGCGGGATGCGGTACGGGGCCGCCATGGAGGCGTTGCCGCAGCGGATCGCGCACGCCGTGCTGGTGCGGATGGAGGCCGCCGGGGAGGCGCCGGACGACCGGGTGCAGGACGCGGTGGCCCGCTCCCGGCCCGTCCGGGACGCGGCGAAGGCGATCTGGCCGCCGGTCGATCCGGCGAAGACGGTGCTGCGGCTGCTGTCCGACCCGGACTTCCTGGCCGCCGCGGCGGACGGGGTGCTCACGGCGGACGAGCAGAAGGAGATCCTCTGGGCGAAGCCGGCGCGCGGGGTGCGGACCGCCCCCTGGTCGCCGGCCGACGCGGTGCTCGTCGACGAGGCGGCCGACCTGGTGCGGCGCACCCCCTCGCTGGGGCATGTGGTGCTCGACGAGGCGCAGGACCTCTCCCCGATGCAGTACCGGGCGGTGGGGCGCCGGTGCAGCACCGGTTCCGCGACGGTGCTCGGCGACCTGGCGCAGGGCACCACGCCGTGGGCGACGGCGAGCTGGGCCGAGGCGCTGGGCCATCTGGGCAAGCCGGACGCCCGCGTCGAGGAGCTGACCCGGGGTTTCCGCGTGCCGCGCGAGGTGATCGCGTACGCGTCGCGGTTGCTGCCGCAGATCGCCCCGGGGCTGGCCCCCGCCACCTCGGTCCGCGAGTCGGCGGGTGACCTGGGCATCCGCCGCCACGGCCCGGAGGAGCTGACCGCGGCGGTGCTCGCCGCCTGCCGCGAGTCCCTCGGCCGGGAGGGCTCGATCGGCCTGATCGCCGCGGACAGCCGTATCCCGGTGCTGCGCGAGGCGCTGGCCGCCGCGGGCCTCGAGCACCTGTCGCCCGGTCAGGAGACCTCGGACGACGCACGGCTGACGCTCGTTCCGGCGACGCTCGCCAAGGGCCTGGAGTACGACTACGTGGTCCTGGACGAACCCGCCGCCATCATCGACGGCGAGCCGGACGAGCGCACCGGCCTGCGCCGGCTGTACGTGTGCCTGACGCGTGCCGTCTCCGGGCTGATCGTGCTGCACTCCGCCGGCCTGCCCGCGGCGCTGGGCGGCTAGTGCCGCGTCGGCCAGGGTTTGCCCGTCAAGGAGCGGCGTCCGGTGCGGTAGGTCGCAAGGCGCCGGATCGGCCTCGTACCGGGCGTACCCGGTCGATTCGGCAACACGGCGAGATGCCGTGCCGGGCGTCGCGACGGGGCGAACCCTGGCTGACGCGGCACTAGCGACCAACCAGCGCCTCCCGCCAGGCGCCGACCGCCCGCGCGTCCACCGGCGCGTCCCAGCCGCCGCCCGCCCGCACCGCCCCGCCGACGTGCACCGCGTCGATCCCGGCCGCCCGCAGCACGGGCAGGTGCGCCAGCCGCAGTCCGCCGCCGGCCAGCAGCCGCGGCCGGTACCCGGGTTCGCCCGCCGCCGTACGGGCCGCCTCGGCGGTGAGCACCGGCAGCCCGTCGTCCACGCCGCGCGGCGAACCGGCCGTCAGATAGGTGTCCAGGCCGGGCAGTGCGGCCAGCCGCTCGCGCAGGGCGGCCCGGTCCGCGGCCCGGTCGATGGCCCGGTGGAACGTCCAGCGGCAGCCGCCGATGGCGTCGACCACGGCGGCGAGGGCCGCGAGGTCCGGTGCGCCGTGCGCGTCGAGGAACCCCAGCACGAACTCATCCGCCCCCTCGGCCCGCAGCCGTCCGGCCGCCGCGCACAGCGCCTCGACGCCCCGCGGCCCGCCCGCCGCGAAGCCGCCGGACGCCCGCAGCATCACCCGCAGCGGCAGGTCCACGGCGGCCCGGACCGCGGCGAAGGTGTCCACCGCCGGGGTCAGGCCGTCCGCCGCCATGTCGGTGACCACTTCGAGGCGGTCCGCCCCTCCGTCGCGGGCGGCGACCGCGTCGGCGCCGTCCAGCACGACCACTTCCAGAATTGGTCTAGACATATATCCCAGCCTGCCACAGCGCCGCGCGCGCCGCCATGCCGCACAATGGCCCGCATGCATCCCGCGTACGACGCCCTGCTGACCCGCTGGATCCACCTCCTCGACCACGCCCGCGGCCCGGCCGAGGACCACCCGCCGGCCGAGCCGTACGGGAGGAACCTCCTCGACCGCTGGTCGGAGCCGCAGCGCCGCTACCACACCACCGACCATCTGCTGGCCGTCCTGGACCACGCCGAACGGCTGGCCGCCCACGCCACCGGCCCGGAGGCCGTGCTGCTCGCCGCCTGGTTCCACGACGCCGTCTACCGCCCGGACCGCTCCGAGAACGAGGAGCGCAGCGCCGCCCTCGCCGAACGCGCCCTGAACGAGGCCGGCGTGGCGGCGCCGCTGGTCGCCGAGGTCGCCCGGCTGGTGCGCCTCACCACCACCCACGACCCCGCCGAGGGCGACCGCAACGGCGAGGTGCTGTGCGACGCCGACCTCGCCGTCCTCGCCGGATCACCACAGGCCTACGCCCAGTACGCGTCCGCCGTCCGCGAGGAGTACTCCTTCGTCCCGGACGACGTCTTCCGCACCGGCCGCGCCGACGTGCTGCGCCAGCTCCTCGCGCTGCCCAGGCTGTTCCACACTCCATACGGCAGCGAGCACTGGGAGCCGGTGGCGCGCCGCAACCTGGCCACCGAACTGGAACTGCTCACCGCCTCCTGACGCCGTGCCAGGGCCGCGGCGTCACCGCATCCGCCGGCGCCGCAGCCCCGCCCCCACCAGCCGGCACAGCAGTTCCTTGCTGCCCACTTCGATCGCGCCGAGCAGCACCGCCTGCTCGTACCGCTCCGCCGGGACGTCGTAGTGGTCCCGTTCGAACGCCCGCCCCGGCATCCCGAGCCGCTCCGCGAAGTCGTGCAGCTCCCCGTAGGAGGCG
Organism: Actinomycetota bacterium; assembly: GCA_048498775.1. GTDB lineage: Bacteria > Actinomycetota > Actinomycetes > Streptomycetales > Streptomycetaceae > JBEHXI01. Next base: position 4,001 of record JBEHXI010000224.1, on the reverse strand, counting down.
TCGCTGATCAGGTGCGACCACATCCGGCCATGCCCGGGCCAGGTGGGCGGGTCGATGTAGATCACCGCGCGCCCGCCAGGCCGCCGACCGGCGCCAGCACCGCGCCGCGCTCCGCGCACACCCAGTGCGGGTCCGGGCCGAGCTCGGGCTCGACGGCCAGCGCGTGCGGATCGCCCTCCGCCGCGCAGGCCGCGCACACCGGCCAGCGCCCATGCCGTTCGAACAGCGCGTCCTGGACGTCCTGGGCGACCAGCCCGGCGACGAACTCCGCGCCGTCCGGCCACTGCTCCACCCACCAGCGCCGCTGTGCCACCGCGTCCTCGACCAGCGACACCACGGCCGCGTCGGCGACGCCGTCGGCCGCGAGGTCGGCGAGCACCAGCGCCCTGGCCCGGTGAAGGACGGCCTCCAGGCCGGTTTGCTTGTCCATGGCCCCATTGTCCGCGAAGCCGTTGACGAACCGGATCGACGAAAATATGTTTCACCGTGTGACGCCAGAGATGAAGGGAACTTTCCACGCCTCGGCGGCGGGCGCGCTGGCCGCGAAGGTCCGCACCCTCGCCCCCTCCATGACGCGCTCCATGCAGCGCGTCGCCGAGACGGTCGCGGGCGACCCGGCCGGCTGCGCCCGGCTCACCGTGACCGCGCTCGCCCAGCGCACCGGCACCTCCGAGGCCACGGTGGTGCGCACCGCCCGGCTGCTCGGCTTCCCCGGCTACCGCGATCTGCGGCTCGCCCTCGCCGCGCTCGCCGCCCACCAGGAAGCCGGCGGCCCCGCCTCGGTGACCGCCGACATCGCCGTGGACGATCCGCTCTCCGAGGTCGTCGCCAAACTGGCCCACGACGAGCAGCAGACCCTCGCCGACACCGCCGCCGGTCTCGACGTCGCGCAGCTGGAGTCGGCCGTCGCCGCCCTCGCCGCCGCCCGCCGGATCGACGTCTACGGCATCGGCGCGTCCTCGCTGGTCGCCCAGGACCTGGTGCAGAAGCTGCTGCGCATCGGCCTGATAGCCCACGCCCACGCCGACCCGCACCTGGCGGTGACCAACGCCGTCCAGTTGCGGTCGGGCGACGTCGCCCTCGCCATCACCCACTCGGGCAACACCGTGGACGTCATCGAACCGCTGCGGGTCGCGTTCGACCGCGGCGCGACCACCATCGCGATCACCGGGCGGCCGGAGGCCACCGTCGCCCAGTACGCCGACCACGTCCTGACCACCGCCACCTCCCGCGAGAGCGAGCTGCGCCCGGCCGCGATGTCCAGCCGCACCAGCCAACTGCTGGTCGTGGACTGCCTGTTCGTCGGGGTCGCACAGCGCACCTACGAGCGGGCGGCGCCCGCCCTCGCCGCCTCCTACGAGGCGCTGGCGCACCGCCACAGCCCGCGCCCGCGTGTCACCCGCCCCTGAACCACCACCCGAGCCGCGCCAGGTCACGTTAGGAAACCCACGCACGCATGCCCACCGACGCCCCCTTCGGACAGCTGCGCCGCGAGCTGGAGACGCTCACCACCGAGGCGTTCCGCCCCGAGCTCGCCGACATCGACCGCCTGCCCACCCTGGACATCGCCCGCCTGATGAACGGTGAGGACGCCACCGTTCCCGGCGCGGTCGCCGGCCAGCTGCCCCGGATCGCCGACGCCATCGACGGCACCGCCGACCGCATGGCGCGCGGCGGGCGCCTGATCTACGCGGGCGCCGGCACCGCGGGGCGGCTCGGCGTCCTGGACGCCAGCGAGTGCCCGCCCACCTTCAACAGCCGCCCCGGCCAGGTGATCGGGCTGATCGCCGGGGGCCCGGACGCCATGGTCACCGCCGTCGAGGGCGCCGAGGACAGCGCGGAGCTGGCCGCCGGCGACCTGGACGCCCTGCACCTGGCCGCCGACGACACGGTGGTCGGCGTCTCCGCCTCCGGCCGCACCCCGTACGCCGTCGGCGCCGTCCGGCACGCCCGCCGGCGCGGCGCGCTGACCATCGGCCTGTCCTGCAACGCCGGCTCCCCGCTGGCCGCGGCCGCCGACCACGGCATCGAGATCGTCGTCGGCCCCGAGCTGCTGACCGGCTCCACCCGGCTCAAGGCGGGCACCGCGCAGAAACTCGTCCTCAACATGATCTCGACGATCACGATGATCCGGCTCGGCAAGACCTTCGGGAACCTGATGGTCGACGTGCGGGCCTCCAACGAGAAGCTGCGCGCCCGCTCCCGGCGGATCGTCGCGCTGGCCACCGGGGCGCCCGACGAGGAGATCGAGGCCGCGCTGACCGCCACCGGCGGCGAGGTGAAGAACGCGATCCTCACCATCCTCGGCGGGGTGGACGGCGCCACGGCGGCCACCCTGCTGCGCGAGGCCGGCGGGCAGTTGCGCGCCGCGCTGCGCGCCGCCGGGCGCTGAGGGGGAGACAAGCACAGAAACGCCCGAGGGCGGCACCCCTGCTGGGGTGCCGCCCTCGGTCCGTGGTGCCTGCGCGCGGGGCGCGGAACATCCCGATCCGAAGCGGGCCTCGCGGTCCGCGGCCGGATCAGAAGTCCATGCCACCGCCCATGCCCGCGCCCTCGGCGCCGGCGCCGGCCGCGGCCTTCTCCGGCTTGTCGGCGACGACGGCCTCGGTGGTCAGGAACAGCGCCGCGATGGAGGCGGCGTTCTGCAGCGCGGAGCGGGTGACCTTGGCCGGGTCGATGATGCCCTCGGCGATCAGGTCGACGTACTCGCCGGTCGCGGCGTTCAGGCCGTGGCCGGTCGGCAGGTTGCGCACCTTCTCGACCACGACGCCGCCCTCGAGACCACCGTTGACGGCGATCTGCTTCAGCGGGGCCTCCAGAGCGGTCTTGACGATCGCGGCACCGGTGGCCTCGTCGCCGGACAGCTCCAGCTCCAGCTTCTCGAAGACGCTGGACGCCTGGATCAGGGCCACGCCACCACCGGCGACGATGCCCTCCTCCACGGCGGCCTTGGCGTTGCGCACCGCGTCCTCGATGCGGTGCTTGCGCTCCTTGAGCTCCACCTCGGTGGCGGCACCGGCCTTGATGACGGCCACGCCGCCGGCCAGCTTCGCCAGGCGCTCCTGGAGCTTCTCGCGGTCGTAGTCGGAGTCCGACTGCTCGATCTCGGCGCGGATCTGGTTCACGCGGCCCGCGACCTGGTCGGCGTCACCGGCACCGTCCACGATGGTGGTCTCGTCCTTGGTGATGACCACCTTGCGGGCGCGGCCGAGCAGGTCCAGACCGGCGTTCTCCAGCTTGAGGCCGACCTCCTCGGAGATGACCTGGCCGCCGGTGAGGATCGCGATGTCGCCCAGCATGGCCTTGCGGCGGTCGCCGAAGCCCGGGGCCTTGACGGCGACGGACTTGAAGGTGCCGCGGATCTTGTTGACGACCAGGGTGGACAGGGCCTCGCCCTCGACGTCCTCGGCGATGATCAGCAGCGGCTTGCCGGACTGCATGACCTTCTCCAGCAGCGGGAGCAGGTCCTTGACCGAGGAGACCTTGGAGTTGGCGATCAGGATGTACGGGTCGTCGAGGACGGCCTCCATCCGCTCCATGTCGGTGGCGAAGTAGGCGGAGATGTAGCCCTTGTCGAAGCGCATGCCCTCGGTGAGCTCGAGCTCCAGGCCGAAGGTCTGCGACTCCTCGACGGTGATGACGCCTTCCTTGCCGACCTTGTCCATGGCCTCGGCGATCAGCTCGCCGATCTGGGTGTCGGCGGCGGAGATGGAGGCCGTCGAAGCGATCTGCTCCTTGGTCTCCACGTCCTTGGCCTGCTCCAGCAGCTGGGCGGAGACGGCCTCGACGGCCTTCTCGATGCCGCGCTTGAGGGCCATCGGGTTCGCACCGGCGGCGACGTTGCGCAGGCCCTCGCGGACCAGGGCCTGGGCCAGGACGGTCGCGGTCGTCGTGCCGTCACCGGCGACGTCGTCCGTCTTCTTCGCGACCTCCTTGACCAGCTCGGCGCCGATCTTCTCGTACGGGTCCTCGAGCTCGATCTCCTTGGCGATGGAGACACC
>JBEHXI010000223.1:0-12154 GCA_048498775.1 Actinomycetota bacterium | reverse complement strand
GCCGCCGGTGCTTCCGCCCGTGCTGCCGCCGGTGCCGGCCGCGCCGGACGTCGCGGTCGGGTTCGCGCTGCTCGGGCCCGGACTGCTCATGACGCCGCCGGTGCCGCCGTCCGCGGCGGCGGACCCGCTCGCGGACGGGCTCGCCGAGGCACTGGTGCCGCCGTTGCCGCTGCACGCGGTCAGGCACAGCCCGGCGGCCAGGACGACGGCCGCGGGCGCTTTGCGGGAGAGATGTCCGAGCATGATTTTCCCCTGGTGATGTCGGAGTCGGCCGCGCGTTCCGCGGGTGCAGTGGTCGGCTGCGTGCGCTGGCCGGGTGGTCGGTCGTGTGGACAGTCGCGTGGTCGGTCGCGTGGTCGGTCGTGTGGACCGCCGTGTGGACAGTCTGGACATGGACACGCCGGGTCTTGTTCCCCCGGTTCCGCCGTCCCACCGGGCATACACGTTCGGGCCGATACGGTGACGGTATGAACATCTGCGTCTTCCTGTCCGCGGCCGAACTCGACGAGCGCTACACCACCCCCGCGCGCGAGTTCGCCGAGCTGATCGGCAAGGGCGGGCACACGCTGGTGTGGGGCGGCTCGGACGTCGGGCTGATGAAGGTGATCGCCGACGGGGTGCACCGGCACGGCGGCCGGCTCGTCGGGATATCCGTGGAGTTCCTGCACCACAAGGCGCGCAAGGACGCCCACGAGATGGTGATCGCCCCCGATCTCGCCGCCCGCAAGGCGCAGTTGCTGGCGCGGGCCGACGCGGTCGTCGTCATGGTCGGCGGCACCGGGACGCTGGACGAGGCGACCGACATCCTGGAGCTGAAGAAGCACGGCCTGCACAGCAAGCCCGTCGTCCTGCTGAACACCGCCGGCTTCTACGACGGCCTCAAGCAGCAGTTGCAGCGGATGGACGCCGAGGGGTTCCTGCCCCTGCCGCTGACCGAACTGGTCTTCTTCGCCGAGGACGCCGCCGGGGCGCTGGCCTATCTGGAGGAGGCCGCCGGCGTCCGCTGATCGCCGGTGTCCGGTCGCGCGCCCGGCGGTGCGACCATGAGGGCATGTCCACTCACCTGATCACCGGCGCGTCCTCGGGCATCGGTGCCGCCCTCGCCCACCGCCTCGCGGAGCGCGGCGACGACCTGTGGCTGCTCGCCCGGGACGCGGGCCGCGCCCGGCAGCTGGCGGAACGGTTCCCCAAGGCCCGCACCCTGGTGGGCGACCTGGCCGAGCCGCAGCGGCTGTCCTGGGCCTTCGAGCGCCAGCCGATGCCCGACCGGCTCGACTCGCTGCTGCACGTCGCCGGCGTGGTCGAACTCGGGACCATCGGCGAGATGACGCCCGCGGTGTGGAACCAGACCCTCGCCGCCAACCTCGTGGCCCCCGCCGAGCTGACCCGGCTGTTCCTGCCGCAGCTGAGGATCGCCCGCGGGCACGTGGTCTTCGTCAACTCCGGTCAGGGCCTTGCCGCCGCACCCGGCTGGGGGGTGTACGCCGCCGCCAAACACGGGCTGAAGGCGCTGGCCGACGCACTGCGCGCGGAGGAGCGCGAGGCCGGCGTGCGGGTGACCACCGTGTACCCGGGGCGCACGGCGACCCCCATGCAGGAGAAGGTGCACCGCCAGGAGGGCAAGGAGTACGAGGCGGACCGCTGGATCGCCCCCGACTCCGTCGCGACGGCCGTCCTGACCGCGCTGGACCTGCCGCGCGACGCGGTGCTGACCGACATCACCGTCCGGCCCGGCCGGTGATCCGCGCCCGGTGGCGCGCCATTGCTGACCTGCGGCTGCACGCGGGCCGATGGCAAGCGCCGTCTCGTAGGCTTCCGGCGTGAGCACCCAGGAGACACCGCAGGACACACCGGATACGACACAGACGGGGCCCGGCTGGGGCGCGGGCACGGCCACCGGCGTGGGGTCGATGCCGGGCGAGGACGCGCGCGAGGCGGCGCGGGTGGCCACCGGCGCCCTGGAGACCTTCCCGTTCCTGCCCGAACTGCCCGCCCGCGGGCCCGGCGCCGACATGCTCGGCCGCACCCTGGGGATGCTGGTCGAGCTGTACGCGCGGGTGGAGCCCAGCGGCTGGCGGTTCGGCGACCACCCCGGGCGCGACACCCGGCGGGCGAGGGCCTGGCTGGTGGAGGACCTCGACGCGCTGGAGGAGTTCGCGCAGGGGTATGCCGGGCCGCTGAAGGTACAGGCGGTCGGGCCCTGGACGCTGGCGGCCGGGGTGGAGCTGAAAACCGGCCAGGCGGCGCTGTCCGATCCCGGGGCCTGCCGCGATCTGGCCGCCTCGCTCACCGAGGGACTGCGGCTGCACGTGGCCGACGTGGCGCGGCGGGTGCCCGGCGCCCGGGTGGTGCTCCAGCTCGACGAGCCGTCGCTGACCACCGTCCTGCAGGGCCGGGTGCGCACCGCCAGCGGCTACCGGACCTACCGCGCGGTGGACCGCGGCGTCGTCGAGGGGGCGTTGCGCGGGATCGCGGAGAGCGTGGACGCACCCCTGATCGTGCACTCGTGCGCTCCCCAGGTGCCGTTCGCGCTGCTGCGGCGCGCCGGCGCGGTGGGGATCTCGTTCGACGTCGGGCTGCTCACCGAGCGTGACTGGGACGCGGTCGGGGAGGCCGTGGAGGCGGGCACCACGCTGTTCGCCGGGGTGGTGCCGAGCACGGAGGGCCGGGGCGGCGGCGCGGGACGGGGATTGTCGGACCCTGCGGGTAGCGTCAGTGGTGTCCGGTCGCTGTGGCGAGCGCTGGGCCTGTCACCGGGGACGCTGGGGGAGTCCGTGGTGGTCACGCCCACGTGCGGGCTGGCGGGCGCCTCGCCCGCGTACGCCCGCGCGGCACTGGAGCACTGCGTCAGGGCGGCCCGGACACTCGTCGACGACCCTGAGTGACGCCCCCGCTGGTTCGAGGGGATTTCCCAGATACGGAGGCCCGAAGTGGACACCCCTGCCGAGGCGCGCGAGGAGCACGCTCAGCTGGCCGAGCAGGTCGAGGAGCACCGGTTCCGGTACTACGTCAAGGACCAGCCGGTCATCAGCGACGCCGAGTTCGACGCGCTGCTGCGGCGCCTGGAGGCCCTGGAGGACAGACACCCGGAGCTGCGCACCCCGGACTCGCCCACCCAGAAGGTCGCCGGCGCCTACGCCACCGAGTTCACCGCGGTGCAGCACCGCGAGCGCATGCTCAGCCTGGACAACGCCTTCGAGCCGGAGGAGCTCTCCGCCTGGGCCGAGCGCGTCGCGGCCGACCTCGCGGGGCTGAAGTACCACTTCCTGTGCGAGCTGAAGGTCGACGGCCTGGCGGTCAACCTCACCTACGAGCACGGCCGCCTCACCCGGGCCGCCACCCGCGGCGACGGCCGCACCGGCGAGGACATCACGCCGAACGTCCGCACCATCGCCGCGGTGCCGGACCGGCTGCACGGCGACGACGTGCCCGCCCTGATCGAGGTGCGCGGCGAGATCTACTTCCCGATGGAGAAGTTCGAGGAGCTCAACGCCCGGCTGGTCGAGGCGGGCGAGAAGCCGTTCGCCAACCCGCGCAACGCCGCCGCCGGGTCGGTGCGGCAGAAGGACCCGCGGATCACCGCGTCCCGCCCGCTCCACATGGTCGTCCACGGCACCGGCGCCCGCGACGGCTTCCCCCTCGAACGCCAGTCGCAGTCCTACGAGCTGATGCGCCGCTGGGGCCTGCCGACCTCCCCGTATGTGAAGGTGCTGCCCACGATCGACGAGGTGCGCGAGTACATCGCCTACTACGGCGAGCACCGGCACTCGGTGGAGCACGAGATCGACGGCGTGGTCGTCAAGGTCGACGAGGTCCCGCTGCAGGGCCGTCTCGGCTCCACCTCACGCGCCCCGCGCTGGGCCATCGCCTGGAAGTACGCGCCGGAGGAGGTCAACACCAAGCTGATCGACATCCGGGTGGGCGTCGGCCGCACCGGGCGGGTCACCCCGTACGCCCAGGTCGAGCCGGTCACCGTCGCCGGGTCCGAGGTCGAGTTCGCCACCCTGCACAACCAGGACGTGGTCCGGGCCAAGGGCGTGCTGATCGGCGACACCGTGGTGCTGCGCAAGGCCGGCGACGTCATCCCGGAGATCCTCGGCCCGGTGGCGGACCTGCGGGACGGCACCGAGCGGGAGTTCGTCATGCCGTCCCGGTGCCCGGAGTGCGACACCCCGCTCCAGCCGATGAAGGAGGGCGACGTCGACCTGCGCTGCCCCAACGCCCGCCACTGCCCCGCCCAGTTGCGCGAGCGGATCTTCTACCTCGCCGGCCGCAGGTGCCTGGACATCGAGAACCTCGGCTATGTGGCGGCCGCCGCCCTCACCCAGCCGCTGCAGCCGGCCGAGCCGCCGCTGCGCGACGAGGGCGACCTGTTCGACCTGACGATCGAACAACTGCTGCCCATCCGCAGCCATGTACTGGATCCGGACAGCGGACTGCCCAAGCGGGACCCGAAGACCGGCGAGGAGAAGGTCGTCACCTTCTTCGCCAACGCCAAGGGTGAGCCGAAGAAGAACGCCCTGGCCATGCTGGACAACATCGCGGCCGCCCGGCAGCGCCCGCTGGCCCGCGTCATCACCGGCCTGTCCATCCGTCATGTCGGGCCGGTCGCCGCCGAGGCGCTCGCCCGCGAGTTCCGCGACCTGGACCGCATCGCCGAGGCCGACGAGGAGGAACTGGCCGCCGTCGAGGGCGTCGGCCCCACCATCGCCGCCTCCGTCAAGCAGTGGTTCGCCGAGGACTGGCACCGTCAGATCATCGAGAAGTGGCGCGCCGCCGGCGTGCGGTTCACCGAGGAGGGCTCGCAGGAGGGCCCGCGCCCCCTGGAGGGGCTGACCGTGGTCGTCACCGGAACGCTTCAGTCCTATACGCGAGATGGCGCGAAAGATGCGCTCGCCGCGCGTGGCGCGAAGGTCACCGGTTCGGTCTCCAAGAAGACCTCGTTCGTCGTGGTGGGCGACAATCCGGGCTCCAAGTACGACAAGGCGGTCCAGCTGAAGGTGCCCGTCCTGGACGAGGAAGGCTTCGCTGTACTGCTCGAACGCGGTGTGGAGGCCGCTTCGGAGGTCGCCGTGAACCCCACGCAGTAGCTACGTGAAAGTCACGCAACACCACCCGAACAGTCGGCGAACTTCACCCGTTCGGCACATAGCAGACGGATGATGAGTGCGGGCGCCATTCGGGCAACCACTCGCGATCGCTGCTCATGACAGCCTTTCGCGGCCTACTGTTGAGGTGCGCTTCCGCCGGGCATCAACCTTGTCGCCGGGCGTGGCCACCCACGGGCGCAGCACCCCGGCTGTGAGAGGGACGGGCATGAAACCGACGGACAACGCCGGACCAGCGCCGCTTCGGCGGCCGTCCGCCGTACCGCTGGTGCCCCCTGCGGTGCTGCGCGCGGCGGTGCCCGCCCTGGCCGTACTGGCACTGGCCGCCGGCGTGCTGCAGGCGCTCCTCGCGGGGCACGCCCTCTTCCCCGGCGGCGCGCCAGGCTGGGCGCTCGCCGTGCTCACCGGCGCGGTGGTGGGCCACCTGGTCGCGCTCGGCCGGGACCGCTGGTGGGGCGGCACCGGCAGCGGCGCCGCCCTGACACTGGCCGTGCTGCTGCTGTACGGCTGGGTGCCGGCCGGCCTGGTCAGCCTCGCCATCGTGGCGCTGGTCGGCGCGGCCCGGCGGCACCGCTGGCGCCAGGCCGTCCTGCACGGCGCGGTGGACCTGCTCGGGATCGGCGTGGCCGCCCTGGTGCTGGACGTCTGCGGCGCCCACCCGTCCGTCGAGAGCCCGTGGCTGCCCGACTCCTGGACGCCGGCCACCGTGCCGGCCGTCGTCGCCGCCTCGCTGAGCTACCTGGGCGCCAGCCGCGTCCTGCTCTGGTACGCCTACGCCCCGCGCGGCGGCGGCCTGCCGACCGTGGCCCGCACCGCCCTGGTGCGCCAGGCCCTGGTCGGCGTCGCCCTGCTCGGGATCTCCCCGCTGATCGTGATCGTCGCCGTCCATCTGCCGGAGCTGCTCCCGCTGTTCGCGGTGCCGCTGATCGCCCTGGACTCCACCTTGTGGATCGCCCGGGCACGCGCCGAGGAGCAGCTGCGCGACCCGCTGACCGGCCTGCCGAACCGTCAGTGGCTCCTGGAGCGCACCTGGTCCGCGCTGGAGCACGCCGAGCGCGACGGCGAGCGGGCGGCGCTGCTGCTGATCGACCTGGACCGGTTCCGCTCGGTCAACGACACCCTCGGCCACCTCGCCGGAGACCGGCTCCTGCTGCAGATCGCCGACCGGCTGCGCCTGGCGCTGCCGCGCGGCGCCGAGGCCGCCCGGCTCGGCGGCGACGAGTTCGCCGTGCTGCTGCCCGTCTGCGACTCGCCGACCCGCGCCCAGCGCATCGCCCGCTCCCTGGTGGCCGCCCTGAGCTCACCGCTGAACCTGGACGGGCTGACCCTGGTGCTGGAGGCCAGCGCGGGCGTCGCCGTCTTCCCCGACCACGCCGTCGACGCCGAGGGCCTGCTGCGCCGCGCGGACGTCGCCATGTACGAGGCGAAACGGGACCGCTCCGGCGTGGAGGTCTACGAGGCCACCCGCGACGGCAACACCCCCGACCGCCTGGGGCTCCTCGGCGACCTGCGGCGCGCCCTGGACGCCGGCGACGTGGAGCTGCACTACCAGCCCAAGGTCCGCTTCGACGGCAAGGTGGCGGGCCTGGAGGCCCTGGTGCGCTGGGTGCATCCCGAGCGCGGCCGGGTCAGCCCCGAGGAGTTCATCGCCATCGCCGAGACCTCCGGGCTGATGCCGCAGCTGACCGAGTACGTCCTGGAGACGGCGCTGGCCCAGGTCGCCCGGTGGCGGGGGATGGGCATCGAGGTCCCCGTCGCCGTCAACGTCTCGCCGCGCGACGTGCACAGCCCCGGCTTCGCGGGCGCGGTGGCCGCCCGGCTCGCCCGGCACGGCGTCCCGCCCAGCGCCCTGCAACTGGAGATCACCGAGCATGTGCTGCTGGAGGACCCGCAGCGGGCCGCCGCCACCATGGCGGGCCTGACCGCCCACGGCGTGAAGATGTCGCTGGACGACTTCGGCACCGGCTACTCCTCCCTCGTCCACCTGCGGCGGCTGCCGGTCAGCGAGCTGAAGATCGACCGCTCGTTCGTGGCCCGGCTGGTCGTCGACGCCGAGGACGCCGAGATCGTGCGCTGCACGGTGGACCTGGCCCACTCGCTCGGGCTGCTGGTGATCGCCGAGGGCGTCGAGGACGACGAGACCTGGGAGCGGCTGCGCGACCTGGGCTGCGACGCGATCCAGGGCTGGCTGGTCGCCGCCGCGATGCCGCCCGAGGAGGCCACCGCCTGGCTGCGGGTGCGCGCCAAGAGCGGCTGGCACCGCGGCGACCACCTCACCCCGGAGGCCGGGCCGAAGGCGATCGCCGCGAAGCCGGCCAAGCCCGCCGAGCCGGCCGGGCCCGCCGACGCCGATTCCGGGCCCGGAGCCGAGCGCGCCCCCGAGACCGCCGGCCAGCCCGCCTCCGAGCAGGCGGTCAAGTAGCCCCCGCCCGTCCGCCGCGGCCCGCCGCCGGCACCTGGGGACAGGCGCCCGGGGATAAGCGTTTCGCCCGCCGGGCCGGGCCCGCCATAGGATTGGCCGGGAAACCTACACACTCACCCTGAGGATCGCTGCATGCCTGGCATCACGCGCGAGGAGGTCGCCCACCTCGGCCGGCTGTCGCGTCTTGAGCTGAAGGACGAAGAGCTCGACCACTTCGCCGGACAGCTCGACGAGATCATCGGCGCGGTCGCCCGCGTCTCCGAGGTGGCCGGGGAGGACATCCCCCCGACCTCCCACCCCCTGCCGCTCACCAACGTCATGCGCCCGGACGAGGTCCGGCCGTCGCTGACCCCGCAGCAGGCCCTGTCCGGCGCCCCGGCACAGGAACAGCAGCGCTTCAAGGTCCCGCAGATCCTCGGGGAGGACTGACCGTGACCGACCTGACCAGGCTCACCGCCGCGCAGACCGCCGCCGCCGTCGCCTCCGGCGAGGCCAGTGCCGTCGAGGTGGCGCAGGCCCATCTGGACCGGATCGCCGCGATCGACGAGAAGGTGCACGCCTTCCTCCACGTCGACACCGAGGGCGCGCTCGCCCAGGCCCGCGCCGTGGACGACCGGCGCGCCGCCGGCGAGGACCTCGGCCCGCTGGCCGGTGTCCCGCTGGCGCTGAAGGACATCTTCACCACCGAGGGCGTGCCGACCACCGTCGGCTCGAAGATGCTCGAGGGCTGGATCCCGCAGTACGACGCGACGGTCACCAGGCGCCTGAAGGCGGCCGGCATCGTCGTCCTCGGCAAGACCAACATGGACGAGTTCGCCATGGGGTCCTCCACCGAGAACAGCGCCTTCGGCCCGACCGGCAACCCGTGGGACCTCACCCGCATCCCCGGCGGCTCCGGTGGCGGCTCGGCCGCGGCCCTGGCGTCCTTCCAGGCGCCGCTGGCGATCGGCACCGACACCGGCGGCTCGATCCGCCAGCCCGCCGCCGTCACCGGCACGGTCGGCGTCAAGCCGACCTACGGCGCGGTCTCCCGGTACGGCATGGTGGCGTTCTCCTCCTCCCTGGACCAGGGCGGCCCGTGCGCCCGCACCGTGCTGGACGCGGCCCTGCTGCACGAGGCCATCGCCGGCCACGACCCGATGGACTCCACCTCGATCGACGCGCCGGTCCCGGCCGTCGTCGCGGCCGCCCGGGCCGGCGACGTGAAGGGCATGCGGGTCGGCGTCGTCAAGGAGTTCTCCGGCGAGGGCTACCAGGACGGCGTGATGCAGCGCTTCACCGAGTCGGTGGAGCTGCTGCGGGAGCTGGGCGCCGAGGTCGTCGAGGTCTCCTGCCCGGCGTTCACCTACGCCCTGGCGGCCTACTACCTGATCGCGCCGAGCGAGTGCTCGTCGAACCTGGCCCGCTTCGACGGCCTGCGCTACGGCCTGCGGACCGGCGACGACGGGACGCGTTCCGCCGAGGAGGTCACCGCGCTGACCCGGGAGGCCGGCTTCGGCCCTGAGGTCAAGCGCCGGATCATGCTCGGCACCTACGCGCTCAGCTCCGGCTACTACGACGCGTACTACGGCTCCGCACAGAAGGTGCGCACGCTGATCACCCGCGACTTCGAGCGGGCGTTCGGCGAGGTGGACGTGCTGGTCTCGCCGACCACGCCGACCACCGCGTTCCCGATCGGCGAGCGCGCCGACGACCCGATGGCGATGTACCTGGCCGACCTGTGCACCATCCCGGCCAACCTGGCGGGCAACGCGGCGATGTCCCTGCCGTGCGGTCTGGCGCCCGAGGACGGGCTGCCGGTGGGCCTGCAGATCATCGCCCCCGCGCTGGCCGACGACCGCCTCTACCGTGTCGGTGCCGCGGTCGAGGCCGCGTTCACCGCACGCTGGGGCCACCCGCTGCTGGAGGAGGCGCCGGCCCTGTGAACGCCGGATCCGCACTGACCGCGCGCCGGGCGGGCAGCAGTGACCCAAGCCGCCGTGACCCGCGGCGCGGTGACGTGAAGGAGGCGCAGTGAGCAAGCTCTCGAAGGCCAAGAACTTCAAGAAGTCCAAGGCCGGCACCTATCTGTCCATCGGCAGCTCGCTGTTCGGCGCGGTGAGCGTGATCAAGCAGGCGCGTACGGCCCGGGGCGAGCAGGACACGCTCAAGCTGGTCGACGCCGTGGTGAGCGCGGCGGCCATCGTCACCGGCGTCGCCCTGCTGGTCCGCGAGCTGCGCCGGGCGGGCAGCGACGACGTCCTCGCCGACTGACACACGGCCGCGGGTCCAGGCGCCGCGCGGCCGATGAGAGGGAAAGTTTTCCGTGACTGTCACTGCTGACACCGAGCTGGTGTCGTACGAGGACGCGCTGGCGGCGTACGACCCGGTCATGGGCCTTGAGGTCCACGTCGAGCTCGGGACCAAGACCAAGATGTTCTGCGGCTGCTCGACGGCGCTCGGCGCCGAGCCGAACAGCCAGACCTGCCCGGTCTGCCTGGGCCTGCCCGGCGCCCTGCCGGTGGTCAACGCCACCGGCGTGGAGTCCGCGATCAAGATCGGCCTGGCGCTGCACTGCGACATCGCCGAGTGGTGCCGCTTCGCCCGGAAGAACTACTTCTATCCGGACATGCCGAAGAACTTCCAGACCTCCCAGTACGACGAGCCGATCGCCTACAACGGCTATCTGGACGTCGAGCTGGAGGACGGCGAGGTCTTCCGGGTCGCCATCGAGCGCGCCCACATGGAGGAGGACACCGGCAAGTCCACCCACGTCGGCGGTGCCACCGGCCGTATCCACGGCGCGGTCCACTCGCTGCTGGACTACAACCGGGCCGGCATCCCGCTGATCGAGATCGTCACCAAGCCGATCACCGGCGCCGGCAGCCGCGCCCCGGAGGTCGCCAAGGCGTACGTCGCCGAGCTGCGCGAGCTGATCAAGTCGCTCGGGGTGTCCGAGGCCCGGATGGAGATGGGCCAGATGCGCTGCGACGTCAACCTGTCGCTGCGCCCGCACGGCACCACGACGTTCGGCACCCGCTCGGAGACCAAGAACGTCAACTCGCTGCGCAGCGTCGAGCGGGCCGTCCGCTACGAGATCATGCGGCACGCGGCCGTGCTGAACTCGGGCGGCACCATCGTTCAGGAGACCCGGCACTTCCACGAGGACCAGGGCACCACCACCTCCGGGCGGGTCAAGGAGGAGGCCGAGGACTACCGGTACTTCCCCGAGCCCGACCTGGTGCCGGTGGCGCCGGCCCGGGAGTGGGTGGAGGAGCTGCGCGCCGGGCTGCCGGAGCTGCCGCGCGAGCAGCGGCGCCGGCTGCGCGAGGAGTGGGGCATCTCCGCCCACGAGATGCAGTCCGTCCTCAACGCCGGCGTGCTGGACCTGATCAACGCCACGATCGACGCCGGGGCCCCGGCCGACCAGGCCCGCAAGTGGTGGATGGGCGAGCTGGCCCGCCGCTCCAACGAGGACGGCGTGGAGCCCGCCGAGCTGCCGATCACCCCGGCGCAGGTCGCCCGGGTGTGCGCGCTGGTCGCCGAGGGCTCGCTCAACGACAAGCTGGCCCGCCAGGTCATCGAGGGCGTGCTGGCCGGCGAGGGCGGCCCGGACGAGGTGGTGGCCGCGCGCGGCCTGAAGGTCGTCTCCGACGAGGGCGCTCTCGGCGCCGCCGTGGACGAGGCGATCGCCGCCAACGCCGGGATCGCGGACAAGATCCGCTCCGGCAAGGTGGCGGCGGCCGGTGCCCTGGTCGGCGCCGTGATGAAGGCGACCAGGGGCCAGGCGGACGCGGCCCGGGTCAAGGAGCTGATCCTGGAGCGGCTCGGCGTGCAGGGCTGACCGTACACCGGACGGCGAAAGGCGGCTCTCCCCTTGTGGAGAGCCGCCTTTGTCCATGCCTGCGCGATGTCAAACCTGTGTAAGGGCCAGATATTGTGTGAGTAACACCACGAAGGCATCAATCGATCTTCACCAGCTGCCAGAGTTGATGGGGATGGACGTGATGCGTTCTTTGAGGGTCATTCCCTGAAAGATCCACGTAACGCCAGGGAAGCAGGGAATGGCCGCACTTGCCCGGTGGTGTATCAGTCGCCGCCTCACCGTGATCCTGCTGTGGCTCGCCGCCCTGGTGGGCCTGACGGTCGCCGCCTCGGTGGCGGGCTCCGCGTACAGCAGCAACTACCACGTTCCGGGTACCGAGTCGGACCGGGCCACGGTCCTGCTCCAGCAGGCATTCCCGGGGCAGTCCGGGGACTCCGACACCATCGTGTGGCACACCGGCTCCGGCACGGTCCGCGACCCCGCCGTCAAGGCGCGGATGACCGCGGCCCTCAACGAGGTCGCCCACGCCCCCCGGGTCGCCTCCGTGACCAGCCCCTACGCCGTCACCGACGCCGCGGCCGGGCAGGGCCAGATCAGCCGGGACGGGCACACCGCGTACGCGACCGTCACCTTCGACGCGCCCTCCAACGACCTGAAGGCCGCCCAGGTCCAGCGGGTCGTCGACGCCGCGAAGTCCGGCGCCGGCCCCGACGTGCAGGTGGCGCTGGGCGGCGACGGCATCGCCCTCACCCAGAAGAGCAGCGGGCACCTGAGCGAGTTCATCGGCGTCGGCGTGGCCGCGGTCGTCCTGCTGGTGGC
>JBEHXI010000222.1:0-12360 GCA_048498775.1 Actinomycetota bacterium | reverse complement strand
CCGCGGAGGCGGGCTGTTCCACGGGGACGGGTGCTTCCGCGGAGGCGGACGAACGCAGCCGGGCGGCGATGGCCCGCGCGCACTCCAGGGATTCGGCGCGGGCCGTGTCGACCTCCAGGTCATAGACCACGCCCCGGTGCACCAACTCCGCCTGTGTGGCGGCCATACCGGGAATCCGGTCCCCGCGGGCGATCTCCCGCCCGGCCGCGACCGCGCCGTCGCAGCGCACGCCGACCCACAGCACCCGCACGCCCTCCAGCGCCCGCCGCCACCGCTGCTGGGACGCCGCTCCGCCGAGGAAGACCTCGTCGACGACGACCCGGGCGCCCGCCCGGACCATCGCGGCGACCCCCTCGATCCACGCCGCCTCCAGCGCCCGGAAGTCCGCGCCGACGCTCACCCCGCCGTCCGCCGCCAGCTCGATCCCGGCGGTGGAGGTCCGCAGCGCCGCGGGCGCCGCCTCGACCAGGGTGTCCACTCCGAGGACCAGCCAGTGCCCGGGCAGGACCGCCTGCAGGCACCGGGCGATCGCCGACTTGCCCGAACTGGAGCCGCCGTTGAGAACGATGACCTGTGCGGATTCCACGGTGGTCCGGTCCTTTCCCGCGAGACGGACGGCACCGTCATGCTGCCAGAGATCCGCCCGGCGCTCGCGCCCTTTTCCGGCGCGCGCCCCGCCGCTCAGCCGCCGTCCCGGGCGGCCACCAACTGGAACAGCCGCGCCGTGTGCGGGTACGGCGGCCGGTCGGTGACGGCCATCTCCAGCCGCTCCAGGTCGGCGAAGAAGGCCGGGTCGTGCTTGCGTTCCTCGTCGGTGATGTAGTCGCAGAAGCTCCGGATGCCGTAGTGCGCGACCCGCGGGAATCCCGAGGCGTTGAGGACGGTGGTGATCTCCTCCGCCGCGTACAGGGTCATCGTGGTGCCGAACGTGACCGTCTCGGCCCGGCGCCGGTCCAGGGACTCCAGCGCGGCGGCCGGGTCGCACTCCCGGACGGCGATGCCCAGCGGCATCGAGTGGCGGTTGAAGGCCACGACCGAGAGCAGGCCGCCGGGCCGCAGCGGTGCCGCGGCGGCCCGCACCGCGTCGGCGGCGTCGCTCAGGTACTGCAGCACGTTGTGGCAGAGCACCACGTCGTAGCCGCCGCCGAGGACGGCCGCCGGAAGGTCCGTCACATCGGCCTCCACGCAGGTGACCAGCTCCGGCACCCCGGCGGCCGCGGCCCGCCGCCGGGCGGCGTCCAGCATCGCCGGGGCGTAGTCGACCACGGTGACGTGGTGGCCGCGGGCGGCGAGCCGCACCGCGTCGCCGCCGTCGCCGCCCGCCAGGTCCAGCACCCTCAGGGGCCCGGCGCCGAGCGCGGGAAGATGCCGCAGGAGGTTGGCCTCGGCGAGCGAGTACCGCAGCCGGCCCCAGGGACTGTCCTGGTACCGCTGCCACGCCTCCATGGCCGACTCGAACGTCTGCTTCGCCTCCGGCATGGAGCGACTCTAGCCGTGCCGGGGATATGACACGCCGTCACATCGCGGTCGCCCGCAGCAGGACCAGCCGTTCGGGGAAGAGCACGGGGGCCTGAAGACCGGCGGCCTCCAGGGCGCGGCCCGGCAGGGTGACGCCCTCGGGGGTCCACCAGGGCAGTTGCGCGCCCCAGCGGTGGGCGTTGCCGTCCGGGACGTCGGCGGGGGCCTGCGGGCGCACCCGGTAGACGGTGTCGGGGGCAAGCCCGGGCAGCCGGACCGGTCCGGTCGGGTACTGCGCGGACGTGCCGGTGGCCACCAGGGCGAACAGCGCGTCCGAGCGGTCCTGGGCGACCACCCCGTGCAGCCGGTAGGCGGGATCGGGGTGGTCGGCGTGCACGGCGGTGCCGGAGTGCAGCAGCGGGCGCATCTCCTTGTAGAACGCGACCCACCGCGCCAGCCGCGCCCGTTCCTCGGGTGTCGCCGCGGTGAGGTCCCACTCGATGCCGAAGTGGCCGAACAGGGCGGTGCCGGCGCGGAAGTCCAGCGGATGGCTCCGGTGGGTGGTGTGCGCGGTGCCGGGGCCCACATGGGTGCCCATCAGCTCCAGCGGGATCAGCAGGTTGGTCCAGCGCTGGATCTCCTGGCGCTCCAGGGCGTCGTTGCAGTCCGACACCCACACCCGGTCGGTGCGCCGCAGGATCTCCAGGTCGACCCGGCCACCCCCGGAGGAGCAGGACTCGATCTCCAACCCCGGGTGGCGGCGGCGCAGTTCGTCCATCAGCCGGTAGGCGGCCAGGGTCTGGTCGTGGACTCCGGCGCGGCCGCCGGCGAACTGGTGGCCCGCCTCGACCAGGTCGCGGTTGTGGTCCCACTTCAGGTACGCGATGGGGTAGGCGGACAGCAGGTCGTCGAGACGGCCCAGCAGGTGGGCGAACGCCTCGGGGTGGGCCAGGTCGAGCACCTGCTGGTTGCGGGCGCGGCCGGGGAGCCGCCCGCCGGTGGCCATGATCCAGTCCGGGTGGGCGCGGGCCAGGTCGGAGTCCTCGTTGACCATCTCGGGCTCGACCCACAGGCCGAACTCCATGCCGAGCGCGGTGACATGGTCGGTCAGCGGGGTCAGGCCGCCGGGCCAGGCCTCGTCGGAGACGTACCAGTCGCCCAGCGCCCGCCGGTCGTCGCGCCGGGCGCCGAACCATCCGTCGTCCAGGACGAAACGCTCCGCGCCCACCTCGGCCGCCGCGTCGGCCAGGGCCTTCAGCCGGGTCAGGTCGTGGTCGAAGTAGACCGCCTCCCAGGTGTTGACCACCACCGGGCGGGGCCGGTGCGGGTGGCCGGGGCGGGCGCGCAGATGGCGGTGGAAGCGGGCCGCGAGGTCGTCCAGGCCGGCGCCCCAGGAGGCGTACTGCCAGGGGGAGGTGTACGACTCGCCGGGGGCCGCCACCATCTCCCCGGGCAGCAGCAGTTCGCCGGAGCCGAGCAGCGAGACGGCGTGGAAGGTGCGCTCGGCGAAGGTGCGGTGGTTTCCCGACCAGGCGGTGTGCACGCCCCACACCTCGCCGGCGCGGTTGCCGAACCCGGGGGTGCCGGCGACGAGGACGTAGGCCGAGTCGAAGCCGGTGCGGCCGGTGCGGTTCTCGCGCATCCGCAGTCCCTGGGTGAACGCGGTGCGCTGCGGGCTGCGTTCGCGCAGATGGCGCCCGGTGAAGTCGAGCAGCTCGGTGGCGTCGGCGGGCACCGGGAGGGTGAGGTGGAGGGCGTCGACGGTGAAGGGCGTGTCGCCGTCGTTGGTCAGCACCGCCCGCTGGCGGACCAGCCCCTCGGGGGTGAGCTCGCAGGTCAGCTCCAGGGTGAGGCCGGCGGTGCGGTCCTCGGCGGTGGTGGTGAGCGTCCCGCCCGGCCCGTCCCCGGCGGTCAGCTCGGTGCGCAGGACGTGGAAGGCGGTGGAGAAGTCGGTGCCGGAGCGGTGGCCGGCCAGGCCGGGGGTGCCGAGCCAGCCGGCCGACTGCTCCGGCAGGACGGCGACGGGCACCGGCCCGTCCACCGGGAAGCCGATGGGCTGGGGCCGCCGGGCGAGGGCGAGGGCGTCGAGTCCGGGACCGTCGAGCGGGCCGAGGTCGCGGCCCCAGTGCAGGACGCGGGGCAGGCCGGTGCCGGACACGTCGAGCACCAGGCCGACGCCGGCCGCGCGCAGCTGGAGGACTTCGGGGCGGGTGGACACGGAAGGCTCCCCGGGGCTGGGCGGGAGGCGGCCGGAGCGCCGGCTCCCGGTCGTCGGCATCGGCGGACGCGGGCGTGCGGGTCGCTGTCCGCCGATGAGTCGTCGACTTACTTTGTTCGCCGTCGTAAGATTCTGGCGCCGTCGAGACCCTACCGGTCGCGGCGGGCGGTGATCCAGGGCCGCACGCCACACACCGCCGCGAACGGCCGTCCGGTCCCGGAAAGCGCCTGGTGGGACGGCTGCTAGCCTGGCGCCCGGGGCGCGGTCCGGCAAGCCGCCGCCGCGGGCGGACCGACCGGCGGGCGTCCCGGCGGCCGACGCTGAGTGGGTGGACTGTGGAGAACGACGAAGCGGGCTCCGGCGCGGTGGGCCTGGTGCTGGCCCGTCCGGCGCGGTTGCTGGGCGTCGAGCCGTGGTTCATGGAGTTCATCGCGGGCATGGAGGAGCGGCTGGTCGAGCGGGACCTGTCCGTCCTGCTCCATGTGGTCGCCACCCGGGACGCGGAGCTGGCC
The DNA here is from genome assembly GCA_048498775.1 of Actinomycetota bacterium. Lineage (GTDB taxonomy): Bacteria > Actinomycetota > Actinomycetes > Streptomycetales > Streptomycetaceae > JBEHXI01. The sequence goes on along the minus strand of JBEHXI010000222.1, from coordinate 8,172 downwards.
ACCTACCGGCGGTGGGCGCAGCGGCGGCTGGTGGAGGCCGTGGTGGTCGTCAACCTGACCACCGCCGACCCGCGGCCGTCCCTGCTGACCGAGCTGGAGCTGCCCGCGGTGCTGGTCGGCAACGCCGAGGACGACGCGGGCATCCCCGCCGTGCTCACCGACCACACCGGGCCGGTGCGTGACGCCGTCGCCCATCTGCTGGAGCTGGGCCACCGGCACATCGCCCGCATCAGCGGTCCGGCCGAACTGGTGCACACCCAGGCCCGTTCCGCCGCGCTGCTGGACGTCTGCCGGGCCCAGGGCATCGAGCCGTTGCTGGTGGAGGGCGACTACTCCGCCGAGTCGGGGACGCGGCTGACGGCCGGACTGCTGGAGCGGGACGAGCCGCCCACCGCGATCCTCTACGACAACGACGTGATGGCGGTGGCCGGTCTCGCGGCCGCCAAGGAGCTCGGGGTCCCGGTCCCGGACCGGCTCAGCCTGATCGCCTGGGACGACTCCACCCTGTGCTGGCTGGCGTCCCCCGCGCTGACGGCCATGAGCGTGGACGTGCACCAGTTCGGCGTGTCGGTCGCCGACTCGGTGCTGGAACGCATCGACGGCCGCCCGGTCGCCCGGCGCTGGTCCCCCACGGCCCGCTACGTCCCGCGCGGGACGACCGCCACCTGCCGCTTCTCCCCGCTGCGCGGCGCCGGACGGCACCCGGCGGGCTGAACCGGCCGGTGCCCAGGGGCGTCGCGCGCGGGACGCTCCGGCGAACGGACCCGCCCCGCTATCGGCTGGTGTCGCGGGCGTAGCGCTCGATCTCGGCGAGCTCGGCGGGGTCGAAGTCGAGGTGGTGGGCGGCGGCGACGTTGTCCTCCAGCTGGCGGACGCTGCTGGCCCCGACCAGGGCGGAGGTGACGCGTCCGCCGCGCAGGACCCACGCGATGGCGAGCTGGGCCAGGGTCTGCCCGCGGCGCCTGGCGATGGCGTCGAGGGCCCGGGTGCGTTCCAGGAGGTCGTCGGTGATGCCCGCCGGGGTGAGGAAGGGACTGGCACCGGCCGCCCGCGACCCGGCCGGGATCCCGGACAGGTAGCGGTCCGTCAGCAGTCCCTGGGCCAGCGGGGAGAACGCGATCGAGCCGGCGCCCACCTCGTCGAGCGCGTCCAGCAGCCCGTCCTCCACCCAGCGGTTGAGCATCGAGTACGACGGCTGGTGGATGAGCAGCGGGGTGCCCAGCTCCCGGAGGATGCGGGCGGCCTCGCGGGTCTGCTCCGGCGGGTAGTTGGAGATGCCGGCGTAGAGCGCCTTGCCCTGCCGGACCGCGGTGTCCAGCGCGCCCATGGTCTCCTCCAGGGGCGTGTCCGGGTCGGGGCGGTGGGAGTAGAAGATGTCGACATACTCCAGGCCCATCCGCGTCAGGCTCTGGTCGAGGCTGGACAGCAGGTACTTCCGCGAGCCCCACTCGCCGTACGGGCCGGGCCACATGAGGTAGCCGGCCTTCGTGGAGACGACCATCTCGTCGCGGTACGGGCGCAGGTCCCGGGCGAGGATCCGGCCGAAGTTCTCCTCGGCGGCGCCGGGGTGCGGGCCGTAGTTGTTGGCGAGGTCGAAGTGGGTCACGCCGAGGTCGAACGCGCGGCGGAGAATCGCGCGCTGGTTGTCCAGCGGGTCGCTGGAGCCGAAGTTGTGCCACAGGCCGAGGGAGACGGCGGGCAGCTTCAGCCCGCTGCGGCCGGTGCGGCGGTAGGGCATGGCGTCGTAGCGCGTCTCGGCGGCGACGTAGGTCACGGGACTCCTCGGGAGCGGGGCGGGTCGGCGGGCGGTGCGGCCGTTGTCGCGGTCGCGGTCGGTGGGCCCGGCCTCGTCCCTCCGCGCGTCCGGCGCCGGGAGAGGCCGGGAGCCGCCGGGAGACGCCGCACCGACAGGACACCGATCTCCTGAACGTCCTCGAATCCCACAGAGCGCAACAGGACCGAACAGCCTGCGACATGACAGCGCGCCGATCGGTCGGTGTCAAGCCGGACCGGACGGCGCCGGAGAAGAGCCCGGAGTGGTGCCCGGAGAAGAGGCGGGGTGCGGCGGATTGACCGCTGAACCGGATTAGTGCTTCGATCGGCAGGCCGCCGGAACGGCGTCCGGGCCAACTCCCGCAACCGGCCGGGGTGTCCGTCGACGCGGCCAAGGGCATCCCGGACACCGCGGCGCGGGACGCCGCGTACACCGCGTGGACCCGCGCGGTGCTGGACGGCGGCGGCGCGGGCGACCAGTTCTGGCTGCTCACCTCGCGGGTCGACGACGGCTCCTACTACCCGGACTACGACGGTTTCCGCATCACCTGGAACAACGACCCGGCCAACCCCGGGCGAAGCACCACCGCCCTGCTCAGCGCCCACGCCCGGGCGATGGCCGCGGCCCGCTGAGCCCGGCGCCGCCGGACCGCCCGACAGCCAGCACCTGACGGGGCGTCAGGCCGGGCGCAGCTCCAGCACCCGCACCCCGTAGACCGGCAGGGTGACCGATTCGGCCGGCGCGCCGTCCAGGTCGTACAGGGCCGCGGCGCCGGTCACGGCCGGCTTGACGGTCAGCTCCTCGCGCGCCTGGCTGACCAGCCAGACGAAGACCCGCCCGTCCTCGTGCTCCAGGCGGTCGACGACGACCCGCGGATCGGCCACGGTCACCGGGCGCCGCACGCCCGCGTGCCCGGCCAGGGCGTCGTAGAGGGCCACGGAGTCGTCCGGGTTGACCCGGGGCGTCACCGCGGCCATGTGCTCGACGGGGTAGGTGCACAGCACCATGGAGCCCTCGCCCACCTCACGCAGCAGCAGCGCGGGCCGGCCGTGCGCGTCGACGGCCAGCACCTCGGCACCGGCCGGCTCCACCGGCAGGAAGACACGGCTGTTCTCGGTCCCGGCCGCGCGGAACGACAGCCGGGCACCCTCCGGCAGGGTGCCGAACGGCCGGGTGAAGGTGAACGTGATCTCGTCGTCCTCGACCGGGTTGACCAGCCCGTACTCCAGCCGGTGCCGCACGCCGAACAACTCGTCGAGGTGCGCGTACCACGGGCCGCGCTGCTCGTCGTGGGCACCGGGGGAGTAGGAGACCCAGACGGTGGAGCCGGCGCGGGCGCGGCGCTCCAACTCGTACCAGGTGGGCGCGAGCAGTTGCTTGGTGGAGGGCACCAGGTACAGCAGGGCGTCGCCGGGCAGCCCGTCGCTCTCCCGGGTGACCGCGGGCGCCAGTCCGGCGAGCCGCCCGGCCACCCATGCCTGGCGGGCCGTCTCCTGCGCGTAGGTCGCGTCCTCGGGGCGGGTGAACGGGTACGCGGTGTCCAGGTAGGAGGAGACGACCACCGCGGTGTCGGTGTCGGCCCGCCGGGTGCGGCCGATGCCGACGCGCTCCAGGAGGGCGGCGAACCGCTTGAACTCGGCCAGTTGCGGCTTGGGCCGCCCGGCGGAGTCGGTGAGGCCGAAGTGCATCTCGAAGGCGTGGTGCAGGTAGGGCGGTTGGTGCCGCAGGCCGTCGTAGTCGGTGTTGTTCCAGCCGATCCATCCCGTGGCGCCGGCCAGCAGGCTGTTGTGCAGCGTCTGCCGGTAGTAGTGGGCGGCGTTCTCGCCGGAGACGAAGTCGGAGGTGACGCCGAACTCCTCCAGGACCACCGGGCGCCCGAAGGTCCCGGTCAGCTCGCACACCCAGGCGGCGGCGTGGTGCTGCCGGACGGGGTCGTTCTCCATGCGGTAGACGTGCGGGCCGAGGAAGTCGCAGATCTCCGCGCAGTACCGCACCGAGAAGCCGTTCTCCCGGCCGCTGTTCTCCCTGCCCCAGGCGCCGTCACCGAGCGAGACCGGCTGGGTGCCGCCGGCCGCGCGCACCGCGTCGACCATGATCTGCGCCCAGGAGGAGACCGCGTCGCGGTCCTGGGTGGCGGCGCCGTAGATCGGCATCTCGTTGGAGACCAGCCAGCCGGCGACGGCCGGGTGGTCCTTGAAGCGGCGCACCATCTGACCGGCGAACCACGCCTGCCGGGCCACCATCCACACGTCGGTGTACAGGTCGCGGCCGCCCCGCCAGGCGGGGTCCCAGTTCTCGCCCGACATGTGGCCGACGATGAAGGTGGGGACGGTGGTCATGCCGAGGCCGTGGTGCCGGTCGAGGAAGTCGGCGAAGTGCGCGCACTTCTCCTCGTCGACGGTGGTGGGCGTGGGCATGAAGTCCGGCCAGTAGAAGAACGAGCGGGTCATGGTCAGCCCGTGGTCGCGCAGGACGCGCAGTTCCTCCTCGATGACGCCCGGGTCGTAGGAGCGCCACATCAGCGGGCCGCCGGCGCGCGACCAGTAGTTGGCGCCGAGCCAGGTGACCGGGGTGCCGGAGGCGGTCAGACGGGCGGAGCTGCGCTGCATGGCAAGCGTCCCTTCGTGGTGGGGCTGCGGTGCGTCGGCGGGGTACGGCGGAGGGCTCGGTGCGGCCGGGCACGCGGTGTCCGCGTGCGTCCCGGGCGCTCGGCGGCCGGTGGCGCGGGCCGCGGGGATACGGCGGTGGGGCGAAGGGCGCGGCGGCCCGGATGCGTGATGGCGGATACGGCGGTCGATGCAATCACTGGACCGGTTTAGTGTCAAGGTCGCGAGGGCGCTGACCGGCCGTGGCGTGCCCCCGCGTGCCAGACTGTGCGGTGTCGCCGCACCCGCTCGGCGGCAGGGCCGGGGAGTGGAGGAAGCGCTGGTGAAGCGGCCGACGATGGCGGACATCGCCCGCAAGGCGGGGGTGACCAAGGGGGCGGTCTCGTTCGCCCTGAACGGCAAGCGGGGTGTCTCCGAGGCCACCCGCACCCGCATCCTCGCCATCGCCGAGGAGATGGGGTGGCAGCCCAACACCGCCGCGCGCGCCCTGTCCGACGGCCGCGCCGGCGCGTACGGGCTCGTGGTGGACCGCCCCGCCCGGATACTCGGCATCGAGCCGTTCTTCATGCAGCTCATCTCCGGCATCCAGGCCGAACTGTCCGGCGAGGGGATCGCGCTGCTGTTCACCGTGGTGGAGGACGTCCAGGCGCAGATCGACGCCTATCGCGGCTGGTGGGCGAGCCGCCGGGTGGACGGGGTCTTCCTGGTCGACGTGGCGGTCGGCGACGAGCGCATCGCGGCGCTGCGCGAACTCGGCCTGCCCGCCGTGGTGATCGGGGCGCCGGCCGGCGCCGGGGGTCTGCCCGCGGTGTGGAGCGACGACGCCGAGGCGGTCCGCACCGCGGTGGGCCGCCTCGCGGAGCTGGGGCACCGGGACGTGGCGCGGGTGGCCGGCCCGGCCGCGCTGTGGCACTCCAGGATCCGCACCGAGGCCTTCACGTCGGCTCTCGCCGCGTACGGGATGCGCGGTGCCACGGTCGAGACCGACTACAGCGCGGAGCAGGGCGCGGCCGCCACCCGCCGCCTGCTGGAGGGCGACGCCCGGCCCAGCGCGATCCTCTACGACAACGACGTGATGGCCGTCGCCGGCCTGGGGGTCGCCCACCACCTGGGCATACCCGTGCCCGGAGAGATCTCCCTGGTGGCCTGGGACGACTCCCCGCTGTGTGAGGTGATCCAGCCGGGACTGACCGCGCTGCACCGCGACATCGCCGGGTACGGGGCCGAGGCCGCCCGCCATCTGCGCCGGATCGTCGCGGGCGAGCAGGCCGGCGACGTGCAGGTCGCGGGCCTGGAACTGGTCGAGCGGGGCAGCACCGGCCCGGCGCCGCGCACCGGCGGCTGACCCCCGGCGCGCGCGGAAATTCCCGGCGGCCCGGGGACGGGCGCTGCCACGATGCCGGATGTGACCGGACACGGAACGCGGAATCCGACCGAGCGGCGTCCATGGCGTGCCCCGCGGGGTCCCCACGACCGCATCCCTCGCGGCTTCGCCGGGGCGGGCGGCCCGGCATGGGCGTGAGACGCGCGCTGATCGACGTCACTCCGCTGCGGTTGTCACCGGCCTTCCGGCGGCTGTGGCTCGGGCGGTCGCTCTCCGGGCTCGGCAGCCAGATGACGCTGGTGGCGGTGGCGTTCCAGGTCTGGCGGACGACCGGCAGCACGGTGTGGACCGGCGCGGTCGGCGCGGCACAGGCGGTGCCGGTCCTCGTGTTCGGGCTGTTCGCCGGAGCGGTCGTCGACCGTGTGGACCGGCGGGTGTTCTACCTGGTGACGACCGCCGGGCAGGCGGTGTGCTCGGTGCTGCTCGCGGTGCAGGGGTTCACCGGGCACCTCCCGGTCGCCGGGGTGCTGCTGCTGGTCGCGGCAGAGTCCTTCTTCGGGGCCGGGGGCGGCCCGGCGGCCCGCACCTTCGTCCCGGCGCTGCTGCCCGGCGACCGGCTGGCCGCCGGGCTGGCGCTGAACCGGGTCGCCTTCCAGGGGGCGATGCTGCTCGGGCCGGCACTGGGCGGACTGCTGCTGGGCGCGGTGGGTCCCGGCGGCTGCTACCTGGTGGACGCGCTGACCTTCGCGGCGGCCTTCCACGGCGCGTTCGGACTGCCGTCGATGCGGCCCGGCGGCGAGGCGGCCCGGCCGGGCCCGCGCGGGGTGCTGGACGGGCCGGCCTTCCTGGTGCGGACTCCCGCGGTGCGCGGGGCCCTGCTGACCGACCTGGCCGCCACCGTGCTGTCGATGCCGGTCAGTCTCTTCCCGCTGGTCAACTCCGAGCGGTTCGGCGGCGATCCGCGCACCCTGGGGCTGTTCCCGACGGCGATCGCGGTGGGCGGCGTCACCGCCTCGCTGCTGTCCGGGACGTTCACCCGGGCGGCGCGGCCGGGGCTGGTGATGCTCGGCGGATCGGCCGCCTGGGGAGTGGCGCTCGCGCTGTTCGGGCTGTCCCGCGACCCCTGGGCCGGGCTGGGCTTCCTGGTGCTGGCCGGTGCCGCGGACGCCGTGTCCGTGGTGTCGCGCGGCACGGTGGTGCAGACGCACACGCCGGCCGCCCTGCTCGGGCGCGCCGGCGCCGCCGAGCAGATCGTCGGCCAGGCGGGCCCGGACCTGGGAAATCTGCGTGCCGGACTGGTGGCTGACGTGACGTCAGGTGCGATGGCCCTGGTCGGCGGCGGCCTGCTGTGCGTGGTGGCCGTCGCGCTGGTCGCGGCCACCACCCCGGGGCTGCGCCGCTTCTCCACGGCGCCCGCCGCGCCCGCTGTGTAGCGCCGCGGACGCCGCGGAGCGGTCCGCGCCGGTTCCGGTCACCGTGCTCACTTGTCCTGTTTTCGGGCGCTCCGTACGGCTAGAGTTCTTGTGACCGGCCGGCACCGCCGAGGGGGCGTGGATGAGCGAGTTGGCCAGCGGGACCAGGGGCGGGCGATGAGTGCCGCGGACGGTGCCGCGTCCGGGGCGCCCGAGCCGGGCGGGCTCGATGTACGGCGCGTGGTCCAGCTCGTCGTCGTCCGGCGCGGCGGCGAGGAGTGGCGCGGATCGGGCTACCGGGTGAGTGCGGACGCGGTGCTCACGGCGGCGCATGTCGTACGGGAGGCGGTCTCGGTCACGCTGCGTTTCCTCACCGAGGACGGTGACGTGACGGAGCTGCCCGCCGAGCCGGAGCCGGTGTGGGAGGACTCCGACGTCGACGTCGCGGTGCTGCGGATAGTGAACGACGCGGGCGGCAGAGAGCTGGAGGCCGCCGACGTCCCGCCGGTGCGGTTCGGCCGCATCACCCAGCCCGTGGACTGCGAATCGCTGGGCTTCCCCAAGTTCAAGCTGCGCCTCGACATCGAGTCGTCGGAGGTCAACAGGAGCATCCTGTACCGGGACTCCCACCATGCGCAGGGCAGCACCACCCCGTGGGCGGACCTGCGCAAGGGCACCCTGGAGATCTCCGTGAGCGCTCCGGGGCCCGATCCGGAGGGACACTCCCCCTGGGAGGGGATGTCGGGAGCCGCGGTGTGGAGCAGCGGCCACCTGATCGGAGTGATCAGCCTCCATCACGCCACCGACGGTCCTGGCAGGCTCACGGCGAGCCGGGTGCAACGCTGGTACCGACGCCTCAGCCGGGCCCAGATCGAGCAACTCGGCGAGCTGATCGGCCTGCCGGCCCGCGCCGCCCACCTCACCCGGCTTCCGCCGGCGCCCGCCCGGCCGGCGCCGGCCGATGACGACCCGGCCGAGGCCCTCGCCGACGAGGTGTCCGGGCAATGGCGCAAGGAGGAGGAGCAGCGGCGGGTGCACGACCCGTTCCCGCTTCCC
>JBEHXI010000221.1:0-12462 GCA_048498775.1 Actinomycetota bacterium | reverse complement strand
CCGCCGGTCAGCCGCCGGTCCATGCGGCCGCCGCACGGCCGGCCAGGATCTCGGAGGCCGGGCGGGCGTGGCGGGGGCAGCCGACGAGGGGATCGGCCAGGAGCCGCAGGTCGTCGAGGCGCTCGCGGGTCTCCGCGTCGGCCGGGGTGTAGACCACCATCCGGTGCTCGGGCACCCCGTCGATGCTCAACGAGGTGGTGTTCAGCCGCAGCAGGCCGACCGAGCCGTGCCGGAAGGACTTCGTCCGCGGCCCGGGCGGCGCCACGTCGCCGGTCGCCCACAGCTGCGCGAAGCGGGGACTGGCCCTGGTCAGCCGCTCGATGAAGGTCTCCCAGACCGGCTCGCCGACATGGCGGCCGTAGGCGGCCCGCACCTGGGCGACCATCCGCGGCGCCTCCTCCCCGTCCAGCAGCGACGAGCAGCAGTCCCGCACGGTGAACGTCTCCCACAGCACATTGCGCTCGCTGCGGTCCGCGGCGGCCGACAGCGGCCAGATGGCCCGGTAGACGGCGTTCGACGCCAGGATGTCGTAGCGCGCGTTGTAGACCACCGCGGCCAGCGGTTCGAGGCCGTCCAGGATGCCCTGGAGCTCCGGGCCGAGCATGTCCTCGTCGACGGCCTGCTCGTGGACGAACGGCACGCCCGCCAGGCGGTACAGGTGCTCCCGCTCGGTGGCGTCCAGGCGCAGGACGCGGGCCACCGCGTCCAGGACCTGCACGCTGGCGTTGATCCGGCGGCCCTGCTCCAGCCAGGTGTACCAGGTCACCCCGACCCCGGCGAGCTGCGCGACCTCCTCGCGGCGCAGTCCGGGGGTGCGGCGGCGCAGGCCCGGCGGCATGCCGACGTCGGCCGGGGTGATGCGGGCCCGGCGGCTGCGCAGGAAGGCGGCGAGTTCGGTGCGGCGGGCCGTTCCGGCGCCGCCTGTCGGCATGTCCCCCATGCGGGCCATGGTGGCCGACCGCCCGCGCGCCTGCCAGGTGGTGGCAGTACCCGTATCGGCGGGCTCTCGTTCCCCGTACCGCCGCGCCCGCACAGTGGCGGGCATGGCTGAGACGACGCTTTCCCCGCACTCCACGACGCACCGGGGCCGCGCCCGGCCCGGAGGACACCGCACCCCCCGGCCCGGCTGGGTGCTGGCGATCGTGCTGACCGGGCAGTTCATGGCGCTGCTCGACGTGTTCATCGTGAACGTGGCCGCCCCGACGATCCGCGTGGACCTGCGCGCGTCCGGCGCCGGGCTCCAGCTGGTGATCGCCGGCTACACCATCGCGTACGCCGTGCTGCTGATCACCGGGGCGCGGCTGGGCGACCTGCTGGGGCACCGCAGGGCGTTCCTCGGCGGGCTCACGTTCTTCACCGCCGCGTCGCTGGCCTGCGGCCTGGCCGGGAGCACCGGGGAGCTGGTCGCGTTCCGCATTGTCCAGGGCGCCGGGTCGGCGCTGATGCTGCCGCAGGTGCTCAGCCTGATCCAGCGCACCTTCACCGGTGTGGCGCGGGCCCGGGCGCTGAGCGCGTTCTCCGCGGTGCTGGCCTCGGGGTCGGCGGTGGGGCAGGTGGCGGGCGGGCTGCTGGTCAGCGCCGATCTGTTCGGGACCGGCTGGCGGCCGGTGTTCCTGGTCAACGTGCCCATCGGGGTGCTGCTGCTGGCCGCCGGGCCGCGCCTGCTGCCGGCGGACCGGGGCGGGGAGCCCGGGCGGCGGCGCCGGCTCGACCTGCCGGGGCTGCTGGTGCTGGCCGCGGCGGTGGCGCTGTTCACCGTTCCGCTGGTGCTCGGTCAGCAGGAGGGGTGGCCGCTGTGGGGCTGGTTGTGCCTGGCGGCCAGTGGCGTCCTGCTGGCGGTGTTCACGGTGCTGGAGGCCCGGCTGGCCCGGCGCGGCGGGGACCCGCTGATCTCCCCGCGGGTGCTGCGCGCGCCGGGGATGCCGGTGGCGGTGGCGAGGATCGGCCTGGTGATGGCCGTCAACGCGGGCTTCCTGTTCAGCTTCGCGCTGCACCTGCAGTCGGGTCTGGGCTACAGCGCGCTGCGCGGCGGGCTGATGTTCGTGCCGACGTCGGTGGCGTTCGGCATCGTGGGGGTGGGCTGGCGGCGGGTCCCGGCGCACCGGCACGGCGCGCTGGTCCCGGCCGGGTTCCTGGTGACGGCGGCGGCGTGCGGGGCGATAGGGCTGGCGCTGCGGGACGGCGGCTCGGGCGGCGCCGTCCTCCCGGCCGCGCTGGCCCTGCTGGGCCTCGGCCTGGGCCTGGCCTACAGCCCCAACCTCACCGGCGCGCTGGCGCTCATCCGCCCGGAGGAGGCCGCGGACGCCAGCGGGCTGCTGGTCACCGTCACCCAGCTCGGCCAGCTGACCGGAGTGGCCACGCTCGGCACCCTCTTCCTCAACCGGCTCGCCCTGCCCGGGCCCCACACTTCCGCGCACGCGGTGTGGCTGACCTCGATCGCCATGGGCGCGACGGCGCTGGTGGGCGCGCTCGCCGGGGTGCGGCGCGGTGGGCCGGCCTAGGAGCGCCGCGGCGCGCGGGCGGCCCGCACCGCGGCCAGCACGACGAAGGCCAGCCCGGCGGCCGGGTAGACGCCCGACAGCAGCATCTGGCCGACTGTCTGGTGCAGTTCCGGCCGGGCCGGGCCGTGCGGCACGAACCACAGGGCGAACGAGCAGAACACCAGCCCCGCCCCGACCGCCGCGGCGCGCCAGGCCCGGGTGCCGCGGCGCAGCGCCTCGTCGGCCAGCAGCAGCACCACCGGCACGCACCACACCCAGTGGTGGGACCAGGACACCGGGCTGATCAGCAGACCGGTGACCGCGCAGGAGCACCCGGCCCAGGCCCGTCCGGCCGGCAGCCGCTCCCCGGCCAGGGCGGCGGCCCCCGCGGCGGCCAGCCCGAGCGCGGCGACGGCCGCGGCGGCCACCGCCCAGGACGCACCCGGGCCGGGGGAGCCGGGGGAGTGGAGGGCGCGGGCGAGGACGCCGCGCAGCGACTGGTTCGCGGTGTCCTCGGCGTGCCCGACCCGGCCGGTCGCGAAGACCATCCGGGTCCAGAAGGTCCGGGAGTCGGCCGGCAGCACCACCGCCGCGAGCACCACCGTCCCCGCGAAGGTGGCCGTCGCGACCGCCGCCCGGCGCAGCTCCGGGTTCCACGGGCCGCGCCCCTCGCGCAGCGCCCGCCGGGCACGGACGGCGCCCACCGCGGCCAGGTGGACGGCGAAGAGCGCCGGGGTGAGCTTGATCCCGGCCGCCACCCCGATCCCGGCGCCCGTCCAGCGGTGCCCGTCCGGCCGGGTGAGGTCCCACAGCACCAGGGCCGCCAGGAGCAGGTTGATCTGCCCGTAGCGCAGCGTCGTCCACACCGGCTCGCACCACACCGCGGCGGCCGCGACGGCCAGCGCCGCCGCAGGGGCGGGGAGCCGCCGCGGACGGTCGAGCAGCCGCAGCGACAGGTGCGCCACCGCGATCAGCAGCGCCAGGTTGGCCGCGGTGGCCGCGGTCCGCATCGCCGGGACGCCGATCCAGGTCAGCGGCGCGAAGAGCAGGGCCGCGAAGGGCGGGTAGGTGGTCGGCAGGTCGGCGTGGGTGGCGACCATGGCGTACAGGTCGCCGCCGTGGAGCACGGTGCGGCCCTCGGCCCGGTAGACCATGAGGTCGATCAGGGAGACCCGGGCGGCCCGCTGGGCGGTCCAGAAGGCGGCGAAGGACAGCAGGCAGACGGCGGCCGCCGTGCCGGTGGGGTGGCGCGCGGCGAACGCCCGGGCCGCCGGGGAGCGGGGGGCTGCTGCGGTCGGCTGCGGCGCGGTCACGGCGGTCGGCTCCGGGCGGGGTGATCTGCGGACATCTGGGGCGTGAACGCCGACAGTACCCGCCGTGTCGCGGGCGCCTGGCGGGGGCCGCCCGTCCCGCCGGTAACCGATTTGGCGAAAGGCCCCCCGGGCCGTGTAATGTTTGTGCAGTCGCCACGGCGCGCAGGCGCCCGGCGAAGCAGGGCCTGGGGCTATAGCTCAGCTGGTAGAGCACTTGCATGGCATGCAAGGGGTCAGGGGTTCAAATCCCCTTAGCTCCACAGTTCGGGGATGGGCGGTGTACCGCGCGGAGAGCGCGGCGCACCGCCCGTCGTCGTTTCCCCCTTCCCCCCGCCCTGCCGGCGGTCGGCCGGTGCGGATGTAACGCCCGGGAAACCCCCCGCCGTCGCGGTGCCGGTACGTTCGGCGTGACGCCGGCCGAGGTGCGCGTATCGGGTCCCAACTGCCCTGGCATTACCAGTACTTGACCATTTCTTGACGTGGTCATGCCCCCCATGTGGGCCGAACGGGGACAGAGTTGCGCTCTGTGGTGCCTGCCTCACCGGTATCCGGTGCACGCACACCGCGCCGCGCGACGACCGTTCCGCTTTCGCAGGGGGTTTGATGAAGCTTGCTCGTTCAAGAACGCGCGCCGGGCTGGCGGCCGCGGCAGTGCTGCCGCTGGTGGCCGGCGCGCTGGTCCTGGGCCTCCCGACCGCCCAGGCCGACACCCAGCCGCGGCAGACGCTGAACTCCACCCAGCCGCAGTGGGCGACGCCCAAGGCCGACCGCGGCAGCGCGGCCGCCTCGACCACCGTCCACGCCCGCGTCTTCCTCGCCGGCCGGGACGCCAAGGGCCTGACCGCCTACGCGCAGGCGGTCTCCGACCCGAACTCCGCCCAGTACGGCAAGTACCTGACCGCCGCGCAGGCCCAGGCCCGCTACGGCGCGACGAAGCAGCAGATAGCCGAGGTCACCGGCTGGCTGAAGGCCTCCGGCCTGACCGTCACCGGTGTGAACCAGCACTACATCTCGGTGAGCGGCGACAAGGCCGCCGTGGAGAAGGCGTTCAACACCGAGCTGCACAACTACACCCGGGCCGGGCACGTCTACCACGCCCCCTCCCGCCCGGCCTCCGTGCCGGCCTCGCTCGACGGCGCCGTCCTGACCGTCTCCGGCCTGGACAACGCGCCCAAGAAGGCCTCGCACGACGACACGCTGCCGCCCCCGGAGGCGGTGTTCAAGAACTCGGGGCCGTTCTCCACCTACTACGGCTCCCACCTCGCCACCTCGCTGCCGCCGGCCTACGGCGCCCCGGTGCCGTACAACGTCAAGGGCTACACGGGCAAGCAGCTGCGGGCCGCCTACGGTGCCGGCCGCTACACCGGCAAGGGCGTCACCGTCGCCATCACCGACGCCTACGCCTCGCCGTACATCGCCAAGGACGCGGCGGAGTACGCCAAGCGCAACGGTGACGCGCCGTACCGCACGGGCCAGCTCACCCAGGTCCTGCCGTCCGACTACACCAACACCACCGACTGCGGGGCGGCCGGCTGGTACGGCGAGGAGACGCTGGATGTCGAGGCGGTGCACGCCGTCGCACCCGCCGCGAACATCACCTACGTCGGCTCGGCGTCCTGCATGGACTCCGACCTGCTCGACTCCCTGAACAAGGTCGTCGACAACCGGCTGGCCGACATCGTCTCCAACTCCTGGGGCGACATCGAGGCCAACGAGACGCCGGACCTGGCCGCCGCCTACGACCAGACCTTCCAGATGGGCGCGGTCGAGGGCATCGGCTTCTACTTCTCCTCCGGTGACAACGGCGACGAGGTGGCCAACTCCGGCACCAAGCAGGTCGACACCCCGGCCAACTCGGCGTGGGTCACCGCGGTGGGCGGCACCTCGCTCGCCGTCGGCAAGGGCGACCGCTACCAGTGGGAGACCGGCTGGGGCACCACCAAGACCACGCTGTCGGCCGACGGGACCAGCTGGGCCTCGGTGCCCGGCCCGTTCATCTACGGCGCCGGCGGTGGCACCAGCAAGACCTTCGCGCAGCCGTTCTACCAGCGCGGTGTCGTTCCGGACGCGCTGAGCAAGGCCAACGGGACGACGGCGATGCGCGTGGTGCCGGACATCTCGGCGGTCGCCGACCCGACCACCGGCTTCCTGGTGGGCCAGTCGCAGACCTTCCCGGACGGCTCGATCCAGTACAGCGAGTACCGCATCGGCGGCACCTCGCTGGCCGCGCCGGTGATCTCCGCGATCCAGGCGCTCGCCCAGGAGGCCCGCCACGGCGTGTCGATCGGGTTCGCCAACCCGGGGATCTACGACCGCTACGGCACCGCGGCCTACCACGACGTCACCGACCACCCGCTGGGGCAGGGCGTGAGCCTGGCCGACGTGCGCGTGGACTTCAAGAACGGCCTGGACGCGTCGGGCGGCTTCAACACGTCGCTGCGCAGCCTCGGCCGTGACAGCTCGCTCAGCGCCACCGTGGGCTACGACGACGTCACCGGCGTCGGCTCCCCCGGCAGCGACTACGTGAGCTCCTACGTTCCGCGGCGTCGCTGACGCGCACATGGCGATATGGCAGGGGCCCGTACCGGGAATCCGGTGCGGGCCCCCGCCACGCTTGGGGTACCCTGACCCCATGCGTGCCGTACACCTTCTGCTTCAGCGGCCGCGCTGACCACTCCCCGTCGGCGCGGCGTCCCCTCCTGAGCGAGGGGATTTTTCGTTTCGGAAGGCAGAACGGGCGTACGCCTGTCATGACGTCGATGGAGCTTCGAGGGACATGAGCGAGACCACTCCCGCCGCCGAGGCGGCCGCCGCGCATCGCTACACGGCCGCCCTGGCCGCCGAGATCGAGACGCGCTGGCAGGACTTCTGGGAGCGGGAGGGCACCTTCGCGGCGCCGAATCCGGGCGGCGGCGAGCTGGGCGGCCCGGCCGAGGAAGTGGCCCGGCCCAAGAAGTACATCATGGACATGTTCCCGTACCCCTCGGGCGCGGGACTGCACGTGGGCCACCCGCTGGGCTACATCGCCACCGACGTCTACGCCCGGTTCCACCGGATGACCGGCCACAACGTGCTGCACACCCTGGGCTTCGACGCCTTCGGCCTGCCCGCCGAGCAGTACGCCGTCCAGACCGGCACCCACCCCCGGGTCACCACCGAGGCGAACATCACCACCATGCGGCGCCAGCTGCGCCGCCTGGGCCTGGGCCACGACCAGCGCCGGTCGTTCGCGACGATCGACCCGGACTACTACAAGTGGACCCAGTGGATCTTCCTGCAGATCTTCAACTCCTGGTACGACCCCGAGGCGGGGCGCGCCCGGCCCATCGCGGAGCTGGTGGAGCGGTTCGCCTCCGGTGAGCGGCCCACCCCCGACGGGCGGCCCTGGGCGGAGCTGACCGAGGTGGAGCGCGCCGACGTGCTGGGCGGATACCGCCTGGCGTACGCCTCCGACGCGCCCGTCAACTGGTGCCCCGGCCTGGGCACCGTGCTGGCCAACGAGGAGGTCACCGCCGACGGCCGCTCCGAGCGCGGCAACTTCCCCGTCTTCAAGGCGAAGCTGCGCCAGTGGAACATGCGCATCACCGCCTACGCGGACCGCCTGCTGGAGGACCTGGACCTGCTGGACTGGCCCGAGGCCATCAAGCTGCAGCAGCGCAACTGGATCGGCCGCTCCGAGGGCGCCCGGGTGGACTTCCCGCTGGACGGCCCGGGCGAGCAGAAGATCACCGTCTTCACCACCCGCCAGGACACCCTGTTCGGCGCCACCTACATGGTGCTGGCCCCCGAGCACGAACTGGTCGACACCATCGTCCCGGCGGCCTGGCCGGAGGGCACCCGGCAGGCCTGGACCGGCGGGCACGGCACGCCCGCCGAGGCGGTGGCCGCCTACCGCAAGCAGGCCGCGGCCAAGTCCGACGTGGAGCGGCAGGCCGACGCCAAGGACAAGACGGGTGTGTTCACCGGCGCCTACGCGGTCAACCCGGTCAGCGGCGAGCGGATCCCGGTCTTCATCGCCGACTACGTGCTGATGGGCTACGGCACCGGCGCCATCATGGCGGTACCCGCGCACGACAGCCGCGACTTCGCCTTCGCCCGCGCCTTCGACCTGCCGATGCGCTGCGTGGTGCGGCCGGGCGACGACCGCGGCACCGACCCGGCCACCTGGGAGGAGTCCTTCGACTCCTACGAGGCGGAGATCATCAACTCGTCCACCGCGGACCTGGCCCTGGACGGGCTGCGCGTGCCGCAGGCCAAGGCGAAGGTCGCCGAGTGGCTGGCCGAGCGCGGCATCGGCGAGGGCACCGTCAACTTCCGGCTGCGCGACTGGCTGTTCAGCCGCCAGCGCTACTGGGGCGAGCCGTTCCCCATCGTCTACGACGAGAACGGCGTGGCACACGCGCTGCCCGAGGAGATGCTGCCCGTCGAGCTGCCCGAGGTCGAGGACTACTCGCCGCGCACCTTCGACCCGGACGACGCCGACACCTCCCCGGAGACCCCGCTGTCCCGCAACGAGGACTGGGTCACCGTCGAGCTGGACCTGGGCGACGGGCCGAAGACGTACCGCCGCGAGACCAACACCATGCCCAACTGGGCCGGTTCCTGCTGGTACGAGCTGCGCTACCTGGACCCGCACAACGGCGAGCGGCTGGTCGACGAGGACGTCGAGCGGTACTGGATGGGCCCGCGTGACGGTCAGCCGGCCGGCGGTGTCGACCTGTACGTCGGCGGCGCCGAGCACGCCGTCCTGCACCTGCTGTACGCCCGGTTCTGGCACAAGGTGCTGTACGACCTGGGCCACATCTCCTCGTTCGAGCCGTTCCACCGGCTGTACAACCAGGGCATGATCCAGGCGTACGTCTACCGGGACGCCCGCGGCTTCCCGGTGCCCGCCACCGAGGTCGAGGAGCGCGACGGCACCTACTGGCACGACGGCCAGGAGGTCAGGCGCGAGCTGGGCAAGATGGGCAAGTCCCTGAAGAACGCCGTCACGCCCGACGAGATCTGCGCCGAGTACGGCGCCGACACGCTGCGGCTGTACGAGATGGCGATGGGACCGCTGGACGTCTCCCGGCCGTGGGACACCCGCGCCGTCGTCGGCTCCTACCGCCTGCTGCAGCGGCTGTGGCGCAACGTCGTGGACGAGGCGACCGGCGAGACCACCGTCGTGGACGACGAGCCGGACGAGGAGACGCTGCGGGCGCTGCACAAGGCGATCGACGGCGTCGGCACGGACATGGCGGCGCTGCGCTTCAACACCGCCATCGCCAAGGTGACCGAGCTGAACAACCACGTCACCAAGCTGGACCGGGTGCCGCGCTCGGTCGCCGAGCAGATGGTGCTGCTGATCGCGCCGCTGGCCCCGCACATCGCCGAGGAGCTGTGGCGCCGGCTGGGGCACACCGGCTCGCTGGCCCACCACGACTACCCGGTGGCCGACCCGGCGCTGGTGCGCGACGAGACCGTCACCTGCGTCGTCCAGGTCAAGGGCAAGGTCAGGGCGCGGCTGGAGGTCCCGCCGACCATCGGTGAGGACGAGCTGGAGAAGCTGGCGGTGGCCGACCAGGCCGTGCTGGCGGCGCTGGGCGGCGCCGGGATCCGCAAGGTGATCGTGCGCGCCCCGAAGCTGGTCAACATCGTGCCCGCGTGAGCGTGATCATCGCCCCCTAGGGGCGGTCTGGGGGCCGGTCCAGGGTTGGTTTCGAACCCGGGCCGGCCCCTCGCGGTCTACGGTGGAAGGGGCGCGCGCGGAACACTCCGCGCCGCAGAGCGCGATCGCACCGGTCCGCACCGGGTGGTGCCGGCCGTGGCGGAGCGCACCGTGCGCCGCCCATGTCGCCGTCGCGGAGGTGAGGAGCGCCCATGGAAGCCGTACTCGGCGTGATCGTGCTGATGATGGTGCTGTTCGCGGCGGCCGGAACGTTCCTGGCGGTCCGGACGGTGCGCGCCGTGCGGAGCGGGGTGCGGCGCAACGTGGAGCAGGCCCGGCGCGCCGTCGAGGACACCGCGCTGCGCGCCCGGAGCTACGCCCGGCCCGGGGCGCTGGGGGAGGTGGCCGCCCTGCGGCTCTCCCTGCGCACCGCCGTGACGGGCACCCGCGAGGCTCTGGAGGCCGGTGCCGCCGGCGACTCCTCGGTGCGCGAGGCGCTGCGGCTGCTCGACCGGCTCAGCGGGCACGCCCACTCCCTCGACGGCGAACTGCGGGCACTGGAGCGCGAACCGCACCAGGACCGGATCGCCGCCCGCCTGCCGGAACTGCGCCGGCTCACCGGACGGGTGACCCACTCCGCCGACTCGCTGCGCTGGGCGGCGCAGGAACGGGCCCGCCGGTTCGACGAGGACGAGCTGGCGGTGCTGGCCCGGGAGATCGAGATCGAGGCGGGCGCCCTGCGGCACTGGGCGCCGGCGGCGCCGGAGCTGGACGATACGCGTGCGCCGGGGACGCCGGCGGCGATCACCGACCAGGGGCCGCGCACCCTGCGCAAGCGGGCCTGATACGGCCCGGGGCGGCGCGCGGCGGCCCGTCGCCAGGGCCGGACCACGGCTGAGCTCGGCGGATCCCCCCGCAAGCCGGACTGTCGGACACCGGCCCCGGCCGGTAATCTCGCGATCATGCCCGCCCACGTCGCGATCGTCACCGATTCCACGGCCTACCTGCCGCAGGAGGAGACGGCCCACCACCGCATCACGGTGGTGCCGCTCGCCGTGATCCTCGGTGACCAGGCGCTGGAAGAGGGCACCGAGATCTCCGCGCGCTCGGTGGCCGCGGCCCTCCAGCGGCGCCGTGCGGTGACCACCTCCCGGCCGTCGCCGGAGGACTTCGCCACCGCCTACCGCAAGGCCGCCGACGCCGGGGCCACCGCGATCGTCTCGCTGCACCTGTCCGCCGAGATCTCGGGGACCTACGACGCCGCCTGCCTGGCCGCCGAGTCGGCGCCGGTGCCGGTACGGGTGGTGGACACCGGCATGGTCGCGATGGCGCTGGGCTTCCCGGTGCTGGCTGCGGCCGAGGCCGCGGGGGCCGGGGGGACGGCGGACGACGCGGTCGCCGCGGCCGAGAAACGTGCCGCCGGGACCTCGGCCTACTTCTACGTCGACACCCTCGACTATCTGCGCCGCGGCGGCCGGATCGGCGCCGCCCAGGCCCTCCTCGGCTCCGCCCTGGCGGTCAAGCCGCTGCTCCAACTCGCCGACGGCCGCATCCAGTTGCTGGAGAAGGTCCGCACCGCCTCGCGGGCGATCGCCCGGCTGGAGGAGATCGTGGCGGAACGGGCGGGCGAGAGCCCGGTCGACATCGCGGTGCACCACCTGGCCGCCGCCGACCGCGCCGAGGCGCTGGCGGAACGGCTGCGGGCCAGGGTGCCGGGGCTGGCCCGCCTGTACGTCAGCGAGGTGGGCGCGGTGATCGGCGCGCACACCGGGCCCGGGCTGCTGGGAGCCGTCGTCTCCCAGTGCTGATCTTGCGGCCGGCCGGCGTCTTCCATGCCTGCCGGAGGCGTGAAACCACCCCAAGGAGTGGGCGAGTTATCCACAACCCGTGGGTTGTCCACCGGAATCGGCGGGCCTGAGACGGAATCGTCGCCGGCTTCTACCGTCGGGCGGCATGGGGACAGACTTCGCGACGGCCGACGCCGTCATGACACGCGCGCTGCGGGGGCGGGCGAGCGCGCTGCTGGACCGTCCGCCGCCGCAGGGGCCCGACGCGGTCGAGGAGGAACGCGATGCCGGGCCGGAGCGCGCCGCCGGGCCGGGCCGGAGGCGGGGGCGGCCGCCCTGGCGTGAGGCGGTCTTCGAACGGCTGCCGGTGTGGGTGCAGGTGCGGTGCGGGCTGGAGCCGCGAACCGTGGCCGCCCTCGCCGTCGTCCTCGTCGTCGCCCTGGCCCTGGCCGCGCACCACTTCTGGAGCGGGCGCCCGCAGACCGTCCGGCTGCCGCCTCCGGTGCCCGCCGCCGGCCCGCCCGCCGCGACCCCGCGGCCCACGGCGACCCCCATCGCCGTGGACGTCGCCGGAAAGGTCCGCAGGCCCGGTGTCCTGCGGCTGCCCGCCGGCGCCCGGGTCGTCGACGCCCTCCAGGCCGCGGGCGGCCCGCTCCCGGGCACCGACACCGGCAGCCTCAACCTGGCCCGGATCCTCACCGACGGCGAGCAGGTCCTCGTCGGCCCGGCCGCCCCGGGGCCCGGCCCTGACACCACGGCGCCGGGTACCGGCGGCCCGGTCAGCCTCAACACCGCGACGGTCGAGCAACTCGACGCGCTCCCCGGGGTGGGCCCGGTCCTCGCCCGGCACATCGTCGAGTTCCGCACCCGCCACGGCGGCTTCACCTCCGTCGAGCAACTCCACCAGGTCACCGGCGTCGGCGACCGCCGCTTCGACGACCTGAAGTCCCTGGTGCGGCCATGAGCGCCCCGCAGGGTCCCACCAACGGGGCTGCGGACGGGGGGCGTTCGGGGCGGGGCACGGGTGGTGGCGGCGGCGGTGGCCGGAGCTCGGGCGTCCCGGCGCACCGGACGGGCCGCGAGGCGTCGGGCGGCGAGGCGTTGGACGGCGATGCGTCGGGCGGCCACCCGCGCGGCGGCGGGACGCGGGGTGCCGGGTCGGCGGGTGGCGGTACGGACCTCGGCCCGGCTGGTGCGGTGCGCCGCGGTAGCCAGGGGCGCGCCTCGCGCGG
>JBEHXI010000220.1:0-12490 GCA_048498775.1 Actinomycetota bacterium | reverse complement strand
AGGAAGAGCCTGCCCGAGTGGTGGGTCGGCGTCAGGTCGTCGTACCAGCCGTTCCGCGGCGCCCTTCAGCCCGCCGGGTGCCAGGCCGGTGCTCACCACACCCGCTCGAAGAACGAGCTCGAAGAACGAGCTCGAAGAACGAGCTCAGCCGTGGTGGCGTTCAGCCGGTCCGAGGCCGCCCGGCCGCGTGGGCGGCGAGGATCGCCTGCTCTTTCCCGGCCGAGAGGAACGGCGTCCACTCGCCGAACTGCCGGTAGTCCTCGAAGGCCTCCTGTTCCCCACCGGGCGCGAACAGCCAGGCGGCCGTGTCGTGTACCGACTCGGCGACCGGTCGGCAGCGCAGTCCGGCGGCCAGCGCCTTCGCGCACGACGCCGTCCAGGCGGCCGCGAATTGCGGGTCCGGGGGCAACCAGAGCGGGAGCTCCGTCCACGGCTCGACCTCGTGCTCGATGAAGAGCCGGTCATCGATGTGGACGAGTTCGGCCCGGCCTTCGGTGGCGGCGACGCAGGCGTCCAGGTAGTCGCCCCAGCTCCCGTTGTCCGGCGCGCCGGGCACCAGGTAGTCCTCGACCTCGTCCTTCGGCGCGCCCGCGAGCAGGTCGAGGCCGAAGGCGGCGAGGTCGCGCACGTCGATGACCCGCAGCGGCCGGTCCGGGGCACCGGGGACGGCCATCGGCCCGCCGCGCGCGGCGCGGCGCAACCAGGCCGTGGTGCGCCGGGTGCGGTCGTGCGGCCCGACGATCAGTCCTGGCTGGAGCACCACGACCCTGCCGGGGAACGCCTGCCGGACCGCCTTCTCACAACCGTCCTTGAGCCGGCCGTAGTCGCCGTCCTCCGGCCCGGCGTCGGCGGTTCCGCCCTGGCGTGGGGAGGACTCGTCGGTCGGCAGGGCGGGGTACCCGGGGTAGACGTTGATGGTGGAGACGAACAGGTAGGCGTCCGCGTGCCCGGCCAGCGCGGCGGCCGACTTCGCCACCTCGCGAGGCACATACCCGCAGACGTCCACGACCGCGTCGTAGGGTCCGGCGGCGGCCAGTGCGGCGAGATCCGCCTCGTTCGTCCGGTCCCCGCGCAGGGCGCGGACACCGGGCGGGTCGGGCTGGGTCCGGCCCCGGTTGAAGACGGTCACCTCCCAGCCGCGGCGCACCCCCTCCGCCGCGAAGGCCCGCCCGACGAACACCGACCCGCCGATCACGAGAAGTTTCATGGGCATGAGTCTCGGCGCCGCCGGGGCACCGGTGGAACGGGCGTGCGCGGACGGCGAACGGATTGCGCGGGCCGCGAAAGGGCTTGCCGCCGGCCGCCACCGAGGGGAGACAGGCCCCCGATGGGCGGCGCGGCGGTTGCGAACGGGTTCCCTCGGCGGTTACCGGGATGCCGTCGCGCGTGTGAAACGCAGTGTGGCGGTGACGGTGGCCAGGCCGCGCATCATGCCCAGCTGGTTCCAGGCGAGTCCGAAGTCCGCCCGGTCCACGGAGAGTTCCGTGGTCAGGGTGATCGCGGAGCTGTCGGACTGGGTGACGCGCGCGGTGAGGGACTGCGGGCGGCTGGTGCCGCGTACGGTCAGTTCTCCGGTCACCTGGACGGTGCCGTTCTCGCCGGGTACGGCGCTGTGTACGGCGAAGGTGATGGCGGGGTGGTTGTCGGCGTCGAAGAAGTCGGCGGAGCGCAGGTGCTTGTCGCGCTTGGCGTTCTTGGTGTCCAGGGAGGCGGCGTCCATGGTGACGGTGCCGCCGGCGGACCCGTCGGCCCGGACCTCGCCTTCACCGCTGACGGAGGTGAACTCGCCCTTGACGGTGACCAGCCCCCACATCGTCTTGTGCTGGACGGCGACGGTGGAACCGGTGGGGTCGAGCTGCCAGAGCCCGGTTTCTACGGCGACGGACACGGGGTCCTCCTGGACGAGGGGGCGTCATCAGTTGTCCAAATTTGGATGACCACACGCTAGCGGCTCATCCAAATTTGGACAACCAGTAGACTGGCAGCACCATGACCGATCCCTCCGCCCCCGCTGACCTGCCCGGACGCGATGAGCCGGGGGAGGGCGGGCTGCTGCCGTCCGAGCTGCGCGCGTGGATGCACCTGCTGGCCGCGGCCGGGGCGATCGAGCAGCAGCTCCGTTCGCGCGTCAAGGACGCGCTCGGGATCTCGCACGACGAGTTCCTGGTGCTGTGCCTCCTCGCCGACCAGCCCGGCTCGTCCCTGCGGATGACGCGGATCGCGGAGCTGCTCGGTCGCCCCAAGACCCGGCTGACCTACCAGGTCGCCTGCCTGCAGCATGCCGGGCTGGTCGCACGTCGCGCGGCGTGTGGCGACCGGCGCGGCATCGAGGTGGGCCTCACCGACACGGCGCGGCGCCTGCTGGGCGAGGCGTCGGCCCCGCTGGCCGACGCCGTCACGCAGGCGATCGCCCACACCCTCAGCCCGCAGCAGCGGGAGCAGCTGCGCGGCCTGCTGCCGGGCACCGCGGAGCCCGACCGGTAGGTCACCGCCCCTCGCCTCTCGGCACTCGGCTTTCCGCGATCCGCGCGGACCGGGATCACCGGCCTGGTCGGCCGGCCGGACCGGCACCCTGGTGATCTCACCGCACACACCGCGCCGGGAGTATGGTCACCGCCTGCCAACCCCCGTACGATCCATGGCACTTCACCGTGAAGTGGTCCGCCCTGGCTCGACGGAGGAGTCGCCGTGGCACGAAGCGTGCGCCGGGTTCTGGCCGGTTGGACCACTGTGGCGGCCCTGGCCGCGACCGTGCTGGTGGCCGGGCCGCCGTCCGCGGCCGCGGCGACGGCGTGCCCGCTGGGGCTGACCGCCGCCGCGCATGCCGCGCCGTCCGGCGGTGTCGCCTACACCGTGTGCTCCGGGCGGGTGCCGAGTTTCGACGGCACACCGCTGGACGTCGACGTGTCCGTCCCGGACGGCGCGAGCGGGCCGCTGCCGCTGATGGCCATGCTCAACGGCTGGGGGAACGCCAAGCAGGAATTCGAGTCCACCTCCCTGGCCGGCAACGGCGCGAACACCTATGACTGGAACAACGCCTGGTTCGCCGCACACGGCTTCGCGGTGCTGAACTTCACGGCCCGCGGCTTCCACCGCTCCTGCGGCCAGGACGCGTCCTCGGGCTACACCTACCTCACCGATCCGGCGTGCGCCGGGCGGGCGAGCTGGACCCATCTGGCCGACCGGCGCTGGGAGGTGCACGACACCCAGTACCTGGCCGGCCTGCTGGTCGACTCCGGGACCGCGGTGCCCGACAAGGTCGTGGCGACCGGCGCCTCCTACGGCGGCGGGCAGAGCTGGCTGCTGGCGATGTCCCAGAACCGGGTGATGGAGCCGGACGGCTCGCTGGCGCCGTGGACGTCACCCCGTGGCGTGCCGCTCCGGCTGGCCGCGGCCGTCCCGCAGTACGGCTGGACCGACCTGGCGCAGGCCCTCGTCGACAACGGCCGCGCCTCGGACGGGCTGTCCGGGGCACCGAAGGACGGGCCCCACGAGAATCCGGTCGGCGTGGACAAGGCGTCCTATGCCAGCGGGCTGTACGCGTCGGGCCTGGTGAACGCCCAGTACACGGTGGCCGATCCGACCGCGGACCTGCCGGGCTGGTTCGCGGCGATCGGCGCCGGGGAGCCGTACGAGGCCGACCCGCTGACCGCCCCGATGCTCCGGCAGCTGACCGAGTACCGGTCGGCGTACCACCTGCCGGTGCCGCCGCCCGGCGCCGAGGTGCCGGTGTTCAGCGTCCAGGGCACCACCGATCCGCTGTTCCCCGGCATCCACACCACGCAGATGGTGAACAGGCTGCGCGGCGCGGACCCGAAGTATCCGGTGTGGGCGTTCTACGGCGACGTCGGCCACTCCTACGCGAACAACCCGCACCAGGTGTGGGCGGCGGCCAACGACACCGCCAACACCTGGCTCACCGGCGTGCTCGCCGGCACGCGACCGTCCGTGCCGCGGACGACGCTGACCACCACCGCCTGCGAGAGCGGCCAGGGCAACGCCACGCTGACCGCCGACCGCTTCGGCCGACTGGCCACCGGCGCCTGGTCCTTCGCCAGTGCGAAGACCACGCTGACGACCAGCGCCGCCATCGGCGGCACCGAGGCGGCGGCCCTCGACCCGATCCTCAACTCCGGGTGCCGCACGCTGCCCCCCGCCTCCGACCCCGGCGTGGCCACCTGGACGTTCACCCCGCCCTCGGCCGGCACCGTGGCAGGCTCCCCGGTCGTCCACGTGACCGCCGCGCTCCAGGGCGTCAACGCCGAACTCGCGGCGCGGCTGTTCGACACCGACCCGGCGACCGGTACGAAGACGCTCATCACCCGCGCCGTGTACCGGATCACGGGCAGGCCCGGCCGGGTGCTGCCGCTCGCCTTCGAGCTGTGGCCGGCCGGTTGGCAGGTCCTGCCCGGGCACCGGCTCACCCTGGAACTCACCCAGGGCGACGCTCCCACCTGGCGCCCGGACAACGAGGTGTCGGCGCTGGTGCTGAGCCGCCTGCGGCTGACCGTGCCCGTCCACCTGCCGTAGCGGGCCCGGTCAGCGGGCCGGATCAGCCGGCCAGGTCGAGCGCGGCCTGGATCACGCTGTCGGTGTCGATGCCGTGGTGGCGGTACACCTCCTCCAGGGTGCCGCTCTGGCCGAAGCGGGTGACGCCGAGCCCGGTGGTGGGCACGTTGTTGACGGTGGCGAGGAAGGCCAGGGTGTGGGGGTGGCCGTCGAGCAGGGTGACCAGCGGGGCGGCCCGCTCGGCGGGGAAGACCTGGTCGAGGATCCAGCTGGGGCCCTCCTGCCGGCCGCGCCGGCACTGCAGGGCCCGGAAGAGCAGGTCCGGGCTGGTCACGCAGATCACGTCGGCGGGCAGGCCGAGGGCGCCCAGGCGGTCGGCCGCCGCGAGAGCCTCGGGCAGCATCGCCCCCATGGCCGCGATGGTGACCGCGGGCCGCTCCGCGCGCCGCAGGGCGTAGGCGCCGGCCACGACCTGGCGGCGGCGCCGCTCCCGGGCGGCCGGATCGTCCGGCACGGCCGCCAGCGTCTGGTCCACCGGCCGGGTGGACAGCCGCAGGTACGCCGAACCGCCGTCCGGCCGGCCCAGGTTGCCGAGCGCGGCGAGCAGGCACCACTGGGCGTCCAGCGCGAAGGCGGGTTCGTAGAAGACGCACCCGGGCTGCTCGATGCCGAGCGACGGGGTGGTGATCGACTGGTGTGCGCCGCCTTCGGGGGCGAGCGTCACCCCGGAGGGAGTGCCCACCAGGACGGACTGCCCGCCCGCGTAGATCCCGAACGACCAGGGCTCCAGCGCCCGGTTCACGAACGGGTCGTAGACGACGCCGATGGGCAGCAGCGGCTGGCCCCAGCGGCTCCAGGTGGCGCCGAGTTCGCCGAGCACCCCCACCAGGTTGGTCTCGGCGATGCCCAGTTCCAGATGCTGGCCGGTGGGCTTCTCCCGCCAGTGCAGGATCGTCTCGGCATCGTCGCCGAACCAGTCGGGGCGCTCGGTGTGCGACCAGACGCCGACCTTGTTCAGCCAGCCGCCGAGGTTGGTCGACGAGCTGACGTCCGGGCTGACGGTGACGATGCGGGCGGCGGCCTGCGGGGCGGTACGGGTCAGGTCGAGCAGCACCCGGCCGAGGGCCTGCTGGGTGGTGCCGGTGCCGGTCGGCGCGGGGCGGCCGAGGTCGGCCGGCACGGCGGGCGGCTGCCGCTGGCCGAACTCCGGGCGGCGCAGGCGCTCGGCGACGGCGGCGCACAGCGCGGCCTGCGGCGAGTCACCGGGGAAGGGGGCCCACGGGTCGTCCGGGTCGGTTCCCAGCCGGACGGCGAGTTCCCTGATCTGGTCGGCGGTCAGCAGCGAGGAGTGGTTCTGCGGGTGCCCCTCGGTGGGCAGCCCGTGGCCCTTGACGGTGTAGGCGAAGATCACCGTCGGGCGGGAGTCGTCGATGGCGTCGTAGGCGTCGAGCAGCGCGCCGAGGTCGTGACCGCCGAGGTTGCGCAGCGCGGCCAGCAGCGTGGCGTCGTCCAGCGTGGCGACGAGGCGGGAGATCGGTCCGGCCGTCGAGCCGCTGCCGGGCAGACGCTCACGCAACTCGGCGGCGGTGCAGCGCAGCAGCCGCTGGTACTCCGGGTTGCCCATGGCGTCGATGCGGGTGCGCAGGCTCTCCCCGCCGGGACGGGAGAACAACTCCTCCAGCAGATGGCCGTACTTGACGGTGAGGACCTGCCAGCCGGCGGCGGTGAACATGCCCTGCAGCCTGCCGGCCGCCACGCCCGGCACCACCCGGTCCAGGGACTGCCGGTTGAGGTCGACGATCCAGACCACCTCGCCCAGGCCGGCGACCATCGGGTCCTGGACTGCCTCCCAGATCGCGCCCTCGTCCAGTTCGGCGTCGCCGAGCAGCGAGTACTGCCGTCCGGTGCCGGAGTCGCCGAAGCGCGAGACATAGCGGCGGGCGATCGCGCCCCACACCGGGGCGGTGGCGCCGATGCCGACCGAACCCGTCGAGTAGTCCACCGGGTCGGGGTCCTTGGAGCGGCTGGGGTAGCTCTGCAGACCGCCGAAGGACCGCAGCGTGGTCAGGTAGGAGGCGTCCAGCTCGCCGAGCAGGTGGTTGATGGCGTGCAGCACCGGTGAGGCGTGCGGTTTGACCGAGACCCGGTCGTGGGCGGTGAGCGTGTGGAACCACAGCGACGTCATGATGGAGGTCATCGAGGCGCTGGACGCCTGGTGGCCGCCGACCTTCAGGCCGCTCGGGTTGGGACGCACCCGGTTGGCGTGGTCGATGATCGCCGTGGACAGCCACAGCACCCGCTGTTCGACCGCCGCCAGCGTCTCCACCGCGGCCCGTCGGGAGCCGCCGGCGTCCCTCGTTCCGGCCGGCGCGGCATTCGCCACCACGGCAGACCACCTCCGAGATCCTGCCCCGCACGTCCGGGGCGATGGGTTCATGTGCGGGCCAGTAGACCGACGGCTCCGCGATTGGGCAAGATCCCCGCCGCCGCCTGGGCATTCTGCCCAGTGGGCGGGGCCGGGAGGCGCTTTCGACTGGGCAGGGTGAACAGAACTTGCGGCCGCGATCGCGGGGTACCCGGGCTGGCAGAGCCCCTGGCGCCCGGCCAGGGCACGCGGGAGGAGGCCGAGCGTGCTGATCGACGACCGGTACCGGTTGGAGGAGGCGGTGGGTCACGGCGGAATGGGGGAGGTCTGGCGGGCCTCCGACACCGTGCTGGGCCGCGCGGTGGCCGTCAAGCTCCTGTCGCTGGACCGTCGCGACGAGAAGGCCACGGCCCGCTTCACCATGGAGGCGCGGACGGCCGGCCGGCTCAGCCACCCCAACACCGTCGCCGTCTACGACTTCGGGACGGCGGGCGACCAGCTGTACCTGGTCATGGAGTACGTCGACGGGCACAGCCTGGCCACCGAGACGGCCACCTCCGGCCCACTGGATCCGGAGCGCATCGCCCGCCTGGGCGCGCAGGCCGCCTCCGGCCTCGCCGCCGCCCACCGGGAGGGAATCGTCCACCGGGACATCAAGCCCGCCAACCTGCTGCTCACCGACGACGACACCGTGAAGATAGGGGACTTCGGCATCGCCCGGTTCGCCGACGACCCCGCCGCCTCGGTGACCGGCAGCGGGGCGATCGTCGGCACGACGTCCTACCTGGCGCCCGAACGCGCCCGCGGCCGCGCCTGCGGACCTCCGGCGGACATGTACGCCCTCGGCTGCGTGCTCTACGAACTCCTCACCGGACGCCCGCCGTTCCGCGCCGACACCCCCGCCGCCACCCTCTTCCAGCACGTGGAGCGCCCTCCGGCCGACGTCCTGGAGTACCGCGACGACGTGCCCGCACCCCTGGCCGAGCTTGTCGGCGCCCTGCTGGCCAAGGACCCCGGTCACCGCCCCACCGCGGAGCAGGTCGCCGACCGGCTCGCGACCCCGGCCTGGCGGACCGGGCAGCCCCCGCCGCCCGGGAACACCGCGGCCGCCGCCGTCGAACGGCCGCCCGTCACGCCCGTCACGCCCGTCACGCCGGCTCCGACGAGGGAGGCTGCCGCACCGGAGCCCACCTCGGAACAGGGTTCGGCTGCCGCGCGCGGCGCGCGCCGCCGCCATGTCCTCGTCGGAGCCGTGACCACGGTGGCGCTGGCCGCGACCACCCTGGGCCTGGCCGCGCTGACCAACGATCCGCAGACCCACCCGGCGCGTCCTCCGGTCACCGCGGGGACACCGTCGCAGTCACCCCACCCCAGGCAGGCGGCCCCCGCCCCGGCCACGCCGAACTCCGCCGACATCGTCGACGCCCCGGCCGGGTCCGCGCGCGGTGAGCCGGCCGGCACCGCGCCGACCACCGCGGGCACGGCGGCTTCCAGCGGTTCGCCTTCGGCCTCGCCCACCACCGGACCGGTCGGTTCGTCCCCGGGCACGCCCACCGGGACGGTTTCGCCCTCGTCGTCCGCCGGCGGCAGCACCGGGCCGAGCGCCTCCGGCTCGCCCTCGCCGAGCGGTTCGTCCGCG
Organism: Actinomycetota bacterium; assembly: GCA_048498775.1. Classification (GTDB taxonomy): domain Bacteria; phylum Actinomycetota; class Actinomycetes; order Streptomycetales; family Streptomycetaceae; genus JBEHXI01. Next base: position 3,977 of record JBEHXI010000220.1, on the reverse strand, counting down.
CCGAGCGGTTCGTCCTCGGCCTCCGGTACGAAGTCGTCGTCCGGGACGGCGTCGGCTTCCGGCACCTCGGGCTCATCGAGCACCACGGGCTCCCCGACGCCGGGCAACTCGTCCTCCGCACCCACCGGAAGCGGCAGCGGGAGCGGGAGCGCTTCGACGGCTCCCACGGCGCCGTGATGCCGTCCACCGTCCTGCCCGGGCGCTCACGCCGTGCGGGGTTCCCAGCGCTGTGCCGCGCCCGGCGGGCATCCGGGCGCGGCACAGCGCGGTCACAGAGGGTGCGGTTCGGCGTCGGCGAACGCCGCGCCGGGCGGCCGGATCAGTTCTGGCGTCCCAGCCGCCTGACCGACGGGGGAGCGGAGCGGTGGCTGACATGCCGCGTCGACAGGTCACGCGGGTGCGGGATCTCGCTCGGGTGCCGGGCCCGGCGGGCGTGGCGCCGGCTCGCGCCGCTGTGCTCGCTCCAGTAGAGCACCGCGGCCAGACCGGCCAGTACTCCGAGAATCGCGCCGAAGGCGGCGCTGTAGACGGTGCCGGCGGAAACGGCTCCGCACCCGGCGCCCAGCAATCCGCCCAGTACCCCGGCGCCGAAGACGAACCTGCGAATCTTCGAGTTCATGAAGAATCACTTCCTCTCGCCGCACCATCTGCCCCCGCCACCACGGTGGTAATCAACCGGCGTCACAATGGGTGACAGAGCCGGCCCCGTGCGGGCTAAGGGCTCCTGACCGCAGGGGGTGCGCCTGAGATCTGCGTCGCATTTTCCGGCCGGCGCTTTCGCGGCCGGAGGCGGTTTGTTAGACAGGCGCAATTGATTCGCACCGGCAATTCTGGAAGTCAGCATGATCAGCCGTGATTCCGGCGAGAACCTCCAGGCGAGGGAATTCGACCTGACGCAGGACGAGATCCGCCGGCGGGCCGCGGTGGTCGCCGCTCTGGGCGACGCGTGGGACCCGGTCGCCGTGATGGCGGACGAGGACGAGGCCTACCGCCTTCTCTACTCCGGTCTCGACGAGGAGCAGACGGCGATCTACCGCCGCCTTGAGGAGGCCGGTGTGCTGCCGCCTCGCGAGGGGGACGGGCGTGCTGCCGATCGACCCTAGCGCCGACCGGGCACGCCGGGCCTGGGTCCGGTGTCCCGGCTGCCGCGACCACCTGGGCTGCGCCGCCTGCCGCGACGGACGGGCCTGCCCCGATCACTGGCGCTACCTGCTGGCGAGCGCGGGGCACCTGGTGCATCTGCAGTGCCCGGGCTGCGGGCACCTGTGGACCTGGGACTCCAGGCTCGGCCCCGCCGGCGCACCCCGCTCCTGACCCCGTACGGGCGGCTTCCGCCGCGGGCCGGGAGCGCGGGCGGCCGGGACCTCAGACGCGCTCGGCGGCCCGCGCGCGGCGCGTCGGCTCGGCCGCCGCGGTCGCGGCACCGTCCGGGGCCTCGACGTCCTTGCGGGTGACGGCCAGGTAGCCGACGAAGCCGAGGATCGCGATCGCCCAGTACAGGCTCACCGGGCCGAGGCCCAGGCCCAGTCCGCCGTGGCCGGTGGGCTGGCCCATCCAGTCCGCGAGGGAGGCGCCCAGCGGCCGGGTGATGACGTAGGCGAACCAGAACGCGACGACGGCGTTCAGGCCGAAGGCGCGGTGGGCGATGGCGGGGACGGCGATGACCACGGCGAACAGCACCCCGGACCCGAGGTAGCCCATGCCGAGGGTGGAGGCGGTCAGATCGCCGGCCGCGGTGCCGAGCGCGAAGGTGGTCAGCACCGTCGCCCAGTAGAACATCTCCCGGCGCCGGGTGTGGATGCTGTGGATCGACAGCGTCTTCTCGCAGGCGTACCAGGCGGCCAGGACGACGGCCAGGACGACCAGGAAGAACGGGGCCGATATCGCGTAGGGCACGCCCAGGCCGACGTGCAGGACGTCGGCGGCCATCGTGCCGAAGACGCTGACCATCACGATGGCGGTCCAGTAGACCCAGGCGATGTAGCGGCGGGCCCGCACCTGCACGACCAGCGAGACGGCGAAGGCGGCGAAACCCGCGCCGACGGCCGCCACGGGGTTGAGGCCGGCCAGGAAGTCCGAGGTGGTCTCGCCCATTCCGGTGGTCAGCACCTTGATGATCCAGAAGTAGACGGTCACTTCCGGGACCTTGCTCATCAGGCGCCCGGCGGATGCCGGGATGGTGCCTCCTCGGCCGTCGGCGTGCAGGTCGGCAGAGCTGTCGGGGTGCTGCGAGGGCATGTCCGTCCTGGTCTTCCGGGGACTGGCGGTGACCGCACCAACCTACTACGGCCTGTAGAAGCTCAGTTGGGCCCCGGCTGGGTGGGCACCGAGGGGCCCCACCGGGCGCGCCGCGAGCCACCGGCGTCAGGACCGGTGGCTCGCGGTGTCGTCCCAGGGTTCCGTGGCGGACGTGGTGCCCTGCTCAGCGGGTCAGAAGGCGCCCGTTCCGTCCGGCGTGCCCAGGCCGGTCGGGCCGTCCCAGCCGGACCCGGCGGTGCACCACTGGGAGGTGGAGCAGGTGCCGTTGCTTCCGGAGGTGACGTCGTACAGCGAGGCGGTGTGGCCGTAGGGGTAGTTGTTGTCGATCGAGGCGGTGTTGCCGGCGAGGCCGTAGACGGAGGCGATGACCGGCGAGGCGACACTGGTGCCGCCGAAGACCAGCCAGCCGGAGCGTCCCTGGTAGGCGGTGCTGTCGTAGACGGCGACGCCGGTGTTCGGGTCGGCCACGGCGGAGACGTCGGCCACGGCCCGCATGCCGCAGCCGGTGCCCGCGGTCGCCTGCCCGCTCAGCGCGGTGTTGTACTGCGAGCAGCCGCTGCCGGCGCCGCTCCAGGCGCTCTCCGTCCAGCCCCGGCTGGTCGACGACCTGTTCAGGCTCGTCCCGCCGACCGCGGTGACGTAGTGCGAGGACGCCGGGTACTCCACGCCGTACCCGCTGTCGCCGGAGCTGGCCGTGACGGCGATGCCCGGGTGGTTGTAGTAGGAGCCGTAGGTGCTGTCGGAGGTGTCCGAGCCGCCGTAGCTGTTGCTGATCGCGGAGACGCCGGGGGTGGCGGCCGCCCGGTTCACGGCGGCGCCCAAATTGGCGAAGGAACTGGACTTCGCCTCGACCAGCAGGATGTGGCAGTTGGGGCAGATCGCCGACACCATGTCGACGTCCAGGGAGATCTCCTGGGCCCAGCCGCCGTTGGTCCGCGGGTAGGAACTGCCGCCGTTCTGGTCGATCTTCTTGAAGCAGCCGTTGGCGGTGGTGCACGGCGGCAGGCCGTACTGGCTGCGGTAGACGCCGAGATCGGACTCCGCGGTCGGGTCGTCGTAGGCGTCGACGATGGCGATGGTCTGCCCCGAACCGGCCGTGCCGGACGGCAGGTTGTAGGCCGACTGCAGGTCGGCGGGGCCGTATCCGGCCGGCGTGGCGGCGGGGCTGATCGTGTGGGGCGAGGCGATGTCGGTGCGGACGATCGCCATGCAGGCGGCCGATCCGGCGGTCGGGGCGGGGCACGCGTGGGCTGTCGCCGCGGCGGGCAGGGCGGGCGCGGAAGCCGCCTGGGCCGTCGTACCGAACAGCGCGAACGGGATCGCCGCCACGGCCGCGGTGCCGACGCCGGTCAGTCTTGCGCGTAGACGCATGTGATGCTCCTCGGGCTGGGAGACCGACAGTGCCCGCCAGGGTGGACCACCCCATGGCATGACATGTACCCATAAAAAGGTAAAGCTTTGTGATCTGTGGGGCGGGGCTGCCGTGCGGGCATGGCAGGCGGACGGGGCGTCACCTGCCGGGTGGACATGCTTCGTTGGAGGGGTGGCGTGGCGGCCCGCCGGTTCCTCCCGCACCGGGGAGGAACCGGCGGGCGGCGCCTTCGGCCGTCCTGGCGTGAGCCGTTGCCCGGTCCGCCGGTCAGGCCGCCGTTCCGGTGGTGTGGGAGCCGTTCAGCCGCGCCCCACAGATCACAAAGCTTTACCTTTTTATGGGTACA
>JBEHXI010000219.1:0-12555 GCA_048498775.1 Actinomycetota bacterium | reverse complement strand
CATCCCGCCACCAGCGACGCCGGTCGGCAGGCGGAACAGGCGCCGCGGCGGCACGCTGGGCCGGTATCACAGGCGCGGGCGGCAGATGCCCGGCGGAGGACAGGTGGGGGTGGAGTCCGGGTGGGGCCACCTCGGGGTCGTTCACGTGCTCCTCCATCGAGGGGGTGGTTCGCCTCGCCCGGCGGCGCGGGCGCGGGTGTTTCGGGACGGTTCCGGACGGCCACGGCGGTGCGCTACAGCAGTCCTGCCGCGGTGTCGATCAGTTCCTGCCGCCAGCGTGCCCGGACCTCGGGCAGCGCGATGGTGTGCGTCATGGGGTACTCGCGCAGGGTGGCCGCCACTCCGGCCGCACGGAGCCGGACCGCGTAGCTGCGTCCGTCGTCGCGCAGCGGGTCGAAGGTGCCGACGATGACGGCGGCGGGCGGCAGGCCCTCGAGGTTGGGGGCGTGCAGCGGCGAGAGGTAGGGGTGTCTCAGGTCGGACTGTCCGTAGGTGTAGAGCTGACGGACCATCTGCTTCTCGGCGAGCGTGGCCGGCTCCTGCCGTATCGAGGGCGATGACGCGGTGGCGTCGAGGGCCGGGGTGATGAGTAACTGGGCCCGCAGGGGCGGTCCGCCGCGGTCCCTGGCCATCAGGGCGGCGGCCGCGGCGAGGTTGCCGCCGGAGCTGATGCCGAGGACTGCCAGCCGTCCGGCGTCCACGCGCAGGGCGTCGGCGTTCCCGGCGATCCAGTTCAGCGTCTGGTAGACGTCGTTGAGCGGTGCCGGGTAGGGGTGTTCCGGGGCGAGGCGGTAGTCGACGTTGAGGACGACGGCGCCCAGGTGCGCGCACAGGGCGCGGCAGAGTCCGTCGTTGATGTGGAATCCGGTGGCGCCGCCGCCCATCCACCATCCGCCGCCGTGCAGGACCGCGATCGCCGGGCACGTCCGGTGGCCGAAGGGCGTGTAGACGCGGGCGGTGATGACCGCGTCGCCGACGGGGATGTCCTGGTAGCGCACCGTGCCGACCTCGGCGCGGGGTTCGCCGTTGTCGAGCAGGCGCACGGCCTCCAGCGCCGCGGCGTTCTGCTGTTCGCGCAGGCGCGCGACGTGTGCGGCCCACTGCCCGCGGCTCTGCCCGTCGTACGGCGCCGGTGTCGGCCAGCACCGCGCCGACACCACCGTGCGGGTGCAGTTGTCGACCAGCCCTGCGAGCGCGCTGTCCATACGGATCTCCTCCTCGGCGATGTCAGGTGGTGGCGCGTACGACGATGGACGGGGCGAGGGTGAGGTGCTGGATGTGCCGGGCGGGGCTCTGGAGCATGTCGAGCAGGAGTTGTGCCGCCAGGCGGCCGGTCTCGTCCAGTGCCTGGTGCACGCTGGTCAGCTCCATCGCCTCGGCCAGAGCGGTGTCGTCGTATCCGGCGACCGCGATGTCCTGGGGGACGCGGACGTCCGCGGCCCGGAATCCGGCGACCAGGCCCGCGGCGAGTTCGTCGCTGTGGGCGATGACGGCGGTGGGCGGTGCGTCGCCGGCCGCGATGGCCTGGGCTGCCTCCCGGCCGCCGCGCACGGTGTTGGGTGCCGTGACCTGCCGCAGGGCGTCCTCGCCGAAGCCCGCCGCCTGTAGGGCGCGGGCGATGCCGCGCCGCCGCAGCTGCCCGGGTGAGACGTACTCGGTGGAGCGCTGCCCCTCGCTGACGTAGGCGAAGCTGCGGTGCCCGCGTTCGATCAGGTGGGTGGCGACCTGGTGGCCGCCGGCCTCGTCGTCGATGTTGACCCAGTTGAACTTCTCATGCCGGCTGTCGACCAGGACGGTGGCGAGTTTGCGGTGGGCGAGCCGCCGCGCCAGGGCGTCCTCCAGCGGGACCCCCATGATGAGCAGTCCGTCGAGCCGGCCGGTCACCGGCAGGGAGCGCATGAGCGGGGTGTCGGCCGAGGCGACGGACGGGACGTCGAAGACGAGGACGTCGATGTTGCGGTCGGCGCAGGCTTCGAGCACTCCGTTGAGGCGGAGGCTGTAGGAGCCGTAGGAGGTGAACGGTGCCAGTACGCCGATCCGTCCGACGCCCCTGCGCGCCAGGGAGACGGCGGTCTGCTTGGGGGTGAAGTTCAGCTCGTCCATCACCCGCAGCACGCGTTCCAGGGTTGCGGTGGCGACCTTCTCCGGCTTGTTCAGGACGTGCGAGACGGTCGCGATCGACACCCCGGCCTGCTGGGCGACGTCGTAGATGGTGATCTTGTCGGGTGCGGCGTCCTTCGAGCGGCCGCGCTGGGTAGGCATGGTGTCTGCTGTCACCTTCGTCGCTGGGTGGTCGGGGAGGGGCACTGGGAGACCTCCCCGGTCGGTACCGTCCTGGCGACGGCGATCATAGGGATCCGGTCGCGGTGCCGCCGGGCGGTGCGCCGTGTCCGGCGGCGGTGTCCCGTTGGCCGCCGGGCAGCGGTTCCCCCAGGGCCTCCGGTGCGGCGATCTCGTCGCGGCGGTGGCAGGCGACGCGGATCGAGCCGTGTCCGGTGAGTTCCGGCCGCTCGGTCCAGCAGACCGGTGCCGCGTGGGGGCAGCGGGGCGCGAAGTCGCAGCCGTGCGTGACCCGGGTCGAGGGCGCCCCGATGGCGAGGTGCCGTTGCCGGCGGCGGCGCGCCTGCGCGACCGGGTCGGGTACGGGCGCCGCCGCGAGGAGTGCCCGGGTGTAGGGGTGGGCGGGGGCGGTGGTGATCCGCCCGGCCGGGCCTTCCTCGACGACGCGGCCGCGGTGGAGCACGACGATCTCGTCGCTGACGTGCCGCACCACGGCGAGGTCGTGGGAGATGAACAGGTAGCTCAGCCCGCGGCGCCTTTGCAACTCGGCCAGCAGATTGAGGACTTGGGCCTGTACGGACAGGTCGAGCGCGCTGACGGCCTCGTCGCAGACGACGAAGTCGGGGTCCATCACCAGGGCGCGTGCGATGGCGATGCGCTGGCGTTGGCCGCCGGAGAACTCGGCGGGGTAGCGGTCGGCGGTGCCGTGGGGCAGGCCTACGTCGTCCAGCGCGTGCTCCAGGCGGGCGCGGGTCTCGTCGGTGCCCAGGCCGAGGTTGTGACGCAGTGCCTCGGAGAGGGTGTCGCCGACGGTGCGGGCGGGGTTCATCGAGCCGTACGGGTCCTGGAAGACGACCTGCATGCGGCGGGCGAGGAGTCGGCGGTCACTGCGGGTGGCGTGGGTGATGTCGGCACCGCCGAACTCGACGGTGCCGGCTGCCGGTGAGGTCAGGCCGAGCAGGGCGGCGCCGATGCTGGACTTCCCCGATCCCGACTCCCCCACCAGGCCGACGGTGCGGCCGCGTCGTACGGTCAGGTCGACGCCGTCGACGGCTGTCAGGTGCCGGCCGCGGTGGCCGGGCATCCGGTAGCGGACGACGAGTCCGCGTGCCGTCAGCAGTGCGTCGTCCCGGGTGGCGGTGGGGGCCGTGAGGTCCGTCCGGGTCATTGGGGGCCTCCGGTGACCAGGTCGTGGGTGCGGATGCAGCGGCTGAGATGGGTGCCGGGGGCCACGGCGGTCATGGTGATCGGCGCGGTGCGGCAGGCGTCGGTCACCAGGGAGCAGCGGTCGGCGAAGCGGCAGCCGGTGGGCCACTCGCGCGGTGCGGGGACGGTGCCGCGCAGCGCGGGCAGCGGTTGTCCCGGCTGCGCGCGGTGGGGGTCGGAGGCGAGCAGCCCGGCGGTGTAGGGATGGGCGGGGGCGGTGACCAGCGTGGTGACGTCGGCCTGTTCGACGCACTGGCCGGCGTACATCACCACGGCGCGCTCGCACAGGTCGGCGAGGACCCCCCAGTCGTGGGTGATGAGGATGATGGCGGTGCCCGAACCGCGCAGGGTGCGCAGCACGTCGAGGATGTCGGCCTGGACGGTGACGTCGAGTGCCGTGGTGGGTTCGTCGGCGATGACGAGTGCGGGGTCGCAGGCGAGTGCGGCCGCGATGCCGACGCGTTGGGCGATGCCTCCCGACATCTGGTGCGGATGGCTCCGGGCCACCCGCTGCGGGTCGGCGACGCCCACCAGCTCCAGGAGCTCCAGGGCGCGCCGGCGGGCCTGTGGGCGGGAGCAGGTGGTGTGCGCGCGTACCGCCTCGGCGATCTGCGCACCCGCCGTGAAGGACGGGTCCAGGCTGGAGACCGGGTCCTGGGAGATCCATCCGATGCGGCCGCCCCGGATGCGTCGCAGCTGTGCGGGGGGTGCGCTGAGCAGGTCGATTCCGTCGAACCAGACGGATCCGGCCGTGACGCGGCCGCCCGCGGGGAGCAGCCCGATCAGCGAGGTGGCCGTGGCGGTCTTGCCGCAGCCGGATTCGCCGAGCACTCCGAGCGCCTCACCGGCGCGCACGGTGAACGACACATCGCGGACGACGTCGGTGCGCTGCCCGTCCACCGGGAAGGTGACCGTGAGTCCGCGGACGCTGAGGAGTGCGTCCTCCTCCTGCGGTGGTTCCGCGTCCGTTCCGGCTGTGGGCGGCCGGTGCGGGATGGCCGCGGCACGCCGGTGGAGTGCCGGGGCCGCGGGGGTGTGCCGTTCGCTCAGGGTCTCGCGGACCTGGTCTCCGAGGAGGCCGAGCGCGAGGACGAAGGTGATGATGACGGTGCCCGAGGGCACCAGCAGCCAGGGCTGGGTTCCGAGGTTCTGGGATGCCTCGGCCACCAGGTTGCCCCAACTGGCCTGTGTGGTGCCCAGGCCGAGGAACCCCAGGCCGGTCTCCAGGAGCACCGCCCCGGCGCCGTAGACGGACAGTTGGACGATGATCGGGCCGGTCACACGCGGCAGGACGTGCCGGCGCAGGATGGTGCGGTCGGGGATGCCGGAGGCCACCGCGGCCCGCACGTAGAGTTCCTCGCGCACTCCGAGCGTGGCCGAGCGGACCACTCTGGCCAGGCCGGGCGCGCCGAGCAGACCGAGCGCGACCATGGCGGCCGTCTCGTCGTTCGGGAAGATGGCGAGCACCACGAACAGGATGATGACGGCGGGAACGGCGAAGACCAGGTCGGCGATGCGCAGGGTGAGGCGGTCGAGCCGGCCGCCGCGGTATCCGGCGAGGATCCCGGCGGGGACTCCGATCGCCGCGTACACCGCCAGCGCCACCACCACGGCCGTCAGGGTGGCCTGTCCGCCGTAGAGCAGCCGGCTGAGCACGTCCTTGCCGAGGACTCCGGCGCCGAGGAGATGGGAGGCGCTCGGCCCGGTCAGGGCGTGGGTGAGGTCCTGGTCGTCGGGCCCGTAGGGGGCGATGGCGCCCGCGAGTCCGCTGGCGGCGCAGACGGCCAGCAGGTAGCCCAGGCAGAGGGCGGCGGGCGGTTTGCGGACCAGCCGGGCGAGGGCTCCCCGGCCGCGCCGCACGGGAGCGGGGCGGGACATCGGTGCCGCTGGTGCGGCCGGTGCGGCGCTCATGTCCGGATCCTCGGGTTCAGCATCGCGTACACCGTTTCGATGAGGAGGTTGACGAGCAGGACGATGACGGTGAGGACCAGGACGATGCCCTGCACCGTGGGGATGTCGTGCGCCGTCGTGGCGGTGACGGCCAGCCCTCCCAGGCCGGGGAGGACGAAGACGGTCTCGGCGAGCGCCGCTCCCCCGAACAGGGCGAGGACGACCAGCCCCAGGACGGTGACGACGGGCGTCGCGGCGTTGCGCAGCACATGCTTCAGGATCACGGTGTGCTCGGGAACTCCTCGGGCGCGCAGCACTCTGACGTAGTCGCGCCCCAGTTCCGCGAGGACACCGTCCTTGGCCTGTTTGGCCACCGGGGCGGCGCTGGTCAGTCCGAGGGTGAGGACGGGCAGGACGAGGGAGGCCAGCCAGCCCGCCGGTGACTGGGCGAACGGGGTGTATCCGGTGGCGGGGAAGAGCGGTATCCGGACGGCGAAGACGGTGACGAGGACGAGGGCGAACCAGAAGTTGGGGATGGCCAGGCCCAGCATGACCAGGATGTCCGTCGCGCGCCCGAGCCGGCCGCCGCGCAGTGCGCTGAGCGTTCCGAGGCCGACGCCGGTGAGGGCGGCCACGGTGACCGCGCCGGCGATCAGGGCGAGGGTGACTCCGGCGCGGGCGGTCAGTTCCTGGCTCACCGGCACTCCGGAGGTGACGGAGTGTCCGAGGTCGCCGTGGAGTGCGTGGGTGAGCCACTGCCAGTAGCGCACCGGCAGGGGGCGGTCCAGGCCGAGTGCGTGGTCCAGGGCGCGGACCTGTGCGGGGCTCGCGTTCGCTCCGAGGATGGTGCGTGCCGCGTCGCCGGGGACCAGGCTGGTCAGCAGGAACGTGATCAGTGATACGCCGAGGACGAGGGGGACGGCGCCGGTCAGCCAGCGCGTATAGAGCCTGAGCATGGGTCACCTCCTTGCGGTGGGAACCGGGGGTTGGGTTGGTGCCGAGGTGGGCGCCGGAGAGTTAGGCGAGCGCGTACCAGTCGAGGGGGGTGGCCACCGGTGCGCCGGGGCTGATGGCCAGGCCGCCGATGCGGGGCTGGGCGTAGTAGAAGACCGGCGAGAACGAGACGGGTGCGAACCAGGCGTTGTCCACCAGGTATTCCTCGATGCCGGTGTCGAGCCGTGCGCGGGTGGCGCGGTCCGCGGCGGCGGCCTGCTCGTACCGGGCGGACAGGTCGGCGGAGGAGGTGCCGAAGGCGTTGAAGACCTTGGCCGCCGGCAGGAACAGGCCCTGTCCCTCCAGGTGGATGGGTTGCTGGCCGTAGCCGACCGCGACGGCGGGGTAGTGCCGGCTGGTCTCGTCGGTCACGTACGTCTGGATGTCGCCGGCCGTGGTGAGGTGGACGCGGATGCCCACGGCTTTGAGCTGCCCGGCGATGGCCTCGGCCATCGTGTCGATTCCGGCGAACCGCACGGCGAGCACCGGCAGGTCGAAGCCGTGCGGGTAGCCGGCCGCGGCGAGCAGTTGCCTGGCCTTGGCCTGGTCGAAGGGGTAGCGGTCGGCGTCCTTGGCGGAGTAGCCGTCGCCGCCCGGGATGACGGTCTCGTCGGTGGGGATGCCGTAGGAGCCGACCAGTGCGCGGGTCACCGCCGCGCGGTCGATGGCGTAGTTGACGGCCTGCCGGACCCGTAGGTCCCCGAGCGGCTTGGACACCGTTCCGTCGCGGTCGATGAGGTTCAGTCCGTTCCACACGGTCGGCATGCTGACGATCTGCAGGCCGGCGCTCTTGGCCTCGGACGCGGTGGTGAAGTCGCCCTTGGCGACGTCGACCTGTTTGGTGCGCAGGGCGTTGAGGGCGGCCTCCTGGTTGGCGAAGACCCGGATGACGATCTTCTTGAAGTGCCGGTTCGGCACGTCGTAGTAGCCGGGGTTGGCGCGGTAGGTGTAGTGGTCGCCGGCGATGGTCTGGGTGGGGTCGAGCACGTAGGCGCCGGCGCCGTCGCTGGGGTGGCCGGGGTTGAGCGCGGACGGATCGGCCAGGCCCTTGGGGCCGATGATCTGGCCGATGCCGTACGCCTGGGTCAGCAGGGTCGGCAGCATCGGGTTCGGCGCCGCCAGGGTGATGGAGAGGGTGAGCGGGCCGGTGGCGTCGATCGACGCACCGGCCAGGTAGTGCGCCTGGTTGCCCTGGGCGGCCTTGGCGTAGTCCAGGGACGCCTTGACCGCGGCGGCCGTCACCGGGCTGCCGTCGGAGAACCGCGCCCCCGGCCGCAGGGCGAGGTCCAGCCGCCGGTTTCCGGTGCCGACGTAGTTCCAGGAGCGGGCGAGTCCGGGCCGCAGTGCCCCGTCGGGGGCGCGGTAGATCAGCGGGGCGTAGGCGAGCACCGTGTAGTTGACGAAGGCGGTGTCGACCTTCGCCGGGTCCAGGCTGTTGGCCGGTGCCTGTTCGGCCACCGTGAGGGTGTCACCGGGCACCGGCGTGCCGGTGGCTCCGGTGGTGTGCGGTCCGCCCGCCCCCGCGCCGGTCCGGGCGCCGCACGCCGCCAGGGCGACCGCCAGCGCCGCGGCTCCCGCGGCCCGCCATGCCGTTCCGTGCCGCGGTGTTGTGCGTCCTGTGTGCCGTATCCCGTCCATGTCCACCACGTCTCCCGCCTCCGGTCTTCGGCTCTCGGCTGCCGAAGCCCCCTGTCTCGGGGGGCTTTCCGCCAGGGGTGGCGCCCGTCGTCCGGGTGGGCGCCGTCTGGCGGGCGGCTTGAAACCACCGCCGAGTGGCGAGAGTGAACCGTCGGTTTCAGACGTGTGTCAAGAGTTTTAGTTAAAGCACTTTTATAGCCTCCCACCTGCGCTCATGCGTCGGCGGGAGGTGGTTGCGGATCGGACGGCCGTGGTGACCTGGGTAGTTGAGGCTGCGACGGTGCCCCGGGGAGGGATTCGGAACGGCACGCTCCGCGATCGCCGTGGCCAGAATCGGCACATGACAGTGGCATGCTCGCGGTACGTCCGGCCTCTGGGCCGCCGGTTCTTGCGGTGGCGGCCGGGAAGCGGTGGCGGCCCGGAGGCGGTGGCGGCACCGTGACGGCCCGCGGTCCGGCTCCGCCGAACTCCGCCGGAGGGCCGCCGGGTTACTCGGCCAGTCCGTGGCGGAAGGCGTAGGCGGCGAGCTTCACCCGGTTGCTGACCGCGAGTTTGGTGAGCAGGCGCGACACATGTGTCTTGATCGTCGCCTCACTGAGGACCAGCGCCTGGGCGATCTCCGCGTTCGACCGTCCCTGTGCGAGGAGCCGCAGCACGCTCTGCTCGCGCCGGCTCAGGCGGGCCGCGTCGTCCGGGGCGGGTGTGCCGCCGTGCCGGAGTCCCGTCGCCCGGACGTGGTCGAGGAACTGGCGGGCGATGGGCGGCGAGAGCCACGCCTGCCCTTGCGCCACGGCCCGCACGGCCGCGATGAGGTGGGTGGCGCCCTCGTTCTTGAGGATCCATCCCGACACGCCGGCGGCCGCGGAGCGGGCCAGGTCGCCGTCCTGCAGGGAGACGCTCAGCAGCAGAACGCGCGGCGCCGGCCCGGTGGTCGGAGCGCACAGTTCGCGGACGCGGTCCGTCCAGTCGGGCTCCACCGACTCGGTGTCGACCACCACGACGTCGACCCCCTCGTGGTGCCGCAGCGCCTCGGTGGCCTTGGACAACTCGTCCACCTCGCCGACGATGCGCAGCCCCTCGTCGCGAGTCAGCACCGCGCGTAGGCCGTCTCGGACGAACGACGGCATCCCGACCAGGAGGACCCTCGCCGTCGTGCACGCGAGCACCGTCCTCACGTTGTCACCATCCGAGTTCCGCGCGGCGCTCGATCCCGGTGAAATGCCAACTCCTCATCCCGCTTTCGCTTCGACGAACTCCGCGTTTCCTGAGCATCCCTCACCCATATGTTCACAAGTTTTCCCCAGGTTCCACTCCGGAGGTCGTGTGGGGCGCTGTTCCGGCCACGGACTGGCGGGTGAGTGCCTGACGCGATGGTGAGGGGCGCGTAATCAGCGTGTTGCGCCCTGGCCAAGACATGGGGGGAAGAATCCGGCGCAGCGTCGGGTTCCGGCCGTCCGGGGCTGCGGTGTTCCCTCGGGCGGTCCGATACAGGCCCGTCGGAAAACAATGGTGGAGGACGCATGGACAGCTCCCCCTCCGGACCGCCGGCACGGCGATGGACCGGTGCCCCGTCCTTCCGGGCACCGGTCCGTCATACCGATCCGCGACAATCACGGCGGCCGGATCCGGCCCGCGTTGCCGGTCAATTGCCGGCCCGCAATGGCTAACATCCGGCGGTTGATCGTTCACATATCCATGGCGCGTGGGGGTCCGCCGTCACCCCTGGTCATCCCCGAGGCGAGCAGGGCAGCGGGCAGCGCGCAGAGAACCGAGAGCGCCAGCACGGCCCAGAACGCCAGATGGAATGCGTCGGTTGGTTCCCGGTGACGCAGACCGCCTGCCAGAATCACCGCCGGCAAAGCCGTCCCGAAGGAACTGCCGATACAGCGCAGGAGGGTGGTGGTGCCGGCCGCCTGGGCCAGATCACGCGCCGGGAGCGAGACGTACGCCGCAGCCGACGCCGGCATCATCATGCAGCCAATGCCCACTCCCCGGATGACGAGCGACGAATCCAGCACGGCCAGCGGTGTATTCGGTGTCGCCCGGGTGAAAACCAGTGTTCCGAGGACGGTAAGCAGCAGACCCGGCAGGACGACGGTCCGCGGCCCGTACCGGTCCGTCAGGTTGCCGGCGAGCGGAATCGCAAAAGCGACTCCCAGCCCCTGGGGAACGACCAGAAGGCCCGCCGACAGGGACGTCCCTCCCCGAATCATCTGGCAGAACAGCGGGATCAGCAGAACGGCGCCGAACAGTGCGGTGGTCACCAGGAACAGGAACGCGGAGGCGGCCAGGAAATCGCGGTTGCGGAACAGGCGCAGGCTGATCACGGGCTCCCGCTTCCCGCGGACGCCGCGCACCGCGAAGAGCACGAGCAGGACGGCGCCGCCGAGCGCCGCGCCCCAGGCACCGGGGTCTGCGGAACCTCCCTGGCCGCCGGCGGCGGACAGCCCCCACACCAGCAGGCTCACACCTCCCGAGCAGAGCAGGAGGCCGCACGCGTCGAGCCGGTGCGGTGAGGTGCCGCCCGGCGTGTCCGGCAGGAAGCGCACGGCGGCCGCCATGGCCGCGCATCCCACCGGGACGTTGGCGTAGAAGATCCAGTGCCAGCCGGCCCACTGCACCACTCCTCCGCCCAGGACCGGCCCGGCGATCGGGCCGAGCGTCGTCGTCATGCTCAGCACGCTCATGGCGCGGCCCAGCCTGCGCGGGCCCGCCGCGCGGGCCAGGACGGTGTGGGCGACGGGCACGATCATCCCTCCTCCGAGCCCCTGGAGAACCCGGAAGCCGATGAGGCTGCCGAGGGACCAGGACGTCCCGCACAGCAGCGACCCGAGCGTGAACACTCCGAGGGAGGCCAGCCACACCGTCTTCGTCCCGAACCTGCCGACGGCCCATCCGGTGACCGGCACCACCGCGGCCGTGGCCAGCAGATAGCCGGTGATCACCCACTGCGCCATGGTGAGCGGCGAACCGAAGTCACCGCGGATCGCGGCGAGTGCGACGTTCACCGCCGTCGCGTCCAGCAGTGTCATGAACGTTCCCAGCACCAGCACGGCCGCCAGCACCATGACCGTCCGGTCGAGGCGCTCGCCGGGCGCCCCGGTCCGCCGGGCAGCCGTGGCGGTGGTTCCCGGCTCAGCCACGCGCGGCCTCTCCCTCCCGCCGCACCCCGGCCAGGGGCCGCCCGATGACAGCGCCCAGTTCCGTGGCGATGCGGTCGCGGAGCCGGGCGGTCTCCTCCGGGCCGAAGAGGTTCGACGGATACACGCAGCGCACCGTCAGCCGCCCGCGGAAGGTGAGCAGGCTGTACATCGGGAACCAGCCCGGCACCACGTCGACCGGGGTGAACAGGTCGGTCACCGTCAGTCCGGCCAGGTTCTCCAGGGTCCGGTGGGCGATCCCGTTGTTGCTGACCTGGAGTGTGGCGAGACGCCGCTCGACCGCGGTGCGCACCGGTATCGCGGCGATGTCCTCCAGGTCCAGCGGGGAGCAGAGCTCCCGGTGGGCGATCGCGGCGTCCAACTGGTGTTTCACGCACCGGCCGAGCGCGACTGCGTCGGCGTCCTCGGACACGACCACCTCCGCCCGGTGGACGCGGACCAGGTTCGTCGTCTCGGTGGCCCCCACCGGTGGGCTGAGGCGGGTGCGCAGGTTGACCGGCGAGACGCACACCATGGCGGCCGGCTCCAGCGGCCCGACGGTGGAGCGGCCGTGCGCCATCAGGACGGCGCCGCACAGCAGCGCGTGCACCGACATCCCGTGCCGCCGGGAAAACTCCAGCACCGTGCGGGTGTCGTACTCCGTCAACCGGATGTACTCCTGGACGGGCGGAACCCGGTGGGGGACTCCCCCGGTTCGGGCCGCCCCGCTCCCGTCAGGCCGGCGCGCGCCGTACCGGTGCTCCCCGCGGGCCGCGAGCACGGCCGACGGCGGCAGCGGAAGGGCGGCATCCACCGCGTCCGCCGGGTCCACTCCCCTCATCACCTGGTCGTAGAGGAGCCAGAGTTCGTCGAACATGGCCCTGAGACTGTGGCCGTCGGCGATCGCGTGATCCGCCCGGAACGCCACATACCCCGTGCCGCGTCCCCGCACATGGATGATCCGGGCCAGTTCCCGCCTCGGATCCCAGGCGGTGGCGAGTTCGCGCCGCAGCGCCGTGCCGTCGCCGCCGCGGAACACCACACCGGGACGGTGACGGTCGGGGACGTACAGCAGGTGCCTGCCCCGCGCATCGCTCCGCACCCGGCCGGTGAGCACCGGGTGGCGGGCGTGGAGGAGTTCGGAGGCTCTGGAGAACGCCTCCTGGTCGAAGTACCCGTGGTACTGCGCGACATGGGTCGGGGCGGACCCGAGGTGAAGTGCTTCGATATCGTCGAGATAACGCCATAAGGCCGCCACCTCGTGCTCCTTCCGCGGCATGGGGGAATTGCATGGCGTACTCCCCCCGCTGCCGTACCGCGCTACGCGCGAAACGACCGGCGAGGAAATGAGGAAATGAGAAGATGAGGAAAACCGGAATTCGAGGAGTTCGAGGAGTTCGAGGAGTTC
>JBEHXI010000218.1:0-12666 GCA_048498775.1 Actinomycetota bacterium | reverse complement strand
CTGGTCGCCCGCGCCCTGCCGGTCCAGCTCGTCCTCGTCACCCTCCACCCGGCGCTCGTAGGCCGCGTCGACGCCCTGCGCGATGTCCGGCGACTGCGCACCGATCGACACCGACACACCGCAGGAGGCCCCGTCGAAGCCCTTCTTGGAGGAGTCGTAGCCGATCTCCAGGATCTTCTCGCGGACCAGCTGTGCGATCGGCGCGTAGGCCGTGGTGCCGACCTCGCCGGCCACCTGTACCAGGCCGGTGGTGATCAGCGTCTCGACGGCGACCCGCGAGGTGGGGTCCTCCTTGAGCAGAGCGTCGAGGATGGTGTCGCTGATCTGATCAGCGATCTTGTCCGGGTGGCCCTCGGTCACGGACTCCGAGGTGAACAGCCGTCTCGCCATCATGTTCTCCGATCAGGGGTCTGCGTCGAGGCACGCCCGGAGGCCGGCCTCGGCGTCGGACATGGGCAGATGGGGGCAGAGCCGTTCCGGGTGACCCTCCGGAAGAGCTTCGAGGAGTTCGTCGGGGGGCGCGTCACAACGGGGATCGGGCAGGGACACCCACTGCGCCCCCAGGGCCTGCAGCCCGTAGGAGAGAAGCGAGAGGAACCAGGTCCCGAAGACGACGCCCCCTCGGAACAGGCGGGCGAGGGGTTCCCCGCCCGCTCCCCCGCCCGTCCCGGTGGATCCGTTCGGCATGGCGTGGCCTCTGATTCGCTATTCCGGGATGACGACCTCGCGTACGACCGGAGCGCCGCCGCTGGTGGGCGCGGGGGCCGGCGGTGCGAGGTAGCGCATCTCCGCCGGGGCGTCCTCGGAGAGCCAGGCCGTCATGGCCTTGAGCTCCGGGATTCCGGGGAACATGAAGCGGCGGTCCCTGTCCTGCAGACCGATGCCGTGCAGGATGCCGGGTGAGGCCTCGATGCTCGCCATCAGCCGGCGGCCGCCCTCCCGCGCGGTGATCTCGCCCCTCTCGACGGCGTCGCAGAGAGCGACCATGTCGTCGAAGACCGCCTTGTACGCGGGCTGGTCGGGCAGCAGCAGCCCGGGGAACTCGACGTCCTCCATCTCCCTGAAGACCCGGTCGTCACCCGTCTCACGGAACCGCTCGATGTACCGGTCGAAGCGCAGGTTGATCGGCACCTCGGCGGCCGCCCACACGCGGTAGACCGCGTTCCACAGCTCGTAGTCGGAGAACGCGATGAACGAGGCGTTGACGAGTTCGTCGTTGTAGCGGATGAGCCCCTTCTGGAGGGTGTCGACGTACCTGAACCGCTCCACCGCGAAGTCGTCCTCGCGCAGCGCGTCCATCAGCCGCCAGGCGAAGGCGTTGATGAGCTCGGTCGTGTTGGTCAGACCGCGCGAGTAGAGCGGGTCGAGGAAGCCGGCCGCGTGCGACATCAGGCACCAGCGGTGCCCGACGGTCTCCTTCGACGCGTACTGCAGCCGCCCGGTGGACACCCAGGGCCGGACCGTCACCGCGTCTGCGAACATCCGCTCGACGGCGGGGAAGCGCGCGATGTGATGGCGGAACTCCTGCTCCGGGCTCATGCCCTCCTGCTTGGGGTAGAGCCGTTCGTCGAAGGTCAGTCCCACGCTCACCAGCGGGTTCTTCGATCGCGGTTCGTTGTTGAACGGGATGGACCAGATCCAGCCCCGCTCGAACATGTGGTGCATGGTCCCCTCGACCCAGGGCAGCGGTGGCAGGTCCTCGGCCGACATGTGGAGGACCTCGTCGGTGGGCTTCACCCCGATCATGTGGGTGAACAGGGAGCGGGAGTGGTGCTTGAGCGCTTCCGGCGGTTCCCTCAGGTCAAGCTTGTCGGCGACCGGGGAGCGGAACCCGCTGCCGTCCACCAGATAGCGGGCGGTGAACCGTTCACCCGAGGGATCGGCGACGGATACCTGGTCCTCGCCGAGTTCCAGCTGCGAGACCCGGAAGCCCTGCCGGACGTGGCAGCCGTACCTGATCGCGGTGTGGAAGAGGAACGCATCGGTGTCCTGCCGGAACAGGTGGCCGGTCTGCAGCGCCTTCGACGGCGGGCTGAACTGGTTGACCTCGCGCGGGTCCGGCTCCTCGCCGTCATGGTGGATCATGAACCCGAAGTGCTTCTTGACGCCGGAGGTCGGGCCGATGTTCTCCAGGCCCGCCTCGTACGAGGTGAGGTACTCGAGTTCGGGCAGCCCGTAGCGCTCCGCGAGCTGGCGGAAGCCCTTGAGGGTGTACAGGGTCGTCGATTCCCCGACCGCGAACCTGGGGTGGACCCCGGCATCGATGATCAGCACACGCACGTCGTGGCGCGCCAGAATGGCGCCGAGCACCGTGCCTGCCATACCCGCGCCCAGGATGATGACGTCGAAGTCCGGCTTGCCCACAGCTTTTTCCGTCATGTTCGGCCTCTCCCTACTCGTCGGCGTCCTGTGGAACGGTTATCTGCGCAACGACCTCGGCCGTGTCGAAGGAATTCCAGTCCTGGACGACTTTGCCGTCGGCGATCTTCCAGATGACGATCCCGGAGACCCGGATGGACCGTCCGGACGCGGGCACACCGCGGTAGGTCCCCGTGTGCCGCGCCGTGGTGGTGTAGCGGGTCACCACGTACGGACCGTCGGTGAGCACCAGGTCCAGTTCCACCCCGATGTCGGAGAACGCCCCGTGCACGGCGGCGACGCTGCGCCGCGGTCCGGCCGGGCCGACCTTCCTGCCGTTGAGCACGAAGTCCTCGGAGAACACCTCCTCGGCGATGCTCGCGTCCCCACCCGCCCAGCCCCGGCTGAACCAGTACTCGGCGAGCTTCCTGTGGTCCGCCGCCGCGCTCACTGCTTGGTCCCGGTGACCACGACGAAGGTGCCGAACATCAGGAAGCGCCCCTCGGCGTCCCGGCGGAGGATCTCCTCACCCCACGCCCTGGCCTCACCGGCGTCGACGACGCCCTTCGCGCCGGCCGCCTGGGCGGCCTTGCCGATCCAGGTCAGGGCGTCCGCGGCGGCGAGACTGGTGAGCACGACCGGCTGCAGCCGCACGCGGACGTCCGCCGCGCCGGCCCTCACGAACAGGTCGCGGAGCCGACGTGCCACCCAGGGGTTCGGCACGTGGTCGCTCCACCAGTTCATGATCGTGCGGGTCAGCCGGCGGTCGTCGAGGTCGGGGGCCCACAGGCCGTGGTCGGGGTCGGTGACGAGCACCTGTCCACCCGGCTTGACCACCCGCAGCATCTCCGCGATGGCGGCTGCCGGGTCCGGAACGTGTTCGATGACCCGCTCCGCCCGTGCGGCGTCGAACGTGGCGTCCGCGAAGGGCAGTTCGCCGGCCTGCCCGTGCAGGAACTCCACCGGGGCGGCACCGGGAGGGGCCGGCTGCGCCCGCGCGATCAGCTGCTCGCTGGAGTCGAGTCCGACGACCCTGCCGCCGGGCCCGACCCGGTGGGCCAGTGCCCGGACGTCGGCCCCGGTGCCACAGCCGACATCGAGTACATGGCTGCCCTTTCCCACCCGCAGCAGGTCGTCGAGCTCCTTCTTGACGGCGGCCAGTTCACTCGCCGCCTGGTCCAGGAACTTCTTTGCGTCGTCAGCCTCGCGCCACACATCGGCGGGCCTGACCTGGTCCGTTTCGGTTGTCATCGATCCACTCCAAGAGACACGGTCATGAATCCACCTGCCATTCGGCTGGAATCCGTCCGAGCGGCACCACGGCGCGCATCACGCCCACCCAATGACGCATCGACGGTACGGACGGCCGATAAAGCCGGGAGAAAGCAGGAGAGCGAACAGGTATGAGCCATTCGCTGGCCGAATCTCGACACTGCATGCCCGTGCCCGCGCCGGCCGTGGTTCGCTCTGTGGTTGACCCTGCGGGCCGCGAGATCCTGCGTACCCCCCGCCGCTGCCCCGCACAGGTCATGGTGTGTTGATTCATGTTGTGTTGACACGCCGACAGGGCCATGCAAAATTGTTAGGTCGCTTACTATGTAAACTCCCGTTCGGAGGCTCCCGCCAGGTGGGGCCCACGGGACCATGAGCGCTGCCCACAAGGGGGAAAAGGGCCGTGGTGCAGGTACACACTCACCCACCCATCAGCATCGAGTCGGAGCAGCCAACGTCGATCCTCATCGTCGGCGGCAGCCTGTTCTCCCGGATCGGGATCGTCTCTCTCCTCGATCAGGAGAAGGGCTTCAAGGTGGTGGGCCACGCCTCCCACTCGGCCGACATCGCCCCGCTCGTCAGTGAGCGTCGGCCGAACGTCGTAGTGCTCAACGGCGAGGCGGATCCGCTGTCGGCGATCCGGGCCCTGGCCGGCACCACCCCCGCGCCGCGCGTGCTGGTCCTCTCGTCCTGCCATAAACGCGCCGCCCAGGAGAGGCACCGCCTGTACGTTCCCGGGATCAGGGTCAACCTCGCCGACGCGGCCACCCTGCTGCCCGCTGTCCGGCTGCTGTGCTCCGGTTACCAGGTGGTCGCCGCCCTTCCCGGACCCGGCGACCGGGCGCCCGGCCCCGGGCGGCAACCGCAGGCATGGAAGCGGTTCGAGAAGCTGACCGAGCGTGAGGTCGAGGTACTGCACCTGATCCTCCGTGGCTGGAGCAACCCGGAGATCGCCGAGGCTTTGGCGCTCAGCGGGGCAACCGTCAAGAGCCATGTGCACAGCCTCATGAACAAGCTGGAACTCCGGAACCGCGTCGACGTCATCACCACCGCCTACACCACGGGTCTGGTTCGCCCGGGTGTCCCGGCGACCTGGCAGCGACGCCTCGCGCGCAGTCCGGCCTGACACAACCCCAGAGAAGGAAGTGCGAGACGATGTCCACGACCGCCCGCCCCCCGGTATCCCCGTTCCTGAAGTTCGGCAACAAGATGATGGAGCTGTTCCACAGCATCGGTCTGCCCGTCGGTCCCATGCACCTGCTGCGCGTCAAGGGCCGTAAGTCCGGGCGGGAGTACACCAACCCGGTCGCGCCGGTGAAGGTCGACGGCGTGATGTACATCCTCCAGGCCTTCCCCCAGTCGGACTGGGTGAAGAACGTGCGCGCCGCCGGTCAGGGCACTCTCGTGCGGGGCCGCAGCGCCCGGCGCGTGAAGCTGATCGAGGTGCCGCCGCAGGAGCGGGGGCCCATCGCCCGGGTGTTCCCCGAGCAGGTCCCGATGGGGGCCGGGATCTTCGTCAAGAACGGTGTCGTCCCCGACAAGTCGCCGGAGAGCTTCGAGAAGGCGGCGCCTGGCATCCCGGTCTTCCGCGTCCAGCCGTACTGAGCGTCCGTACCGGTGGTGCCCCTGCGGGAGGGGCCACACCGGTACGCCGCGCACCTGAGCGCCCGACGCACCGCCGGCGCGCTCCGGCCCTACTCCGGCTCGTGGACCTCGCACAGGGAGGCGCCGCGGGTCACGCCGGCGCCGGCCTCCACCGCGATCCGGCGGACCACGCCGGGACGATGGGCCTTGACGGGCTGCTCCATCTTCATCGCCTCGATGACGAACAGGACATCCCCTTCGGCGACCACGCGCCCCTCCACGGCCAGGACCTTGACCACCGTGCCCACCATCGGGCTGGCCAGCACCGTGCTGCCGGCCGGGTTCCGAGCCACCGCCGCGCCCTTCACCCGGCGCCGCGCCACGGGTCCACCGGTGCCGCGGCCCGCGGAGCCCGCGCCGCGCACCGCCTGCTCCGTGAGCAGTTCCGGCAGCGCGACCTCGATGCGCCGCCCGCCGACCTCGACCGTGTAGGCCCGGCGCGCCGCGAACCCGGGACCGGGTCCTTCGACGGCCGGCTCCCACGGCTCCAGTTGCAACGGCGCGTCGGTCTCCAGCCAGCGCGTGTGCACGCCCAGTCCGCCGGCCGCGCCCGGAGCGGCGAACTCCGGGGTGTCGAGGAGCGCCTGGCACAGCTTCAGCGTCGTGGGCACGCCCTCGACCTCGAACTCGGCGAGCGCCCGCCTGGCCCGGGCGAGCACCTGCCGCCGGTCGCGACCGCTGACGACGAGCTTGGCGAGCAGCGAGTCGAAGGCCCCGTCGACGACGCTGCCCTCCTCGATCCCGGTGTCGACCCGAACACCGGGGCCGCCCGGCGTGCGCCAGCGGGTCACGGTCCCCGGGGTGGGCAGGAAACCGCGACCGACGTCCTCGCCGTTGACGCGGAACTCCATGGCGTGACCGCGGACCGCCGCCAGGTCGGTGAGCCGGAGCGGTTCACCGACCGCCATGCGGAACTGCTCCAGGACCAGATCCACCCCGGTGACCTCCTCGGTGACCGGATGTTCCACCTGGAGGCGGGTGTTCACCTCCAGAAACGAGATCGTGCCGTCCTCGCCGAGGAGGAACTCGCAGGTACCCGCCCCCGTGTAGCCCGCCTCGGCGAGGATCGCCTTCGATGCCTCGACCAGTGTCCGCTCCTGCTGGTCCGTCAGGAAGGGTGCCGGGGCCTCCTCCACGAGCTTCTGGTGGCGCCGCTGGAGCGTGCAGTCCCGAGTGGAGAGCACCACGACGTTGCCGTGCAGGTCGGCGAGGCACTGGGTCTCCACGTGCCGGGCCCGGTCGAGGTACTTCTCGACGAAGCAGTCCCCGCGCCCGAAGGCGGCGGCGGCCTCGCGAACGGCCGACTCCAGGAGGTCGGGGATCTCCTCCGGGGTGTACGCCACCTTCAGGCCGCGCCCGCCGCCACCGTTCGCGGCCTTGATGGCCAGCGGCAGCCCGAACCGCCGGGCGAACTCCAGCACTTCGCCCGGACCCGAGACCGGGCGCCGCGTGCCCGGGGCCAGGGGGGCGGACACCCGGCGAGCGATCTCCCGGGCAGCCACCTTGTCGCCGAGCCGGTCGATCGCGTCGGGGGGCGGACCGATCCAGATCAGTCCCGCCGCCAGCACGGCCCGGGCGAATGCGGCGTCCTCCGAGAGAAAGCCGTATCCCGGGTGCACGGCGTCGGCCCCGGACCGCGCGGCCGCGTCAAGGATCTTCTCCGCGTTCAGGTAGGTGTCCGCCGCCGTGCTGCCACCGAGGGCGTAGGCGTCATCGGCCAGCCGGGCATGCGGGGCCTCCCGGTCCTGGTCCGAGTACACGGCGACGCTGAGCAGGCCGGCGTCCCGGCAGGCCCGTATCACCCGGACAGCGATCTCGCCCCGATTGGCGATCAGTACCTTCTCCATGAGTCCTGCCTCCCCCTGGTCGGCCTCAGACGAGGTGCATCCCGACGATCGCCGCGGCGAATCCCGTCAGGGCGATCCAGGTGCGACTGCGGTTTGAGCGCGCCCAGCGCGCCCGGGTCTCGGCCCAGGTACGCGGCAGCCGGTCCGGCTGCCAGGTGTCGATGAACCGGTTGATCCGTACGTTGGACAGCTCCGAGACGAGCGCCACCCCGATCAGCCCGGCCTCGGCGACCCCGAAGGCGGCCTTGGCCGCGGCGCCGGGTGCGAGCACGATCAGCAACAGACCGACGCCCAGCCCGATCTTGTCGACGGTGGGCATGAGCGGGTCGAACCGGGGATCGAGCAACCGGTGCACCTGCACGTACCGCTCGCCCGGCAGGTCGGCCAGCATGGGCACCACCGCGATCTCGACTGCGACGAGAACTCCCGCGAGCGCTCCGGTGAGCAACAGGAGAAGTCCCGCCAGTGCATCGACAACCATGGGAAACCGGCTCCTCGGGCTCAGTACTCGAAGTTCATCATCAGGCGGTACGTTCCCTTCTTGGCGAAGGTGCCGAAGAACGCGCGCATGAACAGGTCGCGCGCACCGCAGGCCAGCGGACCCCGCCACTTGCCGAGTTCGCCGATGCGGTAGGCGCCGCGCACCATCGCGTCGACCCGCTCGCGGCGGACCTTCTCGTATCCGGTGACGGCGTCCGCGATCTCCGGTTCACGGGCCAGCAACCCGGACAGCACCACACCGTCCTCGATGGCCTGGCCGGCACCCTGGCTGAGGTTGAGCGTCATGGGGTGCGCCGCGTCGCCGATCAGCACGACCCGGCCGTGGCCCCAGGCGGGTTCACGCGCCGGCGGACGATCGGCGATGTCGATGGGCAGGATCGCCTCGTCCCGGGTCGCCGCGAGGATCCGCGGGACGGGGTCGGGCCAGGCCGCGTACCTCTCGCACATCACCTCACGCCGGTTGTTGCGGAACATGTCGAAGGCGGCGCTCGCCTCGTCGGAGGTGATGGCGTCCCAGTAGACCTCTCGTTCGTTGAGTCTGCAGTACAGGAAGCGCAGACCACCGCGCCCCCACAGGTTGAAGAAGGTGCCGCTCGGCACCAGGTCCTCTCCCGGCAGTTCGGCGATGGCCTGCCAGGCGGTGTATCCCGCGTAGCGGGGCGCCATGTCGTGGCCGTGCCGCAGGGCGCTGCGGACGGCGGACCGCATGCCGTCGGCGCCGATCAGCACGTCGGCGTGTTCCTCGGATCCGTCCGCGAAGCGCACGGCCACCCCGTCGGCGTCCTGCTCGAATCCGACGCACCGGGCGCCCATCACCACCGCGTCGCCGGCCTCTTCGAGCAACAGCGCGTTCAGGTCGGAGCGGCGCAGCGCCACGGCGGGTGCGCCGATCCGCCGGGACTCGGGGGCGATCTCCCAACGGGCCAGGGTGCGCCCCCGGTCGGAGCGGAACTCGTGGAACTCGATCTCCGAACTCACCTTCGCGACCCGCTCGTCGAGCCCGAGCCTGCGCAGGGCGACGAAGGCGTTGTGCCACAGCATGAAGCCGCCGCCGGTCAGCAGTCGGCTGGGCTCGGTTCTGCGCTCGAACACCCTGACCTCGACGCCTGCCTGCCGCAGACCGATCGCCGCGGTCAGCCCTCCGATGCCGGCACCGACCACCACTGCCTTCTGGACGGCCATGGCTCTCCCCTATTCGGCCGCGGCGGCGGCGCGGCCGGTCTCGTAGGACTCGAGTGTGGCGCGCACCTCGTAGATGCTGCGCCGGAAGCTGTCGGCCCAGTACGGGTACATGGCGGCCGACTGCTTCATGTGCTCGGGGTCGTCGGCCCAGGCGCGGAAGAGCTCCTCGGACTCCCACTCGGCGATCAGCGAGTACCGGGTGGCGTCGGAGGTGTCGCGCAGCAAGGCGTCACGGATGTGTCCCGGGGTGCCGCGGACCTTCGACGTGACGTCGAGGTATGCCTCTTCGAAGGCTGCCGTGTCCTCGGGCCTGATGGTCGCGGTCATGACGACGCGGATGCTCATGCGTGTGCCGTGCCTTCCTCGGCGGGTGACGGGACGGTGACGTGGGCGACGACCTCGCGCACGGTCCTGGTCGCCGACGTGCGGAGCTGCTCCAGAACGGCGGACAGGGCCTGCCGGTCCGGGCTCTGCTGATAGGCGGCCAGGTGCTCGCGGGTCTCCCAGTCGGCGGTGATGGTGTAGTGCGACGGCGCCTCGGGGTCGCGCAGCATCGTCTGGGGGCCGGCCCCCGGGTAGCGGCTCGCCACGGCGGCCGCGGCCTGCCAGGCTCGCTCGAAGTCGGGCTCGCAGCCCTCGCGGACGACCATCTCCAGGACCGTGCGGATCACAGCCGCCCCCAGCCGCCGCGGCCGTGCCCCATGAACGGCTGCCAGGTCGGGCGGGCCTCCGGGCGCGCGCGGGCACCGGGGTCCGCGGCGTTGCCGAGGGCGGCGACGAGCACGGTCATCAGCGCGGCCATCTCGTGCGGGTCGGGGGTGCCGCGCACGACGCGGACCGGGTCCGGGGCGGTGGTCAGGCGTTCCATGCGTAGAACTCCTTCGCCATGGCGTCGCTCGGTCCGCGCCAGGTCACCGGGTCGTAGGCGTCGATGTGCGGCTTCAACTTCTCGTTGACGTCCTGGAAGAGCGGGTGGCGGCGGACCTCCTCGATGCGCCGGCCGATCGGTTCCTCGGAGCCGATCAGCTGGAAGTACAGCCCGTGGAACTGGAACAGCCGCCGATGAGTGACGCCGACCAGGTACGGCAGTTCGGTGGCGTCCGACTCGGCCCAGATGTCGTGGACGCGCTGCCGGTCCTCGGGCGCCATGCGGGCGACGATGAGCGTGTAGTGCATGAGCACTCCTTCCGTGCTGCACGACGGTCCGTTCCGCCGCCCCAACATCGTGGGCACTGCCGATAAAGCGGCCATGAGGGCCGCGCAAACGGTCCGCGCGGCGCTCCCCGGGTGTGCGATCCGACGATGTGATTAGCATGCTGGCTATCTAGTTTTCGGGTACCGTGGCTCACTGGGCCGTCGTCGCCATCCCCCGTCGTCGACGGCGGCCCGCACCTGCGCCTGGGCACCTGCCGCACCAGCGGCAACTGACGTGTCGTCATCACCAACGGCAGTACGCCAACCAGGAAGGCATCAGCATGATCTCCCGTAGGTCTTTCCTCGGAGGGGTGAGCGCCGGTGCCCTGGCGCTGCCCCTCGCCCCGCACCCGCGGTCGTCCCTCGCCACCGCCGGCCCTGACTGGGGCCGGCTCTCCGGCCATCTCCAGGGCAGACTCGTGCTGCCCGGGGACGGCGCGTACACGACCGCGAAGCAGCTCAGCACGGCCGAGTTCGACTCCGTCGCCCCCCAGGCCCTGGCCTACTGCGCAAGCCCCGCCGACGTCGCGACCTGCCTGGCGTTCGCCCAGGACAACGGGATACCCATCGCGCCGCGCAGCGGAGGACACAGCGCGGCCGGGTACTCCACCACCACGGGTCTCGTCATCGACGTCTCCGGACTGAACGCCCTGACCCTGGGTTCCGGTGTGGTGACCGTGGGAGCGGGCGCGCAACTGGTCGACGTCACCAACGGCCTCGCCCCGCACCGGCTCGCCGTCTCCGGCGGCTTCTGCCCCACGGTCGCCCTGGGCGGCTTCCTGCAGGGCGGCGGCATCGGGCTGCTCACCCGCCATGTCGGCATCTCCTGCGACACCGTGACGGGCGCCCGGGTCGTGCTGGCGGACGGCCGCACCGTACGCGCGTCGGCCACCGAGAACCCCGACCTGTACTGGGCGATCCGGGGCGGCGGCGGGGGCAACTTCGGCGTCGTCACCTCGTACGACATCACCCCGACCAGCCTCGCCCAGCTCACCCTGGGCACGCTGGCATGGGATTACGGCGACGCCGTCGACGTGCTGGACGGATTCGCGCACTGGCTCGTTGACGCGCCCCGCACGCTCGGCGGCTCCGCCGTCGTGGCCCTGCCGGACGCCGGCCCCGGCAACACCCCCACCGTCTCAGTCCTGCTCAGCTCGGTGGGGACGACCGACGAGCTGACCGCCGAGACGGCCCGCCTGGTCTCCCTGGTCGGACGGACGTCCACGGCACAGAACAGCTTCACGGCCCCGTACGCCTCCGTGATGATGAGCCTGTACGGCTGCGGCTCCTACACCCAGGACCAGTGCCACCGGGTCGGCGGCACCGACCCGGCCGGGGTGCTGCCCCGCGCCGGCTTCGCCGTGGAGCGCAGCCGGCTCTTCCCCGTCCCGCCGACGCGTGCGATGTGGGATTCCGCCGTCGCCCTGCTGGACGAGGTCCGGGTGGCCGGGCAGCAGCACATGATCCAGGTCGGCGCGCTGGGCGGCGCCGCCAACGACCCGTGCCGCACCGAGACCGCGTACGTGCACCGGGACGCGCTGCTGACCACCAGCTTCCTCGGGGTCGTCGCGGCCATTCCCGCGGACTCTTCCGCACAGGCCGCCGCCCGGCAATGGGTGGACAGCGGGTTCGCCGTGCTGGACCCGTACTCGAACCGTGAGACCTACCAGAACTTCATCGACCCCGCGTTGCACGACTGGCGGCACGCCTACTACGCCGAGAACTACCCACGCCTGGTCGAGGTCAAGAAGAAGTACGACCCCTACCGCCTGTTCTCCTTCGCCCAGGCCATCGGCTGACCACGGCCGCCGCAGACCGAAGTGGCCTCCCCCTCCAGGGAGGCCACTGCGGTCTGCCCGGTCCGCTCGCCGGTGCGGGCGGTCAGACGGCCCGGAGGCGCGACCGCTCCTCGACCCGGCTGCGGATCAGGGCGAGTTGGACGGTGGAGTTGGCGCTGATGTTCGCCGTCATCCAGGCGGTGTCCACCGGCGCGGTGGGCTTCATCGCGAACTCCTGCTGCCAGCGCATCTCGACTCCCCCCTCGACCTCACGGTAGGTCCAGACGATGTTCATGAACTCGAAGGGACCGGTCTCGACCCGGTGGGCGCGCACGACCCCGGCCGCCCGGTCCAGGGTCCGCTCGGAGACCCAGCTCCACACGTTGCCGTCCGCGTCAGGGTGCATG
Source organism: Actinomycetota bacterium (assembly GCA_048498775.1). Lineage (GTDB taxonomy): Bacteria > Actinomycetota > Actinomycetes > Streptomycetales > Streptomycetaceae > JBEHXI01. The sequence continues at coordinate 483 of JBEHXI010000218.1, read as the reverse complement.
GTGAGCCGGAAGGTCACCGTGTCCCCCGCGGTCCGCAGTACCTCGGCCTTCGCGTACTCGCTGAACAGGTCCGGCCAGGACGCGACGTCGTTCGTCTGCTCCCACACCTCGTCGAACGGGGCGTCGACGACGATGGCCTGCTCGGTGCGGCCGGCCGTCAGCAGCCCCGCCTCGACGAGCCGCAGGTAGGTGGCGAACAGCAGCTCGCCGGGGGTCGTGCCGGGTCCTGCGTTGCCGTCCGGCTGGAGACCGAGCAGCAGTTCCAGCTCGGACACGATGCCGAGCACGCCGAGGGAGTCGACGGCCAGTGATCCGAAGGTCACCGACGGGTCGAGGAGCTGCTGCGTGGTGATGCCCGCGCCCGAGGCGCGGTTGATGATCTCGGTGTAGTCGTCAAGGGTGATTGCGGTGCCGGTCATGGCGGTGCCTCTCTCCAGATCGGGTGCCGGGTCGGTTGCCGGGTCGGTTGCCGGGTCGGTTGCC
>JBEHXI010000217.1:0-12694 GCA_048498775.1 Actinomycetota bacterium | reverse complement strand
CCGGCGAAGCTGCGGATCCTCGTCCACTCCATGCCCGAGCGCCAGGTGATCGACACCCAGGTGCAGGAGCAGCTGATCGTCGAGCTCTACTCGAAGTAAGCCGTGACGCTGCTCCTGTACCCGGGGGTCTGGGGGTCGTCCCCCAGAAGACCGGAGCCAGGAGCAGCTGATCGTCTTCGAGCTCTACTCGAAGTAATCGAGTAGGAGCCCGCGGTCGCGGGCGGTGCGGCGCCGCAAGCGTCGTACCGCCCGTACCCTTGCAGTAGACACCGGGCATCCGCCCGGTGCCCGCCGGCGTCATATAGCGGTCGCCGGAGACTGGAGGCAATTCCCATGCTGATCGCTCAGCGTCCCTCTCTGACCGAAGAGGTCGTCGACGAGTACCGCTCCCGGTTCGTGATCGAGCCGCTGGAGCCGGGCTTCGGCTACACCCTCGGCAACTCTCTTCGCCGCACCCTGCTGTCCTCGATCCCCGGTGCTGCCGTGACCAGCATCCGGATCGACGGCGTCCTGCACGAGTTCACCACCGTGCCGGGCGTCAAGGAGGACGTCACCGACCTGATCCTCAACATCAAGCAGCTGGTCGTCTCCTCGGAGCACGACGAGCCCGTGGTGATGTACCTGCGCAAGCAGGGCCCCGGCGTGGTCACCGCCGCCGACATCGCCCCGCCCGCCGGTGTCGAGGTGCACAACCCCGACCTGGTCCTGGCCACCCTGAACGCCAAGGGCAAGCTGGAGATGGAGCTGACCGTCGAGCGCGGCCGCGGCTACGTCTCCGCCGTCCAGAACAAGCAGCAGGGCCAGGAGATCGGCCGCATCCCGGTCGACTCGATCTACAGCCCGGTGCTCAAGGTCACCTACAAGGTCGAGGCGACCCGTGTCGAGCAGCGCACCGACTTCGACAAGCTGATCGTCGACGTCGAGACCAAGCAGGCCATGCGCCCGCGCGACGCGATGGCCTCGGCCGGCAAGACCCTGGTCGAGCTGTTCGGCCTGGCCCGCGAGCTCAACGTCGACGCCGAGGGCATCGACATGGGCCCGTCGCCGACGGACGCCGCGCTCGCCGCGGACCTGGCGCTGCCGATCGAGGAGCTGGAGCTGACCGTCCGCTCCTACAACTGCCTCAAGCGTGAGGGCATCCACACCGTGGGTGAGCTCGTGGCGCGCAGCGAGGCGGACCTGCTCGACATCCGCAACTTCGGCGCGAAGTCGATCGACGAGGTCAAGGCGAAGCTGGCCGGCATGGGCCTGGCCCTCAAGGACAGCCCGCCCGGATTCGACCCGACCGCCGCCGCCGACGCCTTCGGCGCCGACGACGAGGACACCGGCTTCGTGGAGACCGAGCAGTACTGATCCGGCCCTGACGGATCACCGTAGACGTCGGCCGGGCGACCGCCCGGCCGAACCCTGACACCGGTACCTGATACGGCCGGTGCAGAGCACGAGGAGAAAATCCCATGCCGAAGCCCGCCAAGGGCGCCCGTCTGGGCGGCAGCGCAGCGCACGAGCGGCAGCTGCTGGCGAACCTCGCCAGGTCGCTGTTCGAGCACGGCCGGATCACCACCACCGAGGCCAAGGCGCGCCGGCTGCGCCCGGTCGCGGAGCGCCTGATCACCAAGGCGAAGAAGGGCGACATCCACAACCGTCGCCTGGTGCTGCGGACGATCACGGACAAGAGCATCGTCCACACGCTCTTCACCGAGATCGCCCCGCGGTACGAGAACCGCCCGGGTGGCTACACCCGGATCACCAAGATCGGTCCCCGTCGTGGCGACAACGCCCCGATGGCGGTCATCGAGCTGGTGGAGGCGCTGACCGTGGCCCAGCAGGCCACCGGTGAGGCCGAGGCCGCGACCAAGCGCGCGGTCAAGGAGCAGGAGACCGCCGCCGCCGAGGCCAAGGGCGAGGAGGCCGCCGAGGCTCCCGAGGCCGTCGAGGCCGCCGAGCCGGAGGCCTCCGAGGAGGCCTGAGGCGCGACCTGACGCCGTTGTGCGGGCCCGTTCCCGGTTCGCTGGGGGCGGGCCCGCAGCGGTGTCTGCGGTGTCTGCGGGGTCTGCGGGGACTGAGAGGATCGACGGGTGAGCGAGCGAGTGGAACCCGGGTTCGTGCGGGTGCGGCTGGACCTGGCGTACGACGGGGCGGAGTTCTCCGGCTGGGCGCGGCAGCGCTCCCGGCGGACCGTGCAGGGCGAGCTGGAGTCGGCGATCGCCACCGTGCTGCGGCTGGGCGAGCCGGTGGAGCTGACGGTGGCCGGGCGCACCGACGCCGGGGTGCACGCGCGCGGGCAGGTGGCGCACGTGGACCTGCCGGAGGACGTCTGGGAGCGCGAGCAGGACAAGCTGCTGCGGCGGCTGGCCGGGCGGCTGCCGCACGATGTGCGGGTGTGGCGGGTCTCGAAGGCCCCGGAGGGCTTCAACGCCCGGTTCTCCGCGGAGTGGCGCCGCTACGCCTACCGGGTGAGCGACCACCCCGGCGGGGTGGACCCGCTGCTGCGCGGGCACGTGCTCTGGCACGACCGGCCGGTGGACGTGGACCTGATGAACGACGCGGCGGCGCTGCTGCTCGGGGAGCACGACTTCGCCGCGTACTGCAAGAAGCGCGAGGGCGCGACGACCATCCGCAGGCTGCTGGAGCTGCACTGGGAGCGGCCCGGCGCGGGGGCGCGGGACGCGGGCCTGGCGGTGGCGACGGTGCGGGCTGACGCGTTCTGCCACAACATGGTGCGGGCCCTGGTCGGCGCGATGCTGCTGGTGGGGGACGGGCACCGGCCGGTGGACTTCCCCGCCGAGGTGCTGGCCGGGAAGGTGCGCCACTCCGCGGTCAACGTGGTGCGGCCGCACGGCCTGACCCTGGAGGAGGTCGGCTACCCGGCGGACGGGCTGCTGGCCGAGCGGGCCCGGCAGGCCCGCACGCTGCGGACCCTGCCGGGCTGCTGAGCGGCGCCGAACGCCGCCGGCGGTGCTCAGCCGCTGGTGGCGGCCTGGTCGCGGCCGCGCTGGACGATGCGGTTGAAGGCGAACGCGGCGATGTCCCCGGCGGCCTGCTTGACCTGCGGGTCGCCGGCGGTGACGGCGGCGCCGCTGGTCAGGCCGGCGGTGGTGAAGTAGGCGTAGCGGCCGATCGAGTTCGCGCTGGTCTGGCAGGCGGTGGCGTGGCAGAACGCGGGCACGCCGTCCCCGGCCAGCGGCAGGACGTAGCCCTGGTACTGCTCCCAGGCCCGCTTGGCCGCCGCCTTGGTGTCGAAGACGGCCACCCCGACGGTGACGGCGATCCCGTTCCGGCGGTAGGTGACGCGCAGCACCTTGCGGCAGCCGTTGTCGGCCAGGACGGTGCCCAGGCCGCCGGCGGCCGCCGAGGAGCAGGTGCCGGTGGCGTCCAGGGCGCCCTTGGCGTACAGGCGGCCCGCCATGTTCAGCTGGGTGCCGGGGAACATCCCGGCGGCGGTCAGCGGCGCGGTGTCCCGGCGGGCGTCGGAGATGACGGCCAGCGGGTCCGGCGCGGGCGGCGGGGTGACGGCGGAGAACGAGGGGGTCGGCTGGACCGGCAGGGCGGTCTGCGACTGGGTGGGCTGGGTGGCGGCCTGGTTGCGGTGGCTGGTGGTGATGACGGCGGTGGCCACGATGCCGGCGATGGCGACGGCGCCGAGCACCCCGCCGCCGATCATCAGCAGTCTGCGGCGGCGCTGCCCGGCCTCGGTGCGCTCGGCGAGGGCGGACCAGTCGGGCTCGCCCTGGTGCTGGGGGGACTGCGCGCCGTGCCCCAGACCGCTGGACGGCGGTGTCCAGGCGGGCCCGGCGGGCTGCTGGGAGTCGGCGGCGTGGGGGTAGCCGTAGCCGCTGTGCGGGTATCCGTATCCGCCCGGCGGGGGGCTGCCCGGCTGCTGGGGACCGTCCGTCATGCCGCGCATCCTATTAGAGTCCTATTCGGGCCGGTACGGTCCGTGACCACCCCGCAACCGGCCCTGGAAAAAAGCGCTTTGGGGCCGCTCGCGCGGGGGTGAGAATCCGCCGTATGGGAGAGGTGGTGGCGGCCGGCCTGGAGTACCGCCGGCCCGACGGGCGGCCGCTGCTGCGCGACGTCTCCTTCCGGGTGGCGGACGGCGAGGTGGTGGCGCTGGTGGGCCCGCCGGGCTCGGGCAAGACCACGCTGCTGCGGCTGGTCGCGGGGCTGCTGCGGCCGCAGGGCGGCACGGTGGTGGTCCGGGGCCCGGTCGGGCTGCTGCCGCAGGCCCCGGCGGGCGGCGCGGGCACGGTGCGCGAGCTGCTGCGGTCCGTGGCGCAGCCGGGGGTGCGGGCGGCGGCCGAGGCGGTGGACGCGGCCGAGCTGGCGGCGCTGGCCCAGGACGATCCGGCCGCGCGGGCGGCGTACGCGCGGGCCCTGGCGGAGTGGGGCCGGGTGCGCGGCTACGAGGCCGAGGCCGTCTGGGACCGCAGCACGACCGCCGTGCTGGGCGCCTCCTACCAGCGGGCCCAGTGCTGCGAGGTGCGCTCGCTGCCCGCGGGTGCGGGGCGGCGGCTGATGCTGGAGGCGCTGCTGGCCGGTCCGGAGCGGGTGCTGCTGCTCGACGAGCCGGATGCGGCGCTGGACGCGGACGGCCGGCGGCGGCTGGTGGCCCGGCTGGTCTCGGCGGGCCGGACGGTGCTGTTCACCACTCGTGAGCGTCCGGCGGCCGGCTGCGACCGGGTGCTGCTGCTGGGGCCGGACGGGCGGATTCGTCATCCGGCCGGGGGTCCGGCGGACGCGTTTTGACCCTCACGGCCGCGCCCGGGTATTCTACGAGTTCGTTATGCGTATTGGCTTGCTCGTTCTCACGTGAGAGGCCGTTACGCCGGTCCACCGGGCCGATTTGACCAGCGGCAGACACGGTTTGCGTCACCGTGAGCTGTCAAGGCTGTCGTGATCGTCCGGGTGGCCTTGACAGGACCAACTCACTGCAGAAGCGAAGGCTACGACCGTGCGTACGTTCAGCCCCAAGCCCGGCGATGTCCAGCGCCAGTGGCACGTCATTGACGCGCAGGACGTTGTCCTGGGCCGTCTGGCCTCCCAGGCCGCGTCCCTTCTGAGGGGCAAGCACAAGCCGGTGTACGCGCCGCACGTTGACACTGGTGACTTCGTCATCATCATCAACGCCGACAAGGTGCACCTGTCCGGCAACAAGCGGACCCAGAAGATGGCCTACCGCCACTCCGGTTACCCGGGCGGCCTCAAGTCCGTCCGCTACGACGACCTGCTCTCCAAGAACCCGGAGAAGGCCGTCGAGAAGGCCATCAAGGGCATGCTCCCGAAGAACACGCTGGGCCGCCAGATGCTCTCGAAGCTGAAGGTCTACGCGGGCGCCGAGCACCCGCACGGTGCTCAGCAGCCGGTTCCGTTCGAGATCACCCAGGTCGCGCAGTAGTCCCGGCCACCGTCACAGAAGAAAGCATCTGAGGAGAATCGTGGCTGAGACCACCGCCGAGGCGCCCCTCGGGGCCGACGAGCCCGTCGAGATCGCCGAGAACATCGAGATCCCGGAGGAGTACACCTCCGAGTCCCTCGCCTCCCGTTTCGGGGAGCCCCAGCCGGCCGCCGGCACCGGGCGCCGCAAGGAGTCCATCGCCCGCGTCCGCATCGTGCCGGGCACCGGCAAGTGGAAGATCAACGGTCGCACCCTGGAGAGCTACTTCCCCAACAAGGTGCACCAGCAGGAAGTCAACGAGCCGTTCAAGGTCCTGGAGCTCGAGGGCCGGTACGACGTCATCGCCCGCATCAACGGCGGCGGCATCTCCGGCCAGGCCGGTGCGCTGCGCCTGGGTGTGGCCCGCGCGCTGAACGAGGCCGACGTCGACAACAACCGCCCGGCGCTGAAGAAGGCCGGCTTCCTGACCCGTGACGCTCGCGAGATCGAGCGGAAGAAGGCGGGTCTGAAGAAGGCGCGCAAGGCTCCGCAGTACAGCAAGCGCTGACCAAGCTCGCGACGATTCGCCCCGGAGGCACGCTGTGTGCCGCCGGGGCGTTCGTTTACGCTCGCAGCGCCCACGGGCGTCACCCGCCCGCAACGTCGTACACACGGTATGGCCCCACCCCGTACACCTGGGGCGGTGCCACCGGCGTACGGTCGTACTACCTCGTCTCGTCACTCGGAGGAACCACAGTGGGACGACTCTTCGGCACGGACGGCGTACGCGGCGTCGCCAACGCCGGCCTGACCGCCGAGCTCGCGCTCGGCCTGTCGGTCGCGGCGGCGCATGTGCTCGCCGAGGTGGGTACCTTCGAGGGCCATCGGCCGGTGGCGGTGGTGGGGCGCGATCCCCGGGCTTCGGGAGAGTTCCTGGAGGCCGCGGTGGTGGCGGGCCTGGCCAGTGCGGGCGTGGACGTCCTGCGAGTCGGTGTGCTGCCCACCCCGGCGGTGGCGTATCTCACCGGCGCGCTGGGCGCCGACCTCGGCGTGATGCTCTCCGCCAGCCACAACCCGATGCCGGACAACGGGATCAAGTTCTTCGCCCGCGGCGGCCACAAGCTCGCCGACGAGCTGGAGGACCGGATCGAGGAGACCTACCGCGGCCACGCCTCCGGCGAGCCCTGGGACCGGCCGACCGGCGCCGGGGTGGGCCGGGTCCGCCACTACGACGAGGGCCTGGACACCTATGTCGGCCACCTGGTCGGGGTACTGCCCAACCGGCTCGACGGGCTGAAGGTCGTCGTCGACGCGGCGCACGGCGCGGCCTCCACGGTCTCGCCCGAGGCGTTCACCCGGGCCGGTGCCGAGGTCGTCACCATCGGCACCGAGCCGGACGGCCTCAACATCAACGCCGGCTACGGCTCGACGCACCTGGAGAAACTCCAGGCCGCGGTCGTCGAGCACGGTGCGGACCTGGGCATCGCGCACGACGGCGACGCCGACCGCTGCCTGGCGGTGGACGCCGCGGGCGCCATGGTGGACGGCGACCAGATCCTGGCCGTCCTCGCCCTGGCGATGCGCGAGGCGGGCACGCTGCGCAAGGACACCGTGGTCGCCACGGTGATGTCCAACCTCGGCTTCAAGCTCGCCATGGAACGCGAGGGCATCGAGCTGGTGCAGACGGCGGTGGGCGACCGCTACGTCCTGGAGTCGATGAAGGACAACGGCTACGCCCTCGGCGGCGAGCAGTCCGGGCACGTCATCGTCCTGGACCACGCCACCACCGGGGACGGCACCCTGACCGGCCTGCTGCTGGCCGCCCGGGTCGCCGCCACCGGCCGCTCGCTGGCCGACCTGGCCGCCGTGATGGAGCGGCTGCCGCAGGTGCTGGTGAACGTGCCCGACGTGGACAAGACGCGGGTGGACTCCACCCCCGAGCTGACCGCCGCGGTGCGGGAGGCCGAGGCGGAACTGGGCAGCACCGGGCGGGTGCTGCTGCGCTCCTCCGGCACCGAGCCGCTGGTGCGGGTGATGGTGGAGGCCGCCGACATCGACCAGGCGCGGGCGGTGGCCGAGCGGCTGGCCGACGTCGTCAAGTCGACCCTGGGCTGAGGCGGTTGGCGGGGCCGCGGGCCTACAGCTTGCGCAGGGACAGCCGTTGGACCGTGTGGTCCGGTCCCTTGCGCAGCACCAGGGTCGCGCGGCCCCGGGTGGGCGCCACGTTCTGCTCCAGGTTGGGCAGGTTGATGGTGCGCCAGAGCATCCGCGCGTAGTCCAGGGCCTCGTCCTCGGGCACCTGGGTGTACTTGCGGAAGTACGACGACGGGTTCTGGAACGCGGTCTCGCGCAGCATGCGGAAGCGGCTGAGGTACCACTGCTCGATGTCCTCGGTGCGCGCGTCCACGTAGATGCTGAAGTCGAAGTAGTCGGCGAGCGCGACCCGGGTGCGGCCGTCCCGGCCGGGCAGCGCGGGCTGCAGCACGTTGAGGCCCTCGACGATGAGGATGTCCGGGCGGCGCACCACCAGCCGCTCCCCGGGGACGATGTCGTAGATCAGGTGGGAGTAGACCGGTGCGCCGACCTCCTCGCGGCCGGCCTTCACGTCGGCGACGAACCGGGTCAGCGCCCGCCGGTCGTAGGACTCCGGGAAGCCCTTGCGGGACATCAGGCCGCGGCGCTCCAACTCGGCGTTGGGCAGCAGGAATCCGTCGGTGGTGATCAGCTCCACGCGGGGGTGCTCCGGCCAGCGGGCCAGCAGGGCGGCCAGCAGGCGGGCGGTGGTGGACTTGCCGACCGCGACGCTGCCGGCGACGCCTATGACGAACGGGGTGCCGGTCTGGGTGCCGGGGCGCTTGCCCGCCTCGTCGCCGAGGAAGGTGTTCAGCGCGCGGCGCAGGTTGGTGGTGGCGCCGACGTAGAGGTTGAGCAGCCGGGACAGCGGCAGGTAGATGTCGCGGACCTCGTCGAGGTTCATCAGGTCGCCCAGGCCGCGCAGCCGTTCGACCTCCGCCGCGCTCAGCGTCAGCGGGGTGCGCTCGCGCAGGGCGCTCCACTCGGACCGGGTGAGATCGACGTAGGGAGTCGCCTCGGCGCGGCGGCGTTCGGTAAGGGACACGCGCTCCATTGTGCGATCGCCGCAACGGATCTTGGCATCCGGTGCAGTGTCGGGAGCGTCACATGGGCTCAGGGCGCCAGTCCGGGGCCCTCCTGCTGCACTGAGTGCCAGGCGGCGGGCAGGTGCTCGGCGAGTTCGTGGGCGCCGAAGGGCCGCGGGGTGTGGCGGGCGGCCAAGCCGTGCAGGTACGCGCCGGCCGCGGCCGCCTCGCGGGCGGGCAGGCCCGACGCCAGCAGGGAACCGGTCAGCCCGGACAGCACGTCACCGCTGCCCGCGGTGGCCAGCCAGGCGGTGCCGGTCGGGTTCACGTACACCGGCGCGCCGGGCTCGGCGACCAGCGTGGTGGAGCCCTTCAGCAGCACGGTCGCCGCGAAGTCGTCGGACAGGCGGCGGACATGGGCCAGCCGGGCCGCCTCGACGTCCTCGCGCGGGACGCCGAGCAGCGCCGCCGCCTCCCCGGCGTGCGGGGTCAGCACGGTGGGGACCCCGCGGTCCCGGCGGGCGCGGACCGCGGCGCGGTCGGCCAGCCGCAGGGCGTCCGCGTCGACCAGCACGGGCACGTCCCCGTCCAGCACCTCGGCGACGGCGCGGCGGGCGCGGGCGTCGTCGCCCAGGCCCGGCCCGACCACCCAGGACTGGACGCGGCCGGCGGCCGACGGGTCCCCGGTGGACACCAGGGCCTCGGGGAAGCGGGCGATCACCGCGTCGGCACCCGGGCCGACGTACCGCACCGCGCCCGCGCCGCCGCGCAGCGCCCCGCCGACGGCCAGGACGGCCGCGCCCGGGTAGCGCTGCGAACCGGCGACGACCCCGGTGACACCGCGCCGGTACTTGTCGCTCTCCCCGCCGGGCGCGGGCAGCAGGGCGGCGACGTCCGCGTGCTGGAGGGCCTGGAGGACGGGGGTGGCGCCGGCCAGGTGCGGTGCCAGACCGATGTCGATCAGCCGCAGTGCCCCGGCGTACTCGGCGCCCGGGTCGATGAGCAGCCCCGGCTTGTGGGTGCCGAAGGTGACGGTGGCGTCCGCGCGGACCGCCTCGCCCGGCACCTCGCCGGTGTCCGGATCGACGCCGCTGGGCAGGTCCACCGCGACCACGGCCGCACGGGCCTCGTGCGCGGCGCGGGCCAGCCGGGACGCCTCGGGGCGCAGTCCGCCCTTGCCGCCGATGCCGACGATGCCGTCCAGGACGAGGTCGGCGCGGGCGATGACGGGCGGCGCGTCCCGCACGGTGCACGTCCGGCCGCCGGCGGCGCGCAGGGCGGCCAGGCCGCCGGGATGGGCGCGCTCCGGGTTCAGCAGGACGGCGGTGGCCCCGGCGCCGCGCCGGGCCAGCCGGGCCGCGGCGTACAGGGCGTCGCCGCCGTTGTCGCCGCTGCCCGCCAGGACGACGACGCGGCGGCCCGCCACCCCGCCCAGCAGGCCGGCGCAGGCGGCGGCCAGCCCGGCGGCGGCCCGCTGCATCAGGGCGCCGTCGGGCAGCCTCGCCATCAGGGAGCGCTCTGCCGCGCGGACGTCCTCGACGGAGTACGCGTACCGCATGCCGGTCCTCTCGTGGGCGAGTCGGATGCCCCCGGCGCTTCCGGGGATCCTGGGTACCTCTACCCCGCCCGGAATGGGGCCTAGCCCTCGGGCGACGACCACGGCCGAGGCGACGCCCGGCACGGCACCTCGCCGTGTTGCCGCATCGACCGAGTACGCCCGGTACGAGGCCGATCCGGAGCCTTGCGAGTCCCCGCGCCGGACGCCGCTCCGTGGCGGGCGGACCCTGGCTGATGCGGCACTAGCCCTCGGCGACGACCACGGCCGAGGCGATGCCCGCGTCGTGGCTGAGCGAGATGTGCCAGCCGCGCACGCCCAGGCGCGCGGCCCGGGCGGCGACGGTGCCGGTGACGGACAGCCGGGGGCGGCCGGAGTCCTCGCTGACGACCTCGGCGTCCGTCCAGCGCATCCCGCCCGGCGCGCCCAGCGCCTTGGCGACCGCCTCCTTGGCCGCGAAACGCGCGGCGAGCGACGCGATACCGCGCCGCTCGCCGCTGGGCAGGTACAGCTCGGCGTCGGTGAACAGGCGCCCGGCCAGGGCCGGGGTGCGGGCCAGGGACTCGCCGAACCGCTCGATCTCCGCGACGTCGATGCCGATGCCGATGATCACTCGACGGTGACCGACTTCGCCAGGTTGCGCGGCTGGTCCACCTCGTTGCCGCGGGCCGTGGCCAGCTCGCAGGCGAAGACCTGGAGCGGGACGGTGGCCACCAGCGGCTGGAGCAGCGTCGGCGTCGCCGGGATGCGGATCAGGTGGTCGGCGTAGGGCTCGACGGTGGTGTCGCCCTCCTCGGCGATGACGATGGTGCGGGCGCCGCGGGCGCGGATCTCCTGGATGTTGGAGACGATCTTGTCGTGCAGGACCGAGCGGCCGCGCGGCGAGGGGACGACCACCACGACCGGCAGGTCCTCCTCGATCAGGGCGATCGGGCCGTGCTTGAGCTCGCCGGCGGCGAAGCCCTCGGCGTGCATGTAGGCGAGCTCCTTGAGCTTGAGCGCGCCCTCCAGGGCCACCGGGTAACCGACGTGCCGGCCGAGGAAGAGGACGGTGTTCTTGTCCTTCAGCGTGCGGGCCAGCTCGCGCACCGGCTCCATGGTCTCCAGGACCTGGTCGACCTGCTTGGCGATGTCGGACAGCTCACGGATCACCGAGTCGATCTCGTCGCCCCACTTGGTGCCGCGCACCTGGCCCAGGTAGAGGGCGACCAGGTAGCAGGCGACCAGCTGGGTCAGGAACGCCTTGGTGGAGGCGACGGCGACCTCGGGCCCGGCGTGGGTGTAGAGGACGGCGTCGGACTCGCGGGGGATGGTCGAGCCGTTGGTGTTGCAGATCGCCAGCACCCGGGAGCCCTGCTCACGGGCGTGGCGCAGGGCCATCAGGGTGTCCATGGTCTCGCCGGACTGGCTGATGGCGATGACCAGGGTGCGCGGGTCGAGGATCGGGTCGCGGTACCGGAACTCGCTGGCCAGCTCCGTCTCGCAGGGGATCCGCGTCCAGTGCTCGATGGCGTACTTCGCGATCATGCCCGCGTGGTAGGCGGTGCCGCAGGCGACGATGACGACCTTGTCGACCTCGCGCAGGGCGGAGGCCGGGATGCGGACCTCGTCCAGGGTGAGCCGGCCGCCCGCGTCGATGCGGCCCAGCAGGGTGTCGGCGACCGCCTTGGGCTGCTCGGCGATCTCCTTGAGCATGAAGTAGTCGTAGCCGCCCTTCTCGGCGGCCGACGCGTCCCAGTCGACGTGGTACTCGCGGACGGTGCCGGGCCGGCCCTCGAAGTCGGTGATCGTCACGCCTTCCCGGCGCAGCTCCACGACCTGGTCCTGGCCCAGTTCTATCGCGTTGCGGGTGTGCGCGATGAACGCGGCGACGTCGGAGGCGAGGAAGTTCTCGCCGTCGCCGACGCCCACGACCAGCGGGGAGTTGCGGCGGGCGCCCACCACCGTCTCGGGGGCGTCGGCGTCCACCGCGACCAGGGTGAACGCGCCGTCCAGCCGGCGGCAGACCTGGCGCATCGCCTCGGCCAGGTCACCGCACGAGGAGTAGGCCTCGGCCAGCAGGTGCGAGACGACCTCGGTGTCCGTCTCCGACTCCAGCCGGTGACCGCGCTCGGTGAGCTCCTCGCGCAGCGCGGCGAAGTTCTCGATGATGCCGTTGTGGACGACGGCGACGCGGCCCGCGTTGTCCAGGTGCGGGTGGGCGTTGGCGTCCGTGGGGGCGCCGTGGGTGGCCCAGCGGGTGTGCCCGATGGCGGTGCCGCCGGCCGGCAGCGGCCGCTCGGCCAGCTCCTTCTCCAGGTTGGCCAGCTTGCCCGCCTTCTTCGCCGCGGCCAGCCCGCCGTCGGCCAGCACGGCCACCCCGGCCGAGTCGTAGCCGCGGTACTCCAGCCGCTTGAGACCGGCGATGACGACGTCGAGGGCGTTCTGGCCGCCCACGTAACCCACGATTCCGCACATGGGGGTCAGCTTAAGGGCAGCCGCCGGCCGGGCGCCGCTCCGGTGGGCCGTCCGCCGTACGGGGGACGGGGCGGCGCGCCCCGGGCCCGGCGGGCCGCCCGGGCGGGTGGGCCCGGGGGCCGGAGCACCGGGAAGGGCCATGCGGCGGTGGGTGCCCGGGGAGCCGGGGCGCGGCCGTCGCCGCTGGTCGCGGTGGTTGCGGGCGGC
>JBEHXI010000216.1:0-12744 GCA_048498775.1 Actinomycetota bacterium | reverse complement strand
CGCCGCTGTGCCGTGTGCCGGCCGCGCTGATCAGCGGAACACGCCGGTGTGGCCCAGCGAGTAGCGGCCGGGCTGCGGGTAGACGCACAGCCCGTGCGGGCCGTTGCCCACCTTGATGCGCGCCGTCAGCTTCCCGGTGCGGGTGTCGATCGCGTAGACCTCGCCGTTGTAGCGGCCGGACAGCCACAGCGTGGTGCCGTCGGCGGAGACCCCGCCCATGTCGGGGCTGCCGCCGCCGGGCAGCCACCACTTGTGCACCAGCTTGCCGGTGGCGAAGTCCAGCACGGAGATGGAGCCCTCACCGCGGTTGGAGATGTACAGGTACTTCGAGTCGCGGCTGACGTACAGGCCGTGGGCGCCCTTGCCGGTGCGCAGCAGGGTCGGCCTGGAGAACGTGTCGCCGTTGAGCTCCCAGACCCCGTTGGCCATCATGTCGGCGACGTACCAGGTCTTGCCGTCCGGTGAGATCTTCACATCCTGCGGCATCGCTCCGGCGAACGGCAGCTTCTGCTGGGCCACCACCTTCATCGCCGCGGTGTCCACCTTCAGCAGGTCGCCGGAGAACTCGCAGGAGACGATGAAGTAGCGCCCGTCCGGGGAGAAGTCGGCGTGGTTGACCCCGGCGCAGTGCACCGGCACCGCCTTGTCCACCGCCATGGTGTGCGGGTCGCGGAAGACCAGCTGCTTGTCCATCGACGCCATCACCACCGCGTGCTTGCCGTCCGGGGTGAAGTACAGGTTGTACGGGTCGTGGACGGGCACCGGCTTGCCGGCCTTGCCGGTGGCCGGGTCGATCGGCGTCAGCGAGTTGCCCAGGTCGTTGTTGACCCACAGGGTCTTCAGGTCCCAGGACGGCACCACGTGCTGCGGTTCCTTGCCGACCGGGATCGTCTGGACGACCTTGTCGGTCGCCGGGTCGATCACCGAGACGGTGTTGGAGATCGTGTTCGGCACGTAGACCCGGTTGAGGAAGTGCTGTGCGACCGGCGCGATCTGGTTGGGGCGGTCCGCCGCGTACAGGTCCGTGGGGTCGAGCACCGGGGGCATGCCCGGCAGGCCGGCGGCCGCCACGGGGGTGGCCGACGGCGTCGCCGCCGCGGCGGGCGCGGACGGGCGGGCGGACTGCCCGGTGGCCGCTTGGCTCCCGCCGGAGGAACAGCCGGTGGCGGCCAGGGCGATGGCCGCCGCGAACAGCGTCGCGCGGCGGGCCGCGTGGTGGAAGGGACGCATCAGGTCAACAGCTCCGTGGTGGTCACCGCGCGAAGTCCGCGCTGCTTGAGGCCGTCGAGCACCGCGGGCAGCGCGGCGACGGTGCCGGCGTGCCCGAAGTGCATGCTGACCACCGACCCGCCACGGACCTGGGTCAGCACGGTCCGCCGCACCGCGTCGGCGCCGGGATCGGTGTAGTCGAGGGAGTCCAAACCGTAGGAGAGCACATGCTGGTACCCGGCCTGACGGGCCAGCCGCAGCACCAGGGGGCTGGCGTACTGCGTCTGGGATGGCCGGAACCAGCGCCCGGGGCTGCCGGTGAGCTTGCGCAGCCGCTCCGCGCAGTCGTTGATCTCGGCGGCGGCGGACTGCGCGTCCATGGTGTTGATGCCCCGGTGGTGCTGGGTGTGGTTGCCCAGTTCGTGGCCGCCGTCCAGGACCCGCTTGGCCATCTGCGGGTAGGTGTCCAGCCAGGTGCCGACGGCCAGGACGGTCACCCGCGCGCCGGCCCGCTCGGCCTCCGAGAGCAGGGCGTCGGCGATCTTGGGGTCGCCCTGGCCGTGGAAGGTGAGCGCGACCAGCGGGCGGTCGGCGGGACCGCTGGTGATCTGGTCGGGCAGCGAGGCGGGCAGCGGCGCCGGCTGCGTGGGCGAGGGGCTGGGCGAGGCGCTGCCGGAGGGCGGATGGGTGGCGGGGCGGGCGGTGGCGGCGGCGCCGGGACGCGCGTCGTCGGCGCATCCGGCGGCCAGCATGCCGGCGGCGGCCGCCTGTACCGCGGCCGCGGCCCGCAGAACACTACGGCGATCGATGGGGGTCATTACCTGCAAACCCTAGAGGGTGCCCGATGTGGAGAACGCCCGACACCTGAGTCGGACCACGGACGATGATGCCGGTAGCGGGCCGGTGAGCGCACCTGTCCGTGCTCCGTTCGGTCAATGTTTCGACGGCTGACGGCGTGCGGGCGCGGGGGACGTCCCGCTCCCGGCCGCTCGCGCGCCCCGGCGTGCGGGGGCGGCGGGCGGCGTCGGTCGCCTGCCCGCCGGCAACCGGGCCAAACCGACGGGTTGTTGTTATCCTCTGGGTGGATCATCCGCTTTTGTGTCAGGTCGGCGAGCCCGCGGCGGCGCCGGTCGCCAGGTCGGTGCCCCAGCGGTCGATGGCGGCCTGCAGGTCCAGTGGCAGGGTGTCCTGACCGGCCTCCAGGCTGGGCCAGTCCTCCCGAGGCACCCGCCACATCACCTCGAACTCGATGCCGTCGGGGTCCTTGGCGTACAGCGACTTGGACACCAGGTGGTCGCTCGCGCCGACCAGTGCGCGGCGCTCGGTGAGCTTGCGGGCCACCTCGGCCAGCTCCCCGAGGGTGCCGACCTCCCAGGCCAGGTGGTACAGCCCGACACGCCCGGGCTGGGGGCCGGGGGAGTCGTCGCCGATGGCGAACAGGCCCAGTTCGTGGTCGTTGAGGGAGCCGTCGGCGCGGAGGAAGGCGGCGCGTCCGGGTCTCTCGGTGTCGACCGCGAAGCCGAAGACGTCGGTGTAGAACTCCACGCTGCGGGAGAGCTCGCGGACGTAGAGCACCGCGTGGTTCAGACGGCGTACGGGCATGGTGCGCTCCTCGGGCAGATGCTGTGCTTGCCTCCACGGTACGCCCAGGGAACTTGAACCTTCAATCATGTGCCGGTGCCCGGAGGGATGCCCGCTTTCCGGCACAATGCACAGCACGGTGCTCAGCACGGCTCAGCGAGGAAGCGATCGGGATCGGATTGTGACGACGACGGCTATCGGGACCACGGGTTCCAACGAGTCCATCTCACGCAGGATCGCCGGGGAACTCGGCGTACGCGAGGGACAGGTCAAGGCGGCGGTCGAGCTGCTGGACGGCGGGGCCACCGTGCCGTTCGTCGCCCGCTACCGCAAGGAGGCGACCGGCGCCCTCGACGACGCCCAGCTGCGCACCCTGGAGGAGCGGCTGCGCTACCTGCGCGAGCTGGAGGAGCGGCGCACCGCGATCCTGGAGTCCGTCGAGGCCCAGGGCAAGCTCGACGACGACCTGCGGCAGCAGATCCTGGCCGCCGACTCCAAGGCCCGCCTGGAGGACATCTACCTCCCCTACAAGCCCAAGCGGCGCACCAAGGCGCAGATCGCCCGCGAGGCGGGCCTGGAGCCGCTGGCCGACCGGCTGCTGGCCGACCCCTCGCTCGAACCGCGGACCGTCGCGGCCGAGTTCACCGGCGAGGCCGTCCCGGACGCGGCCGCCGCGCTGGAGGGGGCCCGGGCCATCCTGGTCGAGCGGTTCGCCGAGGACGCCGACCTCATCGGCGACCTGCGCGAGCACATGTGGACGCACGGCCGCCTCACCTCGAAGGTCCGCGACGGCAAGGACGACGGCAAGGAGGGGCCGGGCGCCAAGTTCGCCGACTACTTCGACTTCGCCGAGCCGTTCGAGAAGCTCCCCTCGCACCGCATCCTGGCGCTCTTCCGCGGCGAGAAGGAGGAGGTGCTCGACCTCACCCTGGAGCCCGACGACGGCGGTGCCGAACCCGGCGCCACCAGCGAGTACGAGCGCCGCATCGCCCGGCGCTTCGGCATCGCCGACCAGGGCCGGCCCGCGGACCGCTGGCTGGCCGAGACGGTCCGCTGGGCCTGGCGCACCCGCATCCTCGTCCACCTCGGCATCGACCTGCGCACCCGGCTGCGCACCGTGGCCGAGGACGAGGCGGTCCGGGTCTTCGCCGCCAACCTGCGCGATCTGCTGCTGGCCGCGCCGGCCGGCGCACGCGCCACCATGGGCCTCGACCCCGGCTTCCGCACCGGCGTCAAGGTGGCCGTGACCGACCCGACCGGCAAGGTCGTCGCCACCGAGACGATCTACCCGCACGTCCCGCAGCGGCGCTGGGACCAGGCGCTGGCCACCCTGGCCCGGCTGGCCCGGGAGCACTCCGTGGAGCTCGTCGCGATCGGCAACGGCACGGCCTCCCGGGAGACCGACAAACTCGCGGCCGACCTGATCAAGGCCCACCCCGAACTCGGCCTGACCAAGATCGTGGTGTCCGAGGCGGGCGCCTCCGTCTACTCCGCCTCCGCCTTCGCCTCCCAGGAACTGCCCGACCTGGACGTCTCGCTGCGCGGCGCGGTCTCCATCGCGCGCCGCCTCCAGGACCCGCTGGCCGAACTGGTCAAGATCGACCCGAAGTCGATCGGCGTCGGCCAGTACCAGCACGACCTGCCCGAGACCAAGCTGTCCCGCTCCCTCGACGCCGTCGTCGAGGACTGTGTGAACGGCGTCGGCGTGGACCTCAACACCGCCTCCACGCCCCTGCTGCGCCGGGTCTCCGGCATCACCGCCACCCTCGCCGAGAACATCGTCCAGCACCGCGACGCCAACGGCCCGTTCCGCAGCCGCCAGGACCTCAAGGCGGTGCCGCGGCTCGGCCCGAAGGCGTTCGAGCAGTGCGCCGGCTTCCTGCGCATCCGCGGCGGCGACGACCCGCTGGACGCCTCGGGCGTCCACCCCGAGACGTACCCCGTGGTGCGCAAAATCGTCTCCTCGGCCGGAGGCGACATCAAGGCCCTCATCGGCAACACCAAGGTGCTGCGCGGCCTGCGCCCGCAGGACTTCGCAGACGGGGCCTTCGGCGTCCCGACCGTCACCGACATCCTCGCCGAACTGGAGAAGCCCGGCCGCGACCCGCGCCCGGCGTTCAAGACGGCGACCTACAAGGAGGGCGTCGAGGAACTCAAGGACCTGGCGCCGGGCATGGTGCTGGAGGGTGTCGTCACGAACGTCGCCGCCTTCGGTGCCTTTGTCGACATCGGCGTCCACCAGGACGGTCTCGTCCATGTCTCCGCGATGTCCAGGACGTTCGTGAAGGACCCGCGCGACGTGGTCAAGCCGGGCGACGTGGTGCGGGTGAAGGTCCTGGACGTCGACATCCCGCGCAAGCGCATCGGGCTCACGCTGCGCCTGGAGGACGAGGCCGGGCAGCAGGGCGGCGGTGGGAACGGCCGCCCCGCGCAGGGCAGGCCGGGCCAGGGCGAGCGGGGTGACCGGGGCGAGCGGGCCGACAAGGGCGGCCGGGGCGGCGCCAAGGGCGGTCAGCGGCGCGGCACCCCGCCGCGGCAGAGCCGTGGAGGCGCGGACAGCGGCGGAGGCGGCGCACTCGCCGACGCCCTGCGCCGGGCCGGCCTGGTGGGCGGCGACGGCGGGCCGGGCCGCGGCCGGCGGTGAACCCGCGACCCTGGTGGGGGGCCGGACAGCCGGTCCCCCACCAGGACGCTCTCAGCCCAGGGGCGGCACGATCGCCTCGATGAGATGGGGGCCGGGCTCGGCCAGCGCCCGGCTCAGCGCGGCGGTGAACTCCTCGGCGGTGGTGGCCCGTTCCGCCGGGACTCCCATGCCGCGCGCCATGGCCGTGAAGTCCAGGTCGGGACGTGACAGGTCCAGCAGGTCACGGGCGTGCGGCCCGGCGGCACCGGCGCCGACCCGCTGCAACTCCATGTTCAGGATCGCGTACGAGCGGTTGTTGAACACCACCGTGGTCACATCCAGCCCCTCGCGGGCGTGGGTCCACAGCGCCGAGATGGTGTACATGGCGCTGCCGTCCGACTCCAGGCACACCACGGGACGATCCGGGCAGGCCACCGCCGCGCCCACGGCCACCGGCAGGCCCTGACCGATCGCGCCCCCGGTCAGCGTCAGCCAGTCGTGCGGGGGAGTACCCGCGGTGGCGCCGGGCAGCCACAGCCCCGAGGTGTTGGCCTCGTCGACGACGATCGCGTCCTCCGGCAGCAGCGCCCCCACCGCGGCGGCCACCGCCTCGGCGGTCAGTGCCCCCTGCGGCAGCGGCGGGCGGACCGCGGCGGCGCCCGGGGCCGTCCGTCCCGGAGCCGTACGGTCCGCGAGCGCCGCCAGCGCGCCCGCCACGTCATCCGCGCCCTGGGCGAGGACATGCACCTGGCAGTCCTCGGGCACCAGATCGCCCCGCAGCCCCGGGTAGGCGAAGAACGACACCGGCGAGGCGGCCCCCACCAGCACCAGATGGCGCAGCCCGGCGAGCTGGGCCGTCGCGAACTCCGCCAGGTACGCCAGCCGCTCCACCTCCGGCACTCCGGCACCGCGCTCCAGCCGCGCCGGGAACGTCTCACAGAGCAGCCTGGCACCCGTCGCCGCCGCCACCCTGGCCGCCGAGCGCAGCGCCGGGCCACGGGCGGCCGCGCCGCCGACCATCAACGCCGCCGGCTCACCGCACGTCAGCGCCCGCGCGACCGCCGCCACGGTGTCCTCCGGCACCGGAACCGGCACCGCGGGCGCCACCGGCCCGGCCTCCGCCACCAGCCCGCCCGGCTCGGACCAGGAGACGTCGGCGGGCAGGATCAGCGTGGCGATCCGCCCGGGCGGGCTCATCGCAGCGGCGACCGCCGCCGCCGCGTCGGCACCCACCCGCTCCACCTCGGTGGTCCGCCGCACCCACCCCGAGACCGTGCCGGCCACCGAGTCGATGTCCGACTCCAGCGGGGCGTCCAGCGGCTTGTGGGCCAGAGCGTGGTCGCCCACCACGTTGACCAGCGGGGTGGCCGCCCGCCGGGCGTTGTGGAGGTTGGCGAGCCCGTTGCCGAGCCCCGGGCCCAGGTGCAGCAGGGTGGCGGCCGGGCGGCCCGCCATCCGGCCGTAGCCGTCCGCCGCGCCGGTGACCACGCCCTCGAACAGGCACAGCACCCCCCTCATCTCCGGTACGTCGTCCAGCGCGGCGACGAAGTGCATCTCCGAGGTGCCGGGATTGCCGAAGCAGACCTCCACTCCCGAGTCGACCAGGGTGCGGATCAGTATCTGCGCGCCGTTCTTCGGACTCATCGGTGTCGTCGCCTCCATCGCCAACCGCCTGCCGGGGATGCGAGCGACGCTAGCGGTGCGCACGGAGAACGTCACCGGTGGGCCCCGCCCGGCTTGCCGTGGCCGGGTGGGACCGGGCCGGGTCGGGCCGGGTCGGGCCGGGATCACGGGTCAGCGGGAGAACAGGCCGATGCCCTCGGGGACCGGACGTTCCGCTCCGCCGGACGGGTGGTTCCGCACCGTGACCCCGCCACTGCCGGGGGAGCGGCTGACCAGTGTGGTGGAGCCGCCGCCGTCCAGGTCCACCGCGGCGACGGAACCCACCTGGCGCATCACCGCGGCCAGCTCCTTGAGGGTGAGGCCGGCGCCGTACTCGGCGCTGCCGTCCAGCGCCAGCAGGTACATCCGGTGCCCGCCGGACCCGAAGCCCGCCGCCGTGCGGGTGGCCGCCACCGAGGCGTCCAGGCCGGCGAGCGGCGCGCCGCCCCGCAGCACCGGGAAGCCGCCCACCGCGAACCGCAGCGGCGACCCGCCCCCTGCGGACAGTTGGTGGCGCACCGTCACCCGGTCGCCGACGTCCAGTCTGCGCAGCTGGTCGGCACCGCCCTCCCGCCCGAGGAGGATCTCGGTGCCGGCCGGGATCGCACCCGAGCCGGGCTCGTCGGAACGGCTGACGACCTCCCCGTTCCGCACCGCCACCTCGTAGACGTCGCCGCTGCACCCGTCGCCGCGCGCGTGGTCGGAGCCGCACACCGCCCGCTCCCGCGAGACGGATCCCCAGCGGGAGGTGAACAGCCCGATCCCGCCCACCGGAAGCGCGTACTGGTTGTAGCCGCGCAGCGCCCACGAACCGGCCGGCGACTCGACCGACCCCTTCAGCCGGATCCGGTCCAGCCGCGCCACCCCGTCCCGGGCCACGCCGATCACGTCCTCGTCGGAGTCCCCCGGCGGCAGGGCCGGTCCGAAGCGCTGGGCGTCCGGTACCGCGGCCTTGACCTGCTCGCCGTCGGCGATCGCCGGGCCCACGGCGGCGCCGGTCGCCGCGACGCCCGGGTGCTGGGACTCGCTGATGTCGAAGAAGTCCCCGTTGACCCCGGCGACCGCGCCCGCGGCGTCCGCCATCCGGGAGAGCGGGGCCCGCGCGGCGACGGCACCCGGCTGGAGCAGGCCGACCGAGACATGGCGGTCGCTCAGGTCCGCGGTGAGCAGGTGCCCGTAGACCGTGCCGTGCGAGGCGGTCACCGAGAAGCCCCGGTAGCTGATGCCGTCGGCCAGGCGCTGGCCGGTGGAAAGGCGCACCTGCGGGACCGCCGGGGCGGCGGAGGCGGTGCCGGTCATGCCGGTCAGCATGGCTCCGGACAGGCCCAGCACGGCGACCGCCGCCCGGACGCGGTACCGATGTCTACGAGTCCTCATGCGCGTCTCCCGTCGTGGCTCCGGTACCGCCGATCATGATTCTGGTTCGTCCTGACATGTCATCACACTCCGGTGGGCCATCAGGGGGACGGAACGGGACGGCTCGAGGAATTCGCGGGTCGGGCCCAGGGTTGATCGCATCGCGAGCCAGGTACTCATCCGGGCAACCGGTACACACTCGGAAGGCACGACGATGACGCAGTACGACGTGAACGCGGTCAAGCCCAGCCCGTCGAAGTGGGTCGCCGAACAGGCGGCGCTGTACGAGGAGTCAGGCGGCACCCAGGGCACCGACTTCAACGGCTCGCCGTGCCTCCTGCTGGACTACCGGGGCCACCGCACCGGGGAGTGGCACCGGACGGTCCTCATCTACGGCACGGACGGCGAGGACTATCTGATCGTCGCCTCGAAGGGCGGTGCCGACGAGCACCCCCAGTGGTACCGCGGTCTGCACGCGTACCCGGAGGTGCACGTCCGCGTCGGCACGGAGCGCTTCACCGCCCACGCCGAGACGCTGTCCCGTGAGGAGAAGACCCGGGTGTGGCCGCACCTGGTGGAGGTCTACGGCCCGTACGAGGAGTACCAGCGCAAGACCAGCCGGGAGATCCCCGTGGTGCGGCTGCGCCGTACCACGGGCTGAGGGCGGGCGGCGGCCGGTTTTCCGCCGGGCGGCGTCCCCCGCCGGGCGGAGACCTCTCCTCGCCGTGCCCTCGTGATCCTCCGGGGAGCAGGGATCAGTGGCTGCGCCGGGTGACCAGCTCGGCCAGGGTCAGCAGATCGTCGGCCGACGCCCCCTCGGGCACCGCCCTGGACAGGTGGCCGAGGGCGTCCGCCATCCGGTCGCCCGCCTGTATCTGCGCCCAGTCGCGGCCGCCTGCCAGCTCTATGGTCTCGGCGGCCCGGCGCAGGTCCTCCTCGGCGAGCGTTCCCGCGGTGGCGTAGATGCGTGCCAGGTCCTCCGCCGCCGCCGTCCCCGAGCACAGGGCGGCGACGACCGGCAGGGACTTCTTGCGGGCCGCGATGTCCGCGCCGACCGGCTTCCCGGTGACGGCCGGGTCCCCCCAGATGCCGATGAGGTCGTCGATCAGCTGGAAGGCCAGGCCGACCTGGCGGCCGAAGGCGTCCATCGCCTCCACGGCCGTGTCGTCCGCGTCGGCGTAGAGCGCCCCGATCGCGCAGGCACATCCCAGGAGCGCCCCCGTCTTGGCCTCCGCCATCGCCAGGGTCTCCTCCAGGGAGACATCGCTGCGGCTTTCGAAGGCGCAGTCGGAGTGCTGGCCCTCGCACAGCTCGATGATGCACGCCGACAGCCGGGCGGCGGCCCGGCCGGCCGCGGGGTGGGAGTCCTCGGCCAGCACCCGCAGGGCGAGGGCCTGCATGGCGTCGCCGGCCAGTATGGCGTCCGCCGTGCCGAACACCGACCAGGCCGTGGGGCGGTGGCGGCGGGTCGCGTCGTGGTCCATGACGTCGTCGTGCAGCAGGGTGAAGTTGTGGACTAGTTCCACCGAGGCGGCGGCCGTGATGGCCGCCTCGGCGCGGGCGGGACCGCCGAGCGACTGCGCGGCCGCCAGAACGAGGGCCGGCCGTATGGCCTTGCCCGGGTCGGCGTCGGACGGCGTGCCGTCGGGGTTCTGCCAGCCGAAGTGGTAGGCGGCGATGCGGCTCAGGGAGCCGGGCAGCGAGCGGACGGCGGCGCGCAGTGCCGGGTCCACGGCGAGACGGGTTCGGGAGAGTATCTCTGCGGCTTCGTGACCCTCGCGGTCGAGTAGGGACGTACTCATGGGTGCCACACCTCACTGTCTTGGGCGCCGGGCGGGCCGGGGGGCATACCGGTCGGGGCAAGCGGCCTGGGACGGCCGGCTGCGGGCGGAGGATGGGACAGGGCTGCGGAGCGGTACGTGTGGAGGGATGTGCAGAGGGATGTGTGTGGGGGGGAGGTGGTGCGGCCGAGGGATCGCGGGCAATCGGGATGGGGTCACGGCGTACGGCGAGCACGGCGGGTACGGCGAGCACAGATCGCTTCGGCCTCGGACGGGAGCACCTACGGCGATAGTGGGGCTGCCCCGGTGGGGGAGCCCTCGCCGGACCGATGGCGGTGGCGCGGCGGCGCGCCCCTGCGGTGCGGAGCCGGCGCGGGCGGCTGGGCCGCACCGGAATCCCACCGGAGGAGCGCGCACGAGCCGCGGCTGCGAGCCGCACGCCGCCGCACCACACGGCTTCGACGCCGGACGGCACATGGATGGTGCCGCACCGGCCACCGGCGAGCGGCCGTCGGGCCGTACCCGTCGGCACGGCAGGGCCCGGCCGGCCGGGGTGCCGTCTCACTCCGGCCGGATCGCGGGACCGATCCGGGGCCGCCACCCTCGCATCGTCGAAGTCCGGCCCTCCGTACGCCAGTTGGGGATCGGGACGAGTTCGGATGCGTAGATGTGCGGAGGAGGTGGTGCGGCGAACAGCGGACGGTCGTCGGCGTCGGAACTCTGCTCGGTCCACACCGGAACACTGCCCACCGCAAGACCCGGAGTGAACATCCACGTCCTGCGAATGCGGGGGCCTATGTCCCCGTACGCCGCGTCCACCAGGGCTTGGACGGTGTGTTACATCCGACACACCAGGTGGTGTCCGCTCCCTCCGGGGCAGTTGGAGGAGGCAGCCGGAGTCAGACGCCCGGTGCCGGTGCCGGGTGTCGGTGCCGACGTCGCGTCAGGGGAGCGCCGCCCGGGCCCGGAGTCGGCCTGGCGCGGCAGGTATTCGCCGGTGAGAGGGGGGCGCGGGAATCCGGTGCCGTTCCGTCTCTCCTCGTCGAGACGGCCGGGGACCTTCGATTCCCGGCTCCGAGGTTCCCGGTGTCGGGATTCCCGGCGCATGGACTTCCGGTGCCCGCAATTCCGGGCGATGGAATTCCGGCGCCCGGAATTGCGGTGGCGGCTGTGGGCGCGGATATGGCGTCTCCTGGACTTTCGGCGCTCCAGGGAGGAGGCGTGCCAGGAGGGGCGTCGGACCTGCGACTTCGACCGTTCGCGATCCTCCGAGGCGGCTCCCCGTGCACGGCCGGACCCTTGCCGCGACCTTCTCCACGGAATACCGCGAAACGATGACCATGAGTCTTCCCCCTGACCTCACCGTATGTACCTCTTTCATGGTGACGGTCACGCACCGGTTCCGCTATCGCTCGAACAGGTGAACCGACGTGTAGCGTAGGTGACTTGACGCCGGGGGAGAGGCGCCCGCGTTACCCGGACCGGAAAGCGGAGAAACGTGACACACCCTGTGGAACACGCCGTGATCGAGCAGCACCAGGAGCGCCGGACGGTCGCGGTCTTCTGCCTCGGCGGCACGATCGCCATGACCGCGGACCCGGACACCGGCCGCGCGATCCCCGCCCTGACCGCAAGCAGGCTCGTCGACGCGGTTCCGGGACTGGACGCCCTGCGCCTCACCCTGCGGACGCGGGATTTCCGCCAGGTGCCGAGCGCCTCCCTCTCGGTAGCCGACCTCGACGAACTCGAGGCCGCCATCGCGGCCGAGGTGCGTGCCGGGGCCGACGGGGTGGTGGTGGTCCAGGGCACCGACACCATCGAGGAGACCGTCTACTACCTGGACCTCGGACACGACGGCGAGGCGCCCGTCGTGGTCACGGGTGCGATGCGCACCCCCGAGCAACCGGGCGCGGACGGCCCGGCCAACCTGTACGCCGCGCTCGCCGCGGCGGCCTCCCCACGCCTGCGCGGCGCTGGCTGCCTGGTCGTCCTCAACAACGAGATCCACACCGCGCGCCGGGTGCGCAAGAGCCACACGACCAGCCCGGCGGCGTTCGCCTCGCCGGGAGCCGGGCCGCTCGGCGGCGTCGTGGAGGGCCGGGTCCGGTTGCTGCACGGGCTGCCGGCCCGCGCCACGCTGCCCGCCGCGGCCCGGCGGCCCGGCACGGCCGGGACCGTGCGGGTGCCGGTCCACACCATGACCCTGGGCGACGACGGCACCGTGCTCGACCTGATGGACGGGCGGTGTGACGGACTGGTCGTGGCGGCGTTCGGGGCGGGGCACGTGCCGGAGCGGGTGGTTCCGGTGCTGGAGCGCCTGGCGGCCCGCGTTCCGGTGGTCCTCACCTCCCGGACGGGCAGCGGCCCGGTGCTGCGGAGCAGCTACGGCTTTCCCGGTTCGGAGAGCGACCTGCTGGCCCGCGGACTGATCCACGGCGGCGACCTGGACCCGTTCAAGGCGAGGCTCCTGCTGCACCGCCTGCTGGCCGCGGGATGGCGGGACCGGGACCGGATCGGTGCGGTGTTCGCCGG
>JBEHXI010000215.1:0-12817 GCA_048498775.1 Actinomycetota bacterium | reverse complement strand
CCGGGGCGTTGACGGTCCCCGGCCCAGCCCCTACTGTCCTCTGCCATGTCCTCTGACGTGTGAGGAGTGGATATGGGAGAGCGGCGGCGCCTGGTGGGCACGGCGGCTCGCGCGACGGACCGGCGAGACGTGCCGGGCCGTCAATCGTCCATGCCCGCACGGCACTTCGTCGCGGCAGCCGGGGACCGGCCGGCCGCTCCCCGCACCCGATGACGCCGCCGCACCACGCCGGCGGGGGACCGCGGCCGCGCGGCGAGGTGCTGGCCGGGCTGCCCGAGGCGGCCCCGCCCGGCACCTGGGACGCCGCGCTGGAAGCGGCGTTCGCCGGCGGCAGCCGCCGGCTGGTCGTCCTGGACGACGACCCCACGGGAACCCAGACGGTGCACGGGGTGCCGGTGGTGACCGGCTGGAGCGTCGCGGACCTGCGCTGGGCCCTGACCCGGGGCGCCCGGGTGGCCTACGTCCTGACCAACACCCGCAGCATGGAGGCGGCCCGGGCCGCCGCGGTCAACCGCGAGGTGGCAGGCAACCCCGCCGCTGCGGCCCGCGCCGAGGGCGTCGACGTCAGCGTCTTCAGCCGCGGCGACTCCACGCTGCGCGGCCACTTCGCGAGCGAGACCGGAGCCCTGAGCGAGGCCCTGGCCGCCGTTGGGCAGCCCGTCGACGGCATCGCCTTCTGCCCGGCCTACCTGGAGGCGGGGCGGATCACCGCACGGGACGAGCACTGGATCGCCGAGGGCGAGTGGCTTCGCCCGGTCGCCGACTCGCCGTACGCGACCGACGCCGCCTTCGCCTTCGGCACCTCCCACCTGCCGGACTACGTGGAGGAGCGCACCGGTGGCGCGGTGCGGGCCGCGGACGTGGTCTCCATCGGCCTGGACGACATCCGCGGCGGCGGCCCCGACCGCGTCGCCGCCCTGCTCGGCACGCTGCGCGGCGGACGCGTCGCCGTCGTCAACGCGGTGGAGCCCACCGATCTGGAGGCCGTCGCCCTGGCGGCCCTGTGGACCGAGGCCGCCGGGCGGCGCCTGCTGTACCGTACCGGCCCCTCCTTCGTACGGGCCCGCGGCGGCATCACCGCCCGCCCGCCGCTGCGCGGCGCCGAACCGGCCGCGGGCGCGCCGCGCGGCGGGCACGGACTGGTGGTGGCCGGATCCCACGTCGAGCTGACGAACCGTCAGGTCGCCGCGCTCCAGGCCGGCGCCGGCATCGAGACCGTCGAGCTGGAGGTGCCCGCGGTCCTCGACCCGGCACGCTCCGCCCGCGCGGTGCGCACGGCCGCCGACCGGGCCCTGGCGGCGCTGGAGCGGCGCGACGTCCTGCTGGTCACCAGCCGGGAGGTGGTCACCGGCGGAGCCGGACGGGAGAGCCTGTCCATCGCCCGCGCGGTCTCGGCGGCGCTGGCCGACGCCACCGGGCGGGTGGTCCGCGCCCGGCCCCCGCGCTACCTGATCGCCAAGGGCGGGATCACCTCGAGCGACGTCTTCACCCGGGGACTGGGTGCGCGCCGTGCGATGGTCCTCGGCTCGC
Organism: Actinomycetota bacterium; assembly: GCA_048498775.1. Classification (GTDB taxonomy): domain Bacteria; phylum Actinomycetota; class Actinomycetes; order Streptomycetales; family Streptomycetaceae; genus JBEHXI01. The sequence continues at coordinate 11,287 of JBEHXI010000215.1, read as the reverse complement.
TGCTGCCCGGCATGGTCTCGGTCTGGCGGGCGGAGGACGGCATCGATCCGGGGCTGCCGTACGTGGTCTTCGCCGGGAACGTCGGAGGCGAGGGCGACCTGCTCACCGCCGTCCGGGTGATGGGCGGCGGCCCGTCCCGCTGACGCCGGACGCCCACCGCGGGCGACACCGGGCACCACCGAACAGAAAGTGAGAGACACCATGCGAGTCCTGGTAACCGGGGCGCTGGGCAAGGTCGGGCGTGCCGCCACCGACGCGCTGGTCGAGGCCGGACACGAGGTGACGGTGACCGACGTGGCCCGGCCGGTCTTCGAACGCCCCACCGAGGGCGCCCCCCACTACGTCCAGGCGGAGCTGACCGACGCGGGCGACGCCTACGCGGTGGTGCGCGGCCATGACGCCGTCGTGCACGCCGCGGCGCTCCCCGAGCCCACCCAGAACACGCCGCACACCGTGTTCGGCAACAACCTGATGGCCACCTTCAACGTCCTGGAGGCGGCGGTGCGCTTCGGCGTGCGCCGCTTGGTGAACATCTCCTCCGAGACCGTCCCGGGCTTCTTCTTCGCCGAGCGGCCGTTCCTGCCGGAGTACGCCCCGGTGGACGAGGACCACCCGGTGACGCCGCAGGATCCGTACGCGCTGGCCAAGCACTTCGGCGAGCAGTTGATGGACGCCGCCGTGCGGCGCTCGGACATCCGGGTGATCACGCTGCGGCCCAGCTGGGTGCAGCACGAGGGCAACTACGAGCGCAACCTGGGCCCGCAGGTCCGCGACGCCTCGCTGCTGAGCCCGAGCCTGTGGAGCTACATCGACGCCTACGACCTCGCCGACGCGATCCGGCTGGCCGCGGAGTCGGACCTGCCGGGCCACGAGGTGTTCTACATCGCCTCGCCGGACAACGTCGGCGGCCGTGACTTCGCCGAGCTGGTCCGCCGCTACTACGGCGACGCGATCGAACTGCGCGAGCTGCCGCGGCCCGACGCCTCCGGGATCGACTGCGCGAAGGCCCACCGGATGCTCGGCTGGCGGCCCAGGCGGTCCTGGCGCGACTACCTCGACGAGAACGGCAACGCCCGCACCGCGGACTGACCGAGCCGGCGCCCGGCCGCGGAACACCGTCCCCTCCGCGGCCGGGGGGATTTCCCGGCACCGGTCCGGGAACCCGCCCGTTATGAGAGTCCCTGGCAATGATCCGAGCGGGTCCCGGACCGATCCGCAGGCGGCGGCCGACTCGGCCGAGGCCCCCGACGGGCCCACCGAGCTGCCCCGCCGCTCCTGGTGGGGGGTGCTGCGACGCACCGGCAGGGAGTTCGCCGACGACGAGCTGCCGGACCGCGCCGCCGCGCTGACGTACTACGGGATGCTGGCGCTGTTCCCCGCGCTGCTCCTGCTGGTGTCGGTCCTGGGGCTGACCGGCGCGGATGCCACCAACCAGATCCTCGGCAACCTCCAGAAGCTGGCGCCCGGCCAGGCCCGCACCATCCTGCACAACGCGGTGGAGCAGCTCCAGCGCGATCGCGGGGTCAGCGGCATCCTGGCCATCGTGGGCCTGGCGGGCGCGCTGTGGTCCGCCTCCGGCTACATCGGCGGGTTCATCCGGGCCGCGAACGCCGTCTACGACATCCGCGAGGGCCGCCCGGTGTGGAAGATCACCCCGCTGCGGCTGGGCCTGACGTTGCTGATGATGGTGCTGCTCAGCGTCAGCGCGGTCATCGTGGTGTTCACCGGCCCGATCGCACGGCAGGTGGGCCGCAGCATCGGGATGGGTGACGCGGGGCTGACGGCCTGGTCGATCGCCAAGTGGCCGGTGCTGTTCGTGCTCGTCGCCCTGATGATCGCGATCCTGTACTGGGCCGCGCCCAACGTCCGGGGGCGGGGTTTCCGCTGGGTGTCGCCCGGCAGCTTCCTGGCGGTGCTGATCTGGCTGGCCGCGTCGGCGGGCTTCGCGGTGTACGTGACGCACTTCGGTTCCTACAACAAGACCTACGGCACCCTGGCCGGTGTGATCATCTTCCTGGTCTGGCTGTGGCTGTCCAACCTGGCCATCCTGCTCGGCCTGGAGTTCGACGCCGAGCTGACCAGGGAACGCGCGGTGGAGGGCGGTCTGCCGCCGGACCACGAGCCCTATGTGGAGCCGCGCGACACCACCAAGTGGCCCGAGGACGAGCAGGAGGACGGCGCCGGGGAGCCGGACGCCCGGCCGCCGAAGGGCGCCGAGGACCGCTGAGGCCCGCTCAGGACGGCTCAGGACCGCTGAGGACCGCCGAGGCGGCGGCCGGGCCTCCCCCTCTCCCCGGGAGGCCCGGCCGGCCGTTCACACCACCCGCCGGCCCTTGCCCAGCGCGATGATCCCGTTCGCCGAGACGGTGTACAGCTCCCGGTCCCGCTCGGGATTGACGCCGATCGTGGCGCCGGGCGGCACCACCACGTTCTTGTCCAGGATCGCCCGGCGCACCACGGCGCCCCGCCCGACGCGGACGTTGTCGTGCAGCACCGACCCCTGCACCACCGCGCCCTCCTCCACCACCACGCCGGGGGAGAGGATCGACTGCGTGACCTGCCCGGTGATGATGCACCCCGGGCTGACCATCGAGCCGCTCGCGATCCCCGACGCGACGAACTTCGCGGGCGGCAGCTGCAGGGAGCGGGTGTACATCGGCCAGCTGCGGTTGTAGAGGTTGAACACCGGGTGCACCGAGATCAGGTCCATGTGCGCGTCGTAGTACGCGTCCAGGGTGCCCACGTCGCGCCAGTAGCCGTGGTCCCGCTCGGTCTCCCCGGGCACCCGGTTGTCGTTGAAGTCGTACACCTGGGCCACCCCGCGCTCGGTGAGCATGGGCAGGATGCTGCCGCCCATGTCGTGGACCGAGCCGCTGTCCTCGGCATCCTGGTGCAGTGCGTCGATGAGCACCTTCGTGGTGAAGATGTAGTTGCCCATCGAGGCGAACACCCGGTCCGGGTCGCCGGGCAGCCCCGGCGGGTCGGCGGGCTTCTCCAGGAAGCTCTCCACGCTCCGGCCGTTGGAGCCCGGTGTGATGATCCCGAACGAGGACGCCTGGTCCCGGGGCACCCGGATGCCGGCGACGGTCACCCCGGCGCCGCTCTCGATGTGCTGCTGGAGCATCTGGCGCGGATCCATCCGGTACACGTGATCGGCTCCGAAGACCACGATGTAGTCCGGCTGCTCGTCGTGGACCAGGTTCAGCGACTGCAGGATGGCGTCGGCGCTGCCCAGGTACCACCGCGGGCCGAGCCGCTGCTGGGCCGGGACCGGGGTGACGTAGTTGCCCAGCAGGTCGGACATCCGCCAGGTGGTCGTGACGTGCCGGTCAAGCGAGTGCGACTTGTACTGCGTCAGCACGCAGATGCGCATGATGTCGCCGTTGACCAGGTTCGACAGCACGAAGTCCACCAGCCGGTAGACACCGCCGAAGGTCACCGCCGGTTTGGCGCGGTCGGCCGTCAGCGGCATCAGCCGCTTGCCCTCCCCGCCGGCGAGCACGATTCCCAGCACCGAAGGCCCACCGCGCATGGCCACCCCCTTGTGACTCAGCAGCTGTGACGCGGTCGCTCTCAGGACCGCATGATCTCCTCGTATACCCGCAGCGTCCGCTGTGCCACAGTGTTCCAGCCGAATTCGCGTACGGCGCGTTCCCGGCCCGCCTCGCCCATCGCCCGGGCCGCCACCGGGTCGGCCACCACCGCGTTCAGGGCCGCAGCCAGGTCCGCGGCGAAGGTCCGCGGATCGTCCTCCGCGTACGGCACCAGCACCCCGGTGCGGCCGTCCTCGACGACCTCCGGGATCCCGCCCACCGCCGAGGCCACCACCGCGGTGCCGCAGGCCATGGCCTCCAGGTTGACGATGCCCAGCGGCTCGTACACCGACGGGCACACGAACACCGCCGCGTGCGTCAGCAGCTGCACCACCTCGCGCCGCGGCAGCATCTCGGGGATCCACAGCACCCCGCCGCGCTGCCGCACCAGGTCGTCGACCAGCTCACGGAACTCCCGGTCGATCTGCGGGGTGTCCGGCGCCCCGGCGCACAGCACCAGCTGGATGTCCGGATCCAGCGCGCGGGCGGCCCGCAGCAGGTGCGGCACGCCCTTCTGCCGGGTGATGCGGCCGACGAAGACCACGTAGGGCCGGCCGGGATCGACGCCCAGGCGGCGCAGCACGTCGGTGCCGGGATCGGGCCGGTACAGGTCGGTGTCGATGCCGTTGTGGACCACCCGGACGCGCTCCGGGTCCAGCGCCGGGTAGCACGACAGGATGTCCGCGCGCATGCCGTGCGACACGGCGATCACCGCGTCGGCCGCCTCGATCGCGGTGCGCTCCGCCCAGCCGGAGACGGCGTAGCCGCCGCCGAGCTGCTCGGCCTTCCAGGGCCGCAACGGCTCCAGGGAGTGCGCGGTCATCACGTGCGGGACGCCGTACAGCAGCTTGGCGAGGTGGCCGCCGAGGTTGGCGTACCAGGTGTGGGAGTGCACCAGGTCCCGGTCGCCGAGCGCGGCGGCCATCGACAGGTCCACCGACAGGCTGCGCAGGGCCTCGTTGGCCCCGGCCAGGCCCGGGTCGGCGGCGTGGCGCACCACCCCCTCGGCGTCCTTCGCCGCGTCGCCGCTCCAGCAGTGCACGCTCAGGTCGGTGAGCGTGCGCAGCTGCGCGGCGAGGAACTCCACGTGCACGCCGGCGCCGCCGTACACGTCCGGCGGATACTCCCGGGTGAGCAGTCCCACCTTGATCGGCCTCATGGGCGCCGTCCGCGGGTCATCGTCGCCTCCCTGGTCTGGTCCCTGTGACACACGGATGCCCCGGCGGGCCGCATTCGACCCGTCGGGGCGTCCAGAGCATCGTTCACATGGCCGGGACCCGGTCCAGGAAGCCGTAGACCGTACGGATCCGGCCATCCTCCGCCAGCACGGCCACGTCGAAGCCCACCACCAGGGCCTCACCGCCCGCCGGGCCGAGCTCCCAGCCGAACCGGGCCACGTCGTGGTGGGCGTCCACCGGCCCGGCCAGGGTGAAGACCAGGCCGGGGAACTGCGCCTGGACGGCGGCGATCACCGCGTCGATCGCCTCCCGGCCGGAAGCGTCGGCCAGCGGATCGACGTAGCGGGCGTCGTCCGACCACGCCTCGTCGATCCGGCGGCGGCGGGCGGCCGGGTCGGTCTCGTTCCAGGCGGCCAGGTAGCCCTCGACCAGGTGCTGGACGTCGCTCATGACGGTGCTCCTTCGCTCGCTGACGGAGATTCCCGGCGGCCCTTCGGCCCGGCCGGCGACCACCACGATGCGGGGCGCACGGCACGGCGTCGATTACGCGGCAGGTAATGGCGCGGCTGACGCCCGGCGCCCTAGCGTGCGGGCATGACGACAGCGGTGGCCCTCAGACGCCCGGTCGGCGAACTGCTGCGCGACTGGCGACAGCGGCGCAGACTCAGCCAACTGGAGCTGTCCCTGCGCGCCGAGATCTCCACCCGCCATCTGAGCTTCGTGGAGACCGGCCGGTCCCGGCCCAGCAGCGCCATGGTGCTGCGCCTTGCCGAGGAACTCGACGTACCGCTGCGCGACCGCAACCGGCTGCTGCTGGCCGCCGGCTACGCCCCCGCCTACGCGGAGCACGGCCTGGACTCCCCGCAGCTGGCGGCGGCGCGCACCGCGGTGCGGCAGGTGCTGGCCGGGCACGAGCCGTACCCGGCCGCGGTGGTCGACCGGCGCTGGACCATCGTCGACCACAACGCCGGCATCGCCCTGTTCACCGAGGGCGTGGCCCCGCACCTGCTGGCGCCGCCGATGAACGCGCTGCGCGTCACGCTCCACCCGGACGGCATGGCGCCGCGCATCGCCAACCTCGGTCAGTGGCGCGCCCATCTCCTGGCCAGGCTGCGGCGCCAGGTGGACGCCGCCGGCGACGCGCGGCTGGCCGAACTCCTCGAGGAACTCACCGGATATCCGGGCGGTACGGAGCCGGGGGGCGACCTGCCGGGGCCCGGCGACTTCGCGGTGCCGCTGCGACTGCGCCACCACGGCGGCGAGTTGGCGTTCTTCAGCACGGTGGCCACCTTCGGCGCCCCGCTGGAGGTCGCCGCCGCCGAGCTGGCGATCGAGTCGTTCTTCCCCGCCGACGAGGCCACCGCCGAGGTGCTGCGCGCCCGGCGCTGACCCGCGGGGCCGGTCAGCCCGCCTGGGCGTGGCCCCAGCCCGCCGCGCCAGGATCCGGCCGCCAGGGGAAGGCCGCGGGGCCGTCGTCCGCCGGGGCCGGACGGAGCCGCGTGTCCACGCCGGTGAGCGCGAAGACCCTCGCCGGCAGCGGCTGCAGCGTGCCGACGCGGACCAGGGCGGCGCCCGAGCGCCCGGCCTCGCGGCCACAGCGCAGCAGCGCGCCCAGGCCCGCGCAGTCGCAGAACGACAGCCCCGACAGGTCGACGCGCAGCACCGCGGGCCGGTGCCGCAGCGCCAGGCGCGCGGCCCGCAGCAGCTGCGGCCGGGCGGCGAAGTCCAGCTCCCCGCACAGCGTCAGCGTCACCTGATCGCCGTGGAAGTGTGTACGCACCGTGAGCGGACTGCCTGCCGGGTGCGTCACGGGGTGCATGGGCATCGCCTTTCCGGAGCTTCGCCGGACGGTGGTCTTCTCTCGCTCCCCCGTATCGGCCCGCCCGGTCCGGGAACCCCGGGGAACCGTTATGCCCCGATCCTCCGCAGCGCCGCCGGGCAGGCGCAAGCACCTGCGGTAACAAGCCTGTGAACTCTCGGCGGGCGTCCGGTGGCGCCGCGGGGCGCGGGCCCCGGCGCACGCCGCCGCGCGCCGCCGGACCGGCCGGGCGGCGTCCGCGGCGCACGCTGCGCCGTGGTGTGCCGTGCCGCCCGCGGCGAGCGGGTGGTGCGCCGCCGTCCGGATTCACTCTGTGGCCTGCGAGGTGGCCGGTCCAGGGCGCTAGCCGGGCGGTGAAGAGGGGGATAACACGGATAACTCGACCAGGGGATGCCCATCCCTCCCGGGTGAGCCGTCCGGCACCGTCCGCCCGGGTGCGGGCGCCGCCACCGCGGCACCCGTGCGGCCGGCACCGGCTCCGTGCCGTCACAGCCCGCCGGGCCGGGCGGCCCCCGTCACCCTGAGTGAGGATCCGACATGACTGCAGGCACCGAGCCGCGGCGGCGGGGGCAGCCGCGTGCCGCCTCGCCGTTCGTCCCCGGCGGAACCTGGCCGACCGGCGGGCCGGACGGGGAACCCGGCGGCGCGACGGCCCCACCGGCCGCCGCCGCGGCGTTCACCGCCATCCCGGTCGGCAGCGAGCCGGTCGCAGTGGCGGTCGCCCCGAACGGCAGGACGTATGTGAGCGTCGGCCATGCCGGGTCGGGGACGCTCACCGTGCTGGACACCGCCACCCACGCCGTCCTGGCCACCGGCATCCCGGTCGGCTCGGCCCCCCAGGCGATCGCGATCGCCCCCGGCGGCAAGGCGTACGTCGCCAACGCCGGGTCGGGCACCGTGACGGTCCTGGACACCGGCACCGACTCGGTGATCGAGCCGGCGGTGGCCGTCGGCAAGCGGCCGGCCGGGGTGGCGGTCGCCCCCAACGGCAAGGTCTACGTCGCCAACAGCGGTTCCGGTTCCGTCACGGTGCTCGACGGCGGGACGGACCGGGTGGTCAACCCCGGTATCACAGTGGGCCGCGAGCCGCTGGGGATGGCCGTCACCCCCGACGGACGGCTCTATGTGGCCAATTCCGGTTCCGACTCGGTGACGGTGATCGACACCGACACCGACCTCGTCCTCAACGCGGGCATACCGGTGGGCGGCCGCCCGGTGGCGGTGGCGGTCGCCCCGAACGGCAAGGCCTATGTCACCGCCTTCGACGCGGGATGCGTGACGGTCATCGACACCGACGCGGACCTGGTCGCCAACCCCGGTGTCCCGGCCGGCCGCGGACCGCTGGGCGTGGCCGTCGCCCCGGACGGGCGGGTCTACGTGGCCAACTGCCACTCGGGCACCGTCACCGTCCTGGACACCGACACCGACACCATCGTCAGCCCCGCGATACGGGTGCTCAGCTCGCCGGCGTGGGTGGCCGTCGCCCCGGACGGCACCGTCTACGCCACCCACCCGCCGTGCAACAGCGTCAGCCTGGTGCCGCTGCCGCCCACCCTCACCGCGATCGAGCCCGCCGAGGGCACCCGGCGCGGCGGCACCGAGATCACCCTCACCGGCACCGGCCTGCACGGCGCGCGTGTCACGATCGGCGGCGAACCCGCGACGCAGCTGTGCTACGACCGCGCGGGCACCCGGATCACCGCGCGGACCGGTCCCGGGACCCCGGGCGCCGCGACGGTGACCGCCACCACCGGGAGCGGCACCGCCGGCCTGCCCGAGGGCTTCCGCTACACCGGCGACCGCACCCGGCTCGCGGTCACCCCGGCGCTCGTCCGGCGGCTTCCCTCCCCGCGGCTGAAGTGCTCCTGCCTCACCGCGGTGCTGACGGACGTCGACACCGGCGAGCCGCTGGACGGCTGCCCGGTGACCTTCACCGCCGGTGACACCGTGCTGGGCATCGCCACCACGGACAGCCAGGGCACCGCCGTCTGCGTCACCCGGCGCGCCCTGCTGGCGATCCTGCGCAACGGCGGTTTCACGGCCTCCTACCCGGGGGACGACGCCCACCGGGGCACGACCGTCCACGCCGGCATCGTCCCGTGCTGACCGGTCAGCCGCCCGGCTTCTCCCAGCGCACCGAGTACCGCCACAGCAGATGCCGGCGGTAGCGGCAGCCGGGCAGCAGGCGGTGCGCCGCCCGGCGCACCTGCCCCCAGGACATCTCCGGATCGAGGACCGGCATCGCGGCGGGGCCCGAGGTGCCGCCGTGCCGCCGGGCGTGCAACCGGTGGGCGGGGAACCCGGCGGCGCCGGCGATCCAGTCCGGCGGGGTGCGGTTGCGCGCCAGGCCGACGATCACCAGGCGCCCGCCGGGCGCCAGCAGATCCGCCATCCGGGTCACCGCCGCCTCGAAGTCCATGTGGTGGACGGTGGTGACCGAGCACACGAAGTCGTAGGAGCCGGGCGCCAGATGCCCGCCGGAGAGGAAGTCGTCCGCGACGAACGAGGCGTTGGCCACCGCGGCACCGAGCTCACGGGCCTGGCGGATCATCTCCGGCGAGCGGTCCACGCCGGTCACCGTCCGGGCCCGCGCCGCCAGCTTGCGGACCAGCAGCCCGTCGCCGCAGCCGACGTCCAGTGCCGCGCCGCAGCCGTCCGGCACCGCGCCGAGCACCACGGGGTGGTAGTGCACGTTGTGGTTCCAGTAGGGATCGCCCATCCGGACACCGTATCGGGGCGCCGGGGGGCTCGTCCGGACCCCGCCGGCATCGCCGGGATACCACCGGCCGGGGAGCACGGGTTTCCCGAGGGCACCGTCCGGAGCGACGCGCGGACGCGTTCCGGAAGGCGTGGAAATCCGCCGCCCGGCGGGCCGGACCAGGCCGGACCACGCCTGCCGCCCACGGTTATCATGGGGTGTACGGCCGCGATCCGGCCGAGAAGGTGGATCCGGTGCGGGAATGGGTTTTTCCGACGCCACGACAGCCGGGGGCGAACGCTGTGGCGGGCACGGTGGGCATCAAGGACGTCGCCAGGTACGCGGGCGTGTCCGTGGGAACGGTGTCCAACGTCGTCAACCGTCCCGAACGGGTCGCCCGGGACACCCGGTTGCGGGTCAGGGCCGCCATCGAGCACCTCGGCTACGTCCGCAGCGAGTCGGCCCGCCAGCTGCGCGCCGGCCGCAGCCGCCTCATCTCCGTCCTCGTGCTGGACATGGGCAACCCGTTCTTCGTCGACATCGCCAAGGGCGCCGAACGCGAGGCGCGGGCCGCCGGGTTGGGCGTGATGCTGTGCAACAGCGCCGAGGATCCCCGCGAGGAGTCCCAGTACCTGGAACTCTTCACCGAGCAGCGGGTGCGCGGGGTACTCGTCAGCCCCGCCGACACCACCGGCGGCACCCTTCAGGTGCTGCGCCGCGCCGCCATCCCGTTCGTCCTGGTCGACCGGGTGGTGCCCGCCGCGGACGGCTGCTCGGTGTCGGCCGACGACGTCACCGGCGGGGCGCTCGCCCTGCGCCACCTGCTGGCGGCGGGCCACCGTCGGGTGGCCTACGTCAGCGGTCCCGGGCACCTTCCGCAGTGCCGCGACCGCAGGACGGGGGCGCTGAAGGCCCTCGCCGAGGCGGGCGTGGAGCAGGACCGCCTGGTGCCCATCGAGACCGAACGCCTGGACGTCGCCTCCGGCCGGGACGCCGGGGCGCGGCTGGTGGGCCTGTCCGAGTGGCCCACCGCCGTCTTCTGCGCCAACGACCTGCTGGCCCTGGGAGTGCTCCAGGCCCTCTACGGTGCGGGGGTGCGGGTGCCCGAGGAGATGGCCGTCGTCGGCTATGACGACATCGAGTTCGCCGCGGCGTCGGCCGTGCCGCTGACCTCGATCCGCCAGCCGGCCGACCGTATCGGCCGGACCGCGGCCCGGCTCCTGCTGGAGGAGACCGGCCCCGAGGCCGCCGCCCACCGGCACCGCAGGGTGCTGCTCCAACCGGAGCTGGTGGTGCGGGAGTCCTCCCTGGGACGGCGTTCCTGATAGCCCGTCAGCCAGCCAGCACCACTTCGAGGGTGCGGGGGCCGTGGACGCCCTCGACGCGGTCCAGTTCGATGTCGCTGGTGGCGGAGGGGCCGGAGATCCAGGTCAGCGGCCGGCGCGGGTCGAGCCGCGGCAGCGCCCTGGGCAGCGAGGCCACGACCTGCTCGGCACGCACCACGCAGATGTGGTGGTCGGGGACCAGGGTCAGCGCGCGCCGCCCCTGGCCGGGGCCGGCGTCCAGTACGAGGGTGCCGGTCTCCGCGATCGCCACCGCGCAGCCGGTCAGCACGCTGTCCACCGCGTCGAGCTGATTGGGCGTCAGGTCGGCCGCGTCCCGCACCACGGTGAGCCCGGGATCCGCCGGAAGCCAGTCCGCCGGAACGCCCTCCGGGACGGCCAGGGAGCGGGAGCCGCGGTCGGCGAGCAGCCGGGCGACGACGGCGGGCACCTCGTCGTCGGAGCAGCGGTGCACGATGGCCCGGTAGTCGGCGAGGTTCTCCGCGAGCAGGCCGAGCATCGAGGTGGTGTCCTCGGGATGGTGGGCGGAGCGGTAGTCGCGGCGCACCGGGACGTCCTCGGGGCGTTCGGTGGGTGGGATGTCGGTGAGGGCGCGGCGGATGCGGCCGAGGATGAGTTCCTTGCTGCTCATGGGGTGTCCCTAAGAATGTTGGCCG
>JBEHXI010000214.1:0-12883 GCA_048498775.1 Actinomycetota bacterium | reverse complement strand
GGGCGCCACACATATGCTCCAGCGTCCCTGCAACCCCACCCCGACCCGTCCCCTCCCCTCTCGTCGGCGTCGAACGCCCGGTGGTCCACCGGGCCGCAGACGCGTACGAGACGGCAGGGGGCGGGGCGCAGCGGGTGGTGCGGGGACGCTGGAGCATATGTGTGGCCTCCGGAACCTCCGGGCACCACGGTGCTCGCAGTCAGGAGGCCGTAAATGTGCTGTCCCCGTACCACCCGCGGAGAACCGCCCCCGACCCGAGCGGGGGCATAGGCGCACCCCGTGCACCCAGAACCCGGTGCACCGGGGGCGCCCCGCGCACTGGGGAGGGGAGAAAAAGAAGGGAGCACCCGCACCCCGAGCACCCGGGCGCCCCTGCTCGGGGGGGTCAGGCGCCCACGGTGCCGTCGATGCCCTCGCGGAGCAGATCCGCGTGGCCGTTGTGCCGCCCGTACTCCAGCAGGACGTGCACCATCACCATCCGCAGCGACACCTCCTCCTCCCAGCGGGGCTGAACGGCCACCACGTCCAGCGACTCGGCCGCAGCCTCGATGCGCCGGGAGCACTCCACCTCCGCCTGCCACGCGGCGAACGCCTCCGAACGGGTCGCCGTGCTCGCGTCGTACGCCACCTGGTAGTCGCCCTCGTCCGACCACACCAGCGGGATGTCGTGCTCGCCGTTGATGGCCCGCCGGAACCAGACGCGCTCCACCTCGGCCATGTGCCGCACCAGCCCGAGCAGGGTGAGCGTCGAGGGCGGCATGGAACGGCTGCGCAGTTCCTCGTCGGTCAGCCCGTCGCACTTCATGGCGAGCGTCGCCCGCTGGTAGTCCAGGAAGGCGCGCAGCGTCTCCCGTTCGCCCGCGATCAGCGGCGGTCCGACGCGTTCGGTGGTCACTGCGGTGTCCCTTCGACGGTGGGCCGGCTCGCGCCACGATAGGGAACAACGCCCGTGGAAGCGAAGGGAATTGCCCGGGGTGTCAGAGGCGCCGGTGCATCACGTGGAGGCCGACGTAGCCCTTGGCCGGGTGGTGGAAGGCCTCGGGGACGGTCGTGAGGATCTCGAAGCCCAGCGAGCGCCACAGGGCGACCGCCCGCACGTTGGTCTCGACGACGGCGTTGAACTGCATGGCGCGGTAGCCGTCGGCGCGGGCCTGGGTGAGGACGTGCTCGCCGAGGGCGCGTCCGACGCCCTGGCCGGAGGCCCCCGCGGCGACCATGAAGCCCGCGTTGGCCACGTGGGAGCCGGGGCCGGCCTGGTTGGGGTGGGTCTCCGCGGTGCCGAGCACCGTCGTCCCGTCGTCCGCCACGGCGACGAAGGTCCGGCCCGGTGGCCGTTTCATCCACAGGGTGCGGGCGTCGTCCTCGCTGATGGCGGGGTCCCAGGTGAAGGTCTCGCCGGCCCTGACGACCTGGCGGACGATGGGCCAGATCGCGGGCCAGTCGGCCTCGGTCGCGTCTCGGATCAGCATGCGGCCCAGCATGGCCCACCGTGGCGGCGAACGGATAGCGAGGGGCCCGCCGGTTCAGCGGCGGGCCCCTCACGGAAGGAACGTCAGTCGACCAGGTTCACCGCGCGGGCGGAGGTGGCGCCGATCTCCTCGGCGATCTCCGCGAGCACCGCGGGCGGGATGGTGTCGTCCACGGTGAGGGCGACCAGCGCCTCGCCGCCGGCCGCCGCGCGGGCGACCTGCATGCCGGCGATGTTGATGCCGGCCTCACCGAGGATGCGGCCGAGCGTGCCCACCACGCCGGGCCGGTCCTCGTAGCGCAGGAACGCCATGTGGTCGGCGAGCACCAGGTCGACGTCGTACTCGCCGATGCCGACGATCTTCTGGATGTGCTTGGGGCCGGCCAGGGTGCCGGAGACCGCGACCTCGTCGCCGCCGGCCAGGGTGCCGCGGACGGTGACCACGTTGCGGTGCTCGGGGGACTCCGAGCTGGTGGTCAGCCGCACCTCGACGCCGCGCTCCTGGGCGAACAGCGGGGCGTTGACGTAGGAGACCGTCTCGGCGACGACGTCCTCGAACACGCCCTTGAGGGTGGAGAGTTCGAGCACCTTGACGTCGTGCTGGGTGATCTCGCCGCGCACCTCGACGTCGAGGCGGACCGCGACCTCGCCGGCGAGCGCGGTGAAGATCCGGCCGAGCTTCTCGGCGAGCGGCAGGCCCGGGCGCACGTCCTCGGCGATCACGCCGCCCTGGACGTTGACCGCGTCCGGGACCAGCTCGCCGGCGAGCGCCAGGCGCACCGACCGGGCGACCGCGATGCCCGCCTTCTCCTGGGCCTCACCGGTGGAGGCGCCCAGGTGCGGGGTGGCCACGACGTTGTCGAAGGCGAACAGCGGCGAGTCGGTGCACGGCTCGGACGAGAACACGTCCAGGCCCGCGCCGCCGACCCGGCCCTCCTTCAGGGCCGCGGCCAGCGCCTCCTCGTCGACGATGCCGCCGCGGGCGGCGTTGACGATGCGCACCGACGGCTTGACCTTGTGCAGCGCCTCGTCGCCGATCAGGCCGAGGGTCTCGGGCGTCTTGGGCAGGTGCACGGTGATGAAGTCGGCGACCTCCAGCAGCTCGTCCAGGGAGAGCAGCTTGACGCCCATCTGCGCGGCGCGGGCCGGCTGGACGTAGGGGTCGTAGGCGACGATCTTCATGCCGAAGGCGGACATCCGCTGGGCGACCAGGACGCCGATGCGGCCCAGGCCCACCACGCCGAGGGTCTTCTCGGCGAGCTCGACGCCGGTGTACTTGCTCCGCTTCCACTCGCCGTTCTTCAGCGCGGCGTTCGCCTGCGGGATGTTGCGGGCGACGCTGATCAGCAGACCGCAGGCCAGCTCGGCGGCGGTGACGATGTTGGAGGTCGGCGCGTTGACGACCATGACGCCCGCCTTGGTGGCGGCGGAGACGTCCACGTTGTCCAGGCCCACGCCGGCGCGGGCCACGACTTTGAGTTTGCGTGCCGCGCCGATGGCCTCGGCGTCGACCTTGGTCGCGCTGCGCACCAGGATGGCGTCGACGTCGGCGATGGCGGTCAGCAGCTCGGCGCGGTCGGCGCCGTTGCAGTTCCGGATCTCGAAGTCGGGGCCGAGAGCGTCGACGGTGGCCGGCGACAGCTCCTCGGCGATGAGTACGACAGGCTTGACAGAGGTTGCAGTGCTCACGGGTTCCTCGCTTGTCCTGCGTGGCCGGCCGGTCCCGTACGGCCGTGTCCAGTAAGGGAGGGATGGCATACCGCGTGGAAGACGCACGACGCTGTGAGCCTGACGCGCTTGTTAAGGCAGTGTATCCACGGATCGCCCGGCGTCCCGCGCGGTCGGCGGAAGGATCACTCTCACGAGGAGGGCGTGGAGTGGACGACTCCCCCCGCGGCGCGGTGCGGCGCACTCCTCGGTGCGGCATGTCTGCGGCATGACTGCGGCGTCACCGCGCATCGCTGCGGTATCGCCGCGGTATACGACAAGGCCCGAGGAGAAGACCCTCGGGCCCTGCGCGGGCGGGCACGGGCGGTCGCGGTCCGAAGCCGTGCGGGCCCGGACCGCGGCCACCGTGCCGCGCGGTGTCACTCGGACTCGTCGACCCAGCTCATCAGCTTGCGGAGCTTGCGGCCCGTGGTCTCCAGCAGGTGCTCGCTGTCGGCCTTCTTGTACTCGTTGTACTTCGGCAGGCCGCTGTTGTACTCGTTGATCCAGTTCTTGGCGAAGCTGCCGTCCTGGATCTCGCCGAGGATCTTCTTCATCTCGGCCTTGGTGCCGTCGTTGATGATCCGCGGGCCGGAGACGTAGTCGCCCCACTCGGCGGTCTCGGAGATCGACCAGCGCATCTTCTCCAGGCCGCCCTCGTACATCAGGTCCACGATCAGCTTCAGCTCGTGGAGGCACTCGAAGTACGCGATCTCCGGCTGGTAGCCGGCCTCGACCAGGGTCTCGAAGCCCGCCTTGACCAGCGCGGCGGTGCCGCCGCAGAGCACGGCCTGCTCGCCGAACAGGTCGGTCTCGGTCTCCTCGGTGAAGGTCGTCTTGATCACGCCGGCGCGGGTGCCGCCGATGCCCTTGGCGTAGGACAGGGCGAGCGCGAAGGCGTTGCCGGACGCGTCCTGCTCGACGGCCACGATGCACGGCACGCCGCGGCCCTCCTCGTACTGGCGGCGCACCAGGTGGCCCGGGCCCTTGGGGGCGACCATGCAGACGTCGACGTTCGCCGGGGGCTTGATCAGGCCGAAGCGGATGTTGAAGCCGTGGCCGAAGAACAGCGCGTCGCCGTCCTTCAGGTTGTCCTTGACGGACTCCTCGTAGACCTTGCCCTGGATCGGGTCCGGGACCAGGATCATGATCACGTCGGCCTCGGCGGCCGCCTCGGCCGGGGTGACGACCCGCAGACCCTGCTCCTCGGCCTTGGCGCGGGACTTGGAGCCCTCCGGCAGGCCGACTCGGACGTCGACGCCCGAGTCGCGCAGCGACAGCGCGTGGGCGTGGCCCTGGCTGCCGTAGCCCAGAACCGCGACCTTGCGGCCCTGGATGATGGACAGGTCGGCGTCGTCGTCGTAGAACAGCTCGGCCACTTGGGGTTTCTCCTCGGATCTGGGGTTGTGCGTCCCACCGTATGACGGATGGGCGAAAGGTGGTGCGGAGTCTCGCCATGCGGTCCGGTCGGCTACGCCGTCCGGTCCAGCGCCCGCAGCGAGCGGTCGGTGATGGAGCGTGCGCCGCGGCCGATGGCGATGCTGCCGGACTGGACGAGCTCCTTGATGCCGTACGGCTCCAGCATCTTCAGCAGCGCCTCCAGCTTGTCGGAGCGCCCGGTGGCCTCGATGGTCACCGCCTCCGGGGAGACGTCGACGGTCTTGGCGCGGAACAGCTGGACGATCTCGGTGATCTGCGAGCGCGTCTCGTTGTCGGCGCGGACCTTGACCAGGACGAGCTCCCGGTGGACGGCCGAGGTGGGCTCCAGCTCGACGATCTTGAGCACGTTGACCAGCTTGTTCAGCTGCTTGGTCACCTGCTCCAGCGGGAGGTCCTCGACGTTGACCACGATGGTGATGCGGGAGATGTCGGGGTGCTCGGTGGTGCCGACCGCGAGCGAGTCGATGTTGAAGCCGCGGCGGGAGAACAGGGCGGTGATCCGGGCCAGGACACCGGGCTTGTTCTCCACCAGGACGGAGAGCGTGTGCTTGGACATGGGGAGGTGTTCCTTCGCTTCTTTCGCCGGCCTGGGTGTCAGTCGTCCATGTCGCCGAAGTCGGGGCGCACCCCGCGGGCGGCCATGACCTCGTCGTTGGAGGTGCCGGCCGCGACCATCGGCCAGACCATCGCGTCCTCGTGGCAGATGAAGTCCACGACGACCGGGCGGTCGTTGATCGCGTTGGCCTTCTCGATGACGGCGTCGAGCTGGGCCGGGTCCTCGCAGCGGATGCCGACGCAGCCCATGGCCTCGGCGAGCTTGACGAAGTCGGGGATGCGGGTGCCCAGGTGCGGCCGGTTCTCCGGCTCCTCGGCCGTGGTGTCGTGGGCGGTCTTCGGCGCGGAGTGCAGCGCGGTGTTGGAGTAGCGCTCGTTGTAGAAGAGCGTCTGCCACTGGCGGACCATGCCCAGGGCGCCGTTGTTGATGATGGCGACCTTGATCGGGATGTTGTTGAGGACGCAGGTGACCAGTTCCTGGTTGGTCATCTGGAAGCAGCCGTCGCCGTCGATCGCCCACACCGGGGTGTCGGGGCGGCCCGCCTTGGCGCCCATCGCGGCCGGCACGGCGTAGCCCATGGTGCCCGCGCCGCCGGAGTTCAGCCAGGTGTAGGGCTTGTCGTAGGTGATGTACTGCGAGGCCCACATCTGGTGCTGGCCGACGCCCGCGGTGAAGATCGTGTTCTTCGGGGCGAGCTTGCCGATCCGCTCGATGACCTGCTGCGGGGACAGGCTGCCGTCCTCCGGCAGGTCGTAGCCGAGCGGGTAGGTCTTGCGCCAGGAGTCGATCTGCTGCCACCACTCGGTGTAGTCGCCGCGGTGGCCGGCCTCGAACTCGGCCTGGACGGCGACGATCAGGTCGGCCAGGACCTCGCGGGCGTCACCGACGATCGGCACGTCGGCGGCGCGGATCTTGCCGATCTCGGCCGGGTCGACGTCGGCGTGGACGATCTTGGCGAACGGGGCGAAGGTGTCGACGCGGCCGGTGACCCGGTCGTCGAAGCGGGCGCCCAGCGCGATCAGCAGGTCGGCCTTCTGCATGGCGGTGACGGCCGAGACGGAGCCGTGCATGCCGGGCATGCCGATGTGCTGCGGGTGGCTGTCCGGGAACGCGCCCAGCGCCATCAGCGTGGTGGCGACCGGCGCGCCGGTCAGCTCGGCGAGGATGCGCAGCTCCTCGGTGGCGCGGGCCTTCAGGACGCCGCCGCCGACGTACAGCACCGGGCGCTTGGCCTGCGCGATCAGCCGGGCGGCCTCGCGGATCTGCTTGGCGTGCGGCTTGGTGACCGGGCGGTAGCCGGGCAGGTCGGCCTGCGGCGGCCAGGTGAAGACGGTCTGGGCCTGCAGGGCGTCCTTGGCGATGTCGACCAGGACGGGGCCGGGGCGGCCGGTGGCGGCGATGTGGAACGCCTCGGCGATGGTGCGCGGGATGTCCTCGGCCTTGGTGACCAGGAAGTTGTGCTTGGTGATCGGCATGGTGATGCCGCAGATGTCCGCCTCCTGGAAGGCGTCCGTGCCGATCGACTTGGACGCCACCTGGCCGGTGATCGCGACGATCGGGACCGAGTCGAGGTAGGCGTCGGCGATCGGGGTCACCAGGTTGGTGGCACCCGGCCCCGAGGTGGCCATGCACACGCCCACCTTGCCGGTGGCCTGGGCGTAACCGGTGGCCGCGTGGCCGGCGCCCTGCTCGTGGCGGACCAGGATGTGGCGCACCCGCTTGGAGTCGAACATCGGGTCGTACGCGGGAAGGATCGCACCGCCGGGGATGCCGAACACGGTGTCGGCGCCGACTTCCTCCAGAGAGCGGATGAGGGACTGGGCACCCGTCACGTGCTCGGTGACGGGGTGCTGTGCCTGCGCCGCGCCGCGGGCCCGCGGCTGCGGATGGTGGGCCCCAGTGGCCTGCTCGGTCATCTGCGTGTCTCTTCTCGAAGAGGCCGCCCTGCTCGCTGCCGAGGGGGGCGGGGGGTGCCAGTGCAACAAAAAACCCCTCGTGCCCTAGGGCATGCGAGGGGAAGCGCGCCGGTGCTGTCAGCGGGGCGGGTGTGGGGCCCCGGATCAGCCGACGCGCCGTCCAAGTACGAGAATTCGGGTGCGCATGGCACCGACCATCCTCCCGCGACGGTGCGGGTGTCAAGCGGATGGGATGTGAGTCTCATTATCCGGGCAACTGTGATCATCGTATCGACGCTGGTCCGACGGGCGTCACCTGCTGTTCTCCACGGTACGCGCCCCGGCCGGGTGAGTGGGTGGACCCGCGCGACCGGAGGATGCCCGGGCGGCACCCGGCCGCCCGGTGGTGTCAGCCGAGAGGATCGGGCGCGGCGGCTCCGCGCCGCCGCACCGGCAGCGGGGCCGGCAGCGCCGTGGTGGAGGCGACGACCGCGCGGGCCCGCTCCTGACGCTGCGGCACCGGGAACTCCCCGCGGGCCAGCGTGTTGCGCAGCCGGGTCTCGTCGACGGGGCCGCAGAACGCCATGCCCTGCCCGTGCGTGCACCCGAGCTCCCGCAACGCCGTGACCTGCTCGGGGCGGTCCACTCCGGCGGCGATCGAGTGCATCCCGAGGTCCGCGGCGATCCGCAGCAGCCCCGCGGTGATCTTGTAGAGCCGGGGGGACTCGGTCAGCTCGTCGGTGAGGGCACGGTCGAGCTTGAGGATGTCCACCGGCAGGCGGTGCAGGGCGATCAGCCCGGCGTAGCCGCCGCCGACGCCCTCCAGGGCGATGCGCACGCCCATCCGCCGCAGGGCGTCGAGGCGCCGCTCCAGCTCCTCCAGCGGGACCCGGGGGTCGAGGTCGGCCAGCTCCAGCACCAGGGCGCCGGGCGGCAGCTCGTGCCGGGTCAGCAGGGTCTCGATGTTCTTCGACGGCAGCTCGCGGCCCATCAGCCGGCGCACCGGCAGCCGTACGGAGACCGGGACGGTGATGCCCGCGCGGTACCGGCGGGCGGCCCGGGCGATGGCCTCGTCCAGCAGCCAGCGGCTGACCTCCGCGGCCTCGCCGCCGCCCTCCCGGCCCTGGCCCGTCTCCTCGCCGGCCGCCGCGCCCTCGCGGGGGGCCTCGCGGCCGTCGGCGGGACGCTCGGCCAACCGCAGGAACTCGGCCGGGGTGAACAGCAGGCCCTGGGCGGAGCGCCAGCGCGCGTGCGCCTCCAGCGCGTGGACGGCGCCACCGGCGAGGTCCACGACCGGCTCGTGGAGGAGGGTGAACTCGCCCTGGCGCAGCGCGGTGCGCAGCCGGGCGGCGAGCTCGGCCCGGCGCATCACCTCGGCCTGCATCTGCGGTGCGTACATCTCCACCCGGTTTTTCCCCGCCGACTTCGCGCGATACATCGCCAGGTCGGCGTTGCGCATCAATTCGGCCGGGCTGATGCCGGGTTCGGCGAAGGCGACCCCGATGCTGGCGGCGACCCGCACCTGGGTGCTGCCGCCCACGGTGTACGGCTCGGAGAGGGTGACCCGCAGCCGGTCGGCGATCTCGCGGATCTGCTGCTCGCGTACCTGGCGCTGCTCTCCGGTGCCGCCGACGATGAGGGCGGCGAACTCGTCCCCGCCGAGCCGGGCCGCGGTGTCCCCGGCGCGCACCGAGTCCTGGAGCCGGTGCGCGGCCTGCACCAGCAGGTCGTCCCCGGCCTGGTGGCCGACGGTGTCGTTGACGGCCTTGAAGCCGTCGAGGTCGATGAAGAGGACCGCGGCGTCGCCGTCGCCGGCGCGGCGGCCGCCGAGCGCCTGGCCCACCCGCTCGGTGAACAGGGCCCGGTTGGGCAGGTCGGTGAGCGGGTCGTGGGAGGCGTTGTGCTGGAGCTGGGCCTGGAGGCGCACCCGCTCGGTGACGTCCCGGCTGTTGAAGATCAGGCCGTCGCCGTAGCGGTTGACCGAGGACTCGACGTTCAGCCAGCCGCCGCCGCCGGAGCGGATGCGGCACTCGATGCGGGTGGCGGGCTCCACGGCGGGCGGGGCGGCCAGGAAGCGGCGCAGCTCGTGCAGGACGCGGCCGAGGTCGTCGGGGTGGACGTGGTCGGTCAGCTCGGTGCCCTGCAGCTCCGTCACGTCACGTCCGTAGACGCCCTTGGCGGCGGGGCTGACGTAGTCCAGCAGGCCGTCCCGCCGGGCGATCATGATGACGTCGCTGGAGCCCTGGACCAGGGAGCGGAAGTGGCTCTCCTGCTCCTGGAGCCTGCGGGTGAGGCGGAAGTTCTCGGCGAGCATGATGCCCTGGCGCACCACCAGCAGCAGGGCGACCACGCAGCCGGTGAAGAGCACGACCCGGTCGATCTTCCGGCCGTTGATCACGTTGTAGAGGATGCCCAGCGTGCAGATGGCCGCGGCCAGGTAGGGCGTGAGCGCGGACAGCGAGCCCTCGGTGCCGGCCTCCGGCCGGGTGGGCGCGGCGTGCTGCGGGCGGGCCGTGGCCCGGGCGGCCGCCTCGCGCCTGCCGACCCAGGGGGCGTACGCCAGCAGCATGCTGCCCGCGAACCACCCGGCGTCCAGCAACTGGCCGGAGCGGTAGTGCTCGCGCAGCAGCGGGGAGGTGAACAGCGCGTCGCACAGCACCGTCAGCGCCAGGGCGGCGATCGCGGTGTTGACCGCCGAGCGGTTGGCCGGTGAGCGGCGGAAGTGCAGCGCGAGCACCATGGACACCAGCGCGATGTCCAGCACCGGGTAGGCCAGCGAGAGCGCGATGCGGCCGGTGCTGCGGCCGTCGAAGTGGGCCGCGCGGGCCAGCGCCAGGCTCCAGGTCAGCGTCAGCAGCGAGCCGCCGATCAGGCAGGCGTCCAGCGCCAGGCAGACCCAGCCCACTCTGTTCGACTGGCGCTTGGAGAGCACCAGCAGCCCGATGATGGCGGGCGGCGCGAACAGCAGGAAGCAGAAGTCGGCGACCGAGGCGCGCGGCACGGGCTCCTGGAGGACGACCTCGTACCAGCCCCAGATCGCGTTGCCCGAGGCGACCATCGCCGAGGAGGCGGCGAACAGCAGCCAGGCCGGGCGGGTGCTGCCGGAGACGCTGCGGGCGTACCACAGGCAGGACAGGCAGGCGGCCAGCGCGGCGCCGGACAGCCCGAAGTCGCCCATGAACAGGGCGAGCGGGGCAGTGCCCCAGCCGAGGGCGGCACCGATGGTGTAACCGCCGCAGAGCAGGGCGACGGCGAGTTGGGGCAGCAGACCGGGCCGGCCGCTCGGGGCGGCGGGCCGGGTGAGCACCGCCCCGGTGGCGCTCACCCCGCCGCCCGGGGCTTCGCCGAGCTGCTGCGCTGTGTCGGTCGCTGTCCCCTGTGGCCGTACATCGCCCGTCATCCCCCTCACGTCCTGAACCGTCCAGACTCTTCGTCCTGTGCGCGATCGGCGTCCTTGTGCCCCGACTGGCGCACCCCCATCCGGACGATACACCAGAACGGTCACACAGGGACATAGTTCCTCTACTGAGCGTAACCAGACGGGAGTTGGTGGTGGCAACCCGTGGCCATTCGATGCCTCAGCGTGGCCCTACTGGAGGGTTCGCGCCATATTTGGGCGATTTTCAGCCAATGTGAGGGGTATTTCAGGGGGCGCTCACGCCGTGGCAACGATGTGCTCCAGTGGGGCTCCTGAGACATAACGGGTGAGCTGGGAGGCCAGCAGGCGCTTCGCGCGGGGCAGGAACGCCGAGCTGCTGCCCCCCACATGGGGGCTGATCAGGGTGTTCGGCGCGTGCCAGAGCGGATGGCCGGCGGGCAGCGGCTCGGGGTCGGTCACGTCGAGCGCCGCGCTGATCCGCCCCGACTCCAGCTCCGCCAGCAGCGCCTTGGTGTCCACCACGGGCCCGCGGGCGACGTTGACCAGCAGGGCGCCGTCCCGCATCCGGGACAGGAAGTCGGCGCCGGCCAGATGGCGGGTCTCCTCGGTGAGCGGGGTGACCAGGACGACGACGTCCGCCTCGGGCAGCAGGCCGGGCAGGTCGGACAGGGCGTGCACGGGCCCGCGGGGCGTGAGCCGGGCGGAGCGCGCGACGCGCACCACGTCGCACTCGAACGGCGTGAGCCGGTCCTCGATGGCACCGCCGATCGAGCCGTGGCCGACGATGAGCACGGTCCGGTCGGCGAGCGCCGGGTAGTACCCGGCGTGCCACTCCTCGGCGTCCTGGCCGCGGACGAAACGCGGAATACCGCGCAGCGAGGCCAGGATCAGCGTCAGGGCGAGCTCGGCGGTGCTGGCGTCGTGCACCCCGCGGGCGTTGCACAGCACGGCCCCCGGGGGCAGCAGGTGCAGGCTCGGCAGCATGTGGTCCACTCCCGCGGTGAGGGTCTGCACGACCCGCGGGCGCGCGCCGGAGCGCAGCGGGCGGGTGGCGACCTCCGAACCCAGCAGGTAGGGCGAGACGTAGAAGTCGACGGCGGCGGGATCGGCGGGGAACTCGTCGGTGCCGTTCCAGTGCACGTACGCGGGTCCCTCGGGCAGTCCCGGTATCTCCCCGGCGGGGATGGGCAGCCAGACGGTCGGGTGCAGGGGCGCGCTATCAGCCATGTCAGGAGGCTATGCGATGGGGTGGCGGGGAGCGCGGGAGACGGGACGTTACCTTGGTCTGCGCCCCGGTCGGGGCGCACGAGGAGGACGGGGTCAGGTGGAGCGCAGGTCGATCGGTGCGGCAGCCCTCGAGGTGGGTGCGGTGGGGCTGGGATGCATGCCGATGAGCTGGGCGTACACCACCTCGCAGCAGGACGGCGAGGAATCGCTGAAGGCGGTGCACGCCGCGCTGGACGCGGGCGTGACGCTGTTGGACACCGCGGACATCTACGGGCCGTTCACCAACGAGCTGCTGCTCGGGCGGGTGCTGCGGGAGCGGCGGCGCGACGCGTTCGTCGCCACCAAGTGCGGGCTGCTCACCGGGGAGCAGCACCTGGTGGCCAACGGCCGCCCCTCCTACGTCCGGCGGGCCTGCGACGCGTCGCTGCGGCGGCTCCAGACCGACGTGATCGACCTCTACCAGCTGCACCGGGCCGATCCCGAGGTCCCGGTCGAGGAGACCTGGGGCGCGCTGGCGGAGCTGGTGGCGGCGGGGAAGGTGCGCTCGCTGGGGTTGTGCGCGGTGGACGCGCGCGCCGGGCGAACGGGCCGCGGCGCGGCCAAGGGCGCTCGTGCCAAAAGGTATCTGCACGGCCTGACGCTGGATCACCTGGAGCGGGTGCAGCAGGTGTTCCCGGTCTCGTGCGTGCAGGCGGAGCTGTCGGTGTGGTCGCCGGAGGCGCTGGTGGAGCTGCTGCCGTGGTGTGCCGCGCGCGGTGTCGGCTTCCTGGCCGCGATGCCGCTCGGCAGCGGCTTCCTGACCGGCACCCTCACCCCCGGGCAGGGCTTCGAGCCGGACGACCGGCGGGCCCGGCACCCCCGGTTCACCGCCGAGATGATGGCCGCCAACCAGCCGATCGTGGCCGGGCTGCGCCGGGTGGCGCGGCGCCACGACGCCACCCCGGCGCAGGTGGCGCTGGCCTGGGTGCTGGCGCAGGGGCCGCAGGTGGTGCCGGTGCCGGGCACCAAGAAGGAGCGCTGGGCGGTGGAGAACGCGCGGGCCGCCGGCCTGCGGCTGACGGCCGCCGACCTGGCGGAGATCGCCGCGCTCCCGGCCGCGCAGGGGTCCTGGGACTAGGCCGTGTCCGACAGTCCCCGCTGGGCTCGCGGGGCCTGGCACGCACGCTCGCCGTGTTGTCGGGATCGCCCGAGTACGCCCGGTACGAGGACGA
>JBEHXI010000213.1:0-12992 GCA_048498775.1 Actinomycetota bacterium | reverse complement strand
CGGTTCGCCTCCGGGTGCGCAGAAGCCGATGTCGACGTTCCTCGACACGGCACTCCCTCCTTCGTCGGTCGTTGGGTCTCTCCCCCAGCCCCGCGGGGGGACCCCCCCTCTTTCGACACCGGCGCGCACCCTTCGGCTCACTCGCCGACGCAGCGGGCCGACCCCGGGCAGGAGGGCACCCACGGGGTGGCCCGAAGGGTGCCCGCGCCTGTCGAAAGTGAGGAGACCCAACGACCGAGGTACGAGGGAGTGCGGCGTCGACGAGCGTCGACAGGTGCTTCCGGGCATCCGGAGGCGAACCGAGCCCCCGAAAAAGGCGAGAACCCCGGGCACCTGTCGGTGCCCGGGGTTCTCGCGTGTGGCGGGGATCAGTAGCGCTGGTCCTCGCCGCGGTAGTACTCGAAGACCCAGCCGAACAGGCCGATCAGGACGACCGGGGAGGCGAAGTACAGCAGCCACCAGCCGAAGATGACCCCCAGGAAGGCGAGCGAGCCGCCCACCGCAAGGGCCAGCGGCTGCCAGCTGTGCGGGCTGAAGAAGCCCAGCTCGCCGGCGTCGTCGGCGACGTCCGCGTCGGGCCGGTCCTGCGCACCGGTGTCGGCCCGGCGCGCGGTGAAGGACAGGTAGAACCCGACCATCAGGCTCAGGCCGAAGGCCAGGGCCAGCGCGGTGGTGCCGGCCGGCTCACCGGACCAGTAGCCGTAGACCCCGGTGACGATCAGGAAGAAGACCGCCAGCCACAGGAACATCTTTCCCTGGAGCTTCACTTGCCGGCCCCCTTGCCCTCGGCGCCGGTCAGCGCCATCTCGTCGGAGTGCTCCATCAGCTCCAGCGCGGCGATCTCCGGGTGGTGGAGGTCGAACGCCGGGGATTCGGAGCGGATCCGCGGCAGCGTGAGGAAGTTGTGCCGCGGCGGCGGGCAGGAGGTCGCCCACTCCAGCGAGCGGCCGTAGCCCCACGGGTCGTCCACGTCGACCTTCGGCGCGGACTTGGCGGTCTTCCACACGTTGTACAGGAACGGCAGCACCGACAGGCCCAGGATGAACGAGCCGATGGTGGAGATGGTGTTCAGCGTGGTGAAGCCGTCGGCCGCCAGGTAGTCGGCGTACCGGCGCGGCATGCCCTCGACGCCCAGCCAGTGCTGGATGAGGAAGGTGGTGTGGAAGCCGATGAACAGCATCCAGAAGGTGATCTTGCCGAGCCGCTCGTCGAGCATCTTGCCGGTCATCTTCGGCCACCAGAAGTGGAAGCCGGAGAACATCGCGAAGACGACGGTGCCGAAGACGACGTAGTGGAAGTGCGCCACCACGAAGTACGAGTCGGAGACGTGGAAGTCCAGCGGCGGCGAGGCCAGGATGACGCCGGTCAGACCGCCGAAGGTGAAGGTGATCAGGAAGCCGATCGCCCACAGCATCGGGGTCTCGAAGCTCAGCGAGCCCTTCCACATGGTGCCGATCCAGTTGAAGAACTTCACACCGGTCGGGACCGCGATGAGCATCGTCATGAACGAGAAGAACGGCAGCAGCACACCGCCGGTCACGTACATGTGGTGGGCCCACACCGTCACCGACAGGCCCGCGATGGTGATGGTCGCGCCGACCAGGCCCACGTAGCCGAACATCGGCTTGCGGGAGAAGACCGGGATGACCTCACTGATGATGCCGAAGAACGGCAGCGCGATGATGTACACCTCGGGGTGGCCGAAGAACCAGAACAGGTGCTGCCACAGCAGCGCCCCGCCGTTCATCGAGTCGAAGACGTGCGCCCCGAACTTGCGGTCCACCTCCAGGGCGAACAGCGCCGCGGCCAGCACCGGGAAGGCCAGCAGCACCAGCACCGAGGTGAGCAGCACGTTCCAGGTGAAGATCGACATCCGGAACATCGTCATGCCCGGAGCGCGCATGCAGATGATCGTGGTGATGAAGTTGACGGCACCGAGGATCGTGCCGAAACCGGACATCGCCAGACCCATGATCCACATGTCGCCGCCGGCACCCGGGGAGTGCACCGCGTCGGACAGCGGGGAGTAGGCGAACCAGCCGAAGTCGGCCGCGCCCTGCGGGGTGAGGAAGCCGCCGACCGCGATGGTCGAGCCGAACAGGTAGAGCCAGTAGGCGAACATGTTCAGCCGCGGGAACGCCACGTCGGGCGCGCCGATCTGCAGCGGCATGATCCAGTTGGTGAAGCCCGCGAACAGCGGCGTCGCGAACATCAGCAGCATGATCGTGCCGTGCATCGTGAACGCCTGGTTGAACTGCTCGTTCGTCATGATCTGCAGACCGGGCCTGGCCAGCTCGGCACGCATCAGCAGCGCCATGACGCCACCGACCAGGAAGAACGCGAACGACGTCACCAGGTACATGGTGCCGATCGTCTTGTGGTCGGTGGTGGTCAGCCACTTCACGACCGCGTTGCCAGGCTGCCTGCGTCGCACGGGAGGGACGTGCGCGGTGGCTGTCCCTCCGGCGGCGGCACCCTGAGATTCGTTAAGAATGCTCACTTGGTGTCACTCTCTCAGGTGTGGAGGCCCGGCTGGCCGTTGGTCGTCGCGTTGCGGGTGTTGCCCGTGGTGGGGATGCCCGCCGGGACGTAGCCGGTCTGGCCCGCCTTCGCCAGGTCCTTCAGGTGCTGCTCGTACTGCGCCGGGGTCACGATCTTGACGTTGAACAGCATCCGGGAGTGGTCCACGCCGCACAGCTCGGCGCACTTGCCGCGGAACGTCCCCAGCGTGGTCGGAGTGACCTCGAACTGGTTGGTGTGTCCCGGGATGACGTCCATCTTCATCAGGAACGGGATCACCCAGAACGAGTGGATGACATCGCGGGAGGTGAGGATGAACTTGACGGTCTGGCCCTGCGGGAGCCACAGCGTCGGGCCGGGGCTCGGGTTGCCCTTGGCCCACTCGCCCGGCGTACCGGCCTCGTAGACACCGCCGGCGTGGGCCGGCATGCCCTGCAGCGCGCTCGCCGGGATGCTGGAGAGCTCAGCGGGGACCGCCGTCTTGGAGGCCGGGCTGCCCGGGACGTCCTCCAGGTAGTTGAATGCCCAGCTCCACTGGTAGCCCACCACGTTGATGACGTGCTGGGGCTTCTTGGAGACTTCGAGCAGCTTGGATTCGTCGCGAGCTGTGAAGTAGAAGAGGACCGCGATGATGATCAGCGGGACCAC
This sequence comes from Actinomycetota bacterium, assembly GCA_048498775.1. GTDB lineage: Bacteria > Actinomycetota > Actinomycetes > Streptomycetales > Streptomycetaceae > JBEHXI01. The sequence continues at coordinate 9,824 of JBEHXI010000213.1, read as the reverse complement.
GGTGTACAACGCCTCGATCGGCATGTTGTACCGGGTCTGGGGCGGCACCTCCACCTTGGTCCGGCTGCGCCGGTGGAAGAATGCGCTCCACAGGATGAGGCCCCAGACGAGCACACCCACCGCGAGAGCGGCGGCCCAGGAGCCCTGCCAGAGAGAGAGGATGCGCGGTGCCTGTTCCGTGGCCGGGCTGGGCATGCCAAGGCGGGGAAAGTCCTTGTAGGAGCAACCAGTAGCTGTCACCAGGACCAGGCCCGCGGCCAACGCCTGCGGCAACCGCCGCCGCATCGGGCGCCGCGACTTGCGGTCGGAGCCGTTGGGACTCACGTAGCGCCTTCCCGAGAGTCTCGCCCGCGCGTCCGGCTTCCCGGCCGTTGCGTTCGGTCGGCGCCCTGGCGCGGGCAGGGTGTGGATGTTTATGCGGACCAAACCCTACTGGACGCCCTTTGGGGTCGCGCGGCCAGGGGTACCAACGCGCCGAGCCCGCCGCCGGAAGGCCCTCGAAGGGGTGGAATACCGCCGTCCGGCGGGTATCGGGGAGCGCGCGACCGGGTAGGAAGAGGTCCGTGGTGGCCTGCGCCGTGCGCGGAACGGCGGCGCGTTAGCGTGCCCTCGTGGTCTATTTCGACGCGGCTTCGACCGCTCCCCTGCACCCCGTGGCCCGCCAGGCGCTGCTCGCCGCGCTCGACGAGGGCTGGGCCGATCCGGCCCGGCTGTACCGGGAGGGCCGGCGGGCCCGCCTGCTGCTGGACGCGGCGCGGGAGACCGCGGCCGAGGCGGTGGGCTGCCGCCCCGACGAACTGACGTTCACCACCTCGGGCACCCGGGCGGTCCACACCGCGATCGCCGGGGCGCTGGCCGGGCGCCGCCGCGCCGGACGGCACCTGGTCGTCTCCGCGGTCGAGCACTCCGCCGTGCTGCACGCGGCCGAGGCGCACCAGGCGGACGGCGGCACCGCGGCCCAGGTGCCGGTGGACCGGTGCGGGCGGGTGGACCCGGCGGACTTCCGCGCGGCGCTGCGCCCGGACACCGCGCTGGCCTGTCTGCAGTCGGCCAACCACGAGGTGGGCACCGTGCAGCCGGTCGAGGAGGTGGCCGAGGACTGCCGGGCGGCGCAGGTGCCGTTGCTGGTGGACGCGGCCCAGTCGCTGGGCTGGGGCCCGGTCGCGGGGCCGTGGTCGCTGCTGGCGGCGAGCGCCCACAAGTGGGGCGGGCCGGGCGGGGTCGGGCTGCTGGCGGTGCGCAAGGGGGTGCGGTTCGCCGCGCCGGCCCCCGCGGACGAGCGGGAACGCGGGCGGGCCCCCGGCTTCGAGAACATCCCCGCGATCGTGGCCGCCGCCGCGTCGCTGCGCGCGGTGCGGGCCGCGGCGGAGGCCGAACGCGCCCGGCTGGCGGTGCTGGTGGACCGCGTCCGGGCCCGGGTGCCGCAGGCCGTCGAGGACGTCGAGGTGGTGGGCGACCCGGTGCGGCGGCTGCCGCACATCGTCACCTTCTCCTGTCTCTACGTGGACGGGGAGGCGCTGCTGCACGAGCTGGACCGGGCCGGGTTCGCCGTCTCCTCCGGATCGTCGTGCACCTCCAGCACCCTGACGCCCAGCCATGTCCTCAAGGCGATGGGCGTGCTGTCGGAGGGGAACGTGCGCGTCTCGCTGCCGGCGGGCACCGCCGAGGCGGACGTCGAGCGCTTCCTCGACGTCCTGCCCGGGGTGGTCCGCGAGGTGCGGGCCCGGCTCGGCGCCGGAGCCGAGCCCGCGGCGCCTGCCGCGCCGCCGCGGCAGGCCGGGGACTCCCTGGTCGTCGACGCGCTCGGCCGCCGCTGCCCCATCCCGGTGATCGAGCTGGCCAAGGTCATCGGCTCGGTCCCGGTGGGCGGGACGGTCACCGTGCTGTCCGACGACGAGGCGGCGCGGCTGGACATCCCGGCCTGGTGCGAGATGCGCGGCCAGGAGTACGTGGGCGAGCGGGAGGCCGAGCGGGGCGCGGCGTACCTGGTGCGGCGCCGCGCCTGACGCCCAGCGCCGGGTCAGCTCAGGTGGGCGCGGACCTCGGCGGCCGCCTCGGGGCCGTAGGCCTTGGCGAAGCGCTCCATGAAGTGGCCGCGGCGCAGCTCGTACTCCTGGGTGCCGACGGTCTCGATGACCAGGGTGGCCAGCATGCAGCCCAGCTGCGCGGCGCGCTCCGGGCCGAGCTCCCAGGCCAGCCCGACGAGGAAGCCGGCGCGGAAGGCGTCGCCCACGCCGGTCGGGTCGGCCTTGCGCTCCTCCTCGGGGGTGCCGACCTCGACGGGGTCGGCACCGGCCCGCTCGACGCGCACGCCCTTGGGGCCCAGGGTGGTGATCCGGGTGCCGACCCGGGCCAGCACCTCCTCGGAGGTCCAGCCGGTCTTGCTCTCGATCAGCGCCTCCTCGTACTCGTTGGAGAACAGGTAGGTGGCGCCCTCGATGAGCTCGCGGATGTCCTCGCCCTGGAGGCGGGCCAGCTGCTGGGAGGGGTCGGCGGCGAAGGCGTAGCCGCGGGTGCGGCACTCCTCGGTGTGGCGGAGCATCGCCTCGGGGTCGTCGGCGCCGATGACGACCAGGTCGAGGCCGCCGACGCGCTCGGCGACGGGCTGCAGCTCGATCTGGCGGGCCTCGCTCATCGCTCCGGTGTAGAAGGACGCGATCTGGTTGTGGTCGGTGTCGGTGGTGCACACGAAGCGCGCGGTGTGCAGCACCTCGGAGATCCGCACCGACTCGGTGTCCACGTTGTGCCGCTCCAGCCAGGCGCGGTAGTCGGCGAAGTCCGCGCCGGCCGCGCCGACCAGGACCGGCCGCAGGCCCAGCACGCCCATGCCGAAGCAGATGTTGGGGGCCACCCCGCCGCGCCGCACCTCCAGGGTGTCGACGAGGAAGGAGAGCGAGACCGTGTGCAGCTGGTCGGCGACCAGTTGGTCGGCGAAGCGGCCGGGGAAGGTCATCAGATGGTCGGTGGCGATGGAGCCGGTGACAGCGATGCGCACAGCGGGTTCGCTCCTGCGGGCCGGTGGCGGGCGTGAGAGCTCCGGCGAGCTCTGCGAGGGACCTGCTAACGCTACCGGGTGACGCGGCGGCGTCCACGGTGCGGCGGCCGGAAGGTGCCGGATCACCCACTCTGCGACACCATGAAATTACCGGAAAGTACGTGTTTCGCCGGGCCTCCGGACCGCCTACAGTCGCCGGTAACCAGGCCATCGCTCCAGCTGAGGAGGGCACCATGCCCAATCCCGCACGCGGCACGGCGCGTCCCTCGACCGCCCTGGGCTCCCCGGACTCCGACCCCGGCACCCTGGAGGAACTGGTCGGCGACTGCCGGCGCATCGCCCCGCGCTTCGCGGCCCGGGAGAAGACCGCGGCCGAGCCGGTCCCGCCGTCGCGGATCCACGGGACGTCGGTCTCGGACGAGTCGGCGCACGCGGTGGACGAGATGTCCGACTACGGGAGCTGACCGGACCACCCCGCGGCGGTCGACCGGAACCGCCGGCGGCACCGCTCCGTCCCATCCACGGCGCCGCGGCGCGGACCCGCCGGGCGCGCGCAGGGAGCCGAGGGAGCGAACGTGGGCATGGACCGTACGCCGCAGGAGAACCCGCCGGAACCGCCGGACACGCCGGACACGCAGCAACCGCTGAACGCGTCCGCCGGGCCACCGCACCGGCACCGGAACCGGCTGGCCGTCACGCTGGTGGCCGGCGCGGTGCTGGTCGCGGGCGGCGGGAGCGCGTACTGGGCGGCCTCGGCGGCGGGCGGTGCGCGCTCCGCACCGGCGGCCCAGGGCAAGGACGGCGGTCCCGCGCCGCTGCCCGGCGGGCCCTGGGCCACGGCCGTCCCGGGTGGCCCGTACCGCCTGACCGGCACGCTGCCCGCCGGCCCGGACTCCGCCCCCGTCCACACGCCGCGCGGCCCGGTGCCGCGCGCCGACGTGGCGCGGCTGGCCGCGGCGCTGGGGATCCCGGGGTCGGTGCGCGCCGACCACGGGCTGTGGCGGGCGGGCACCGGAGGCGGGCCCGCGCTCCAGGTCGGCCAGGACGCCCCCGGGAGCTGGGTGTTCACCCGGGCGGGGGCGCCCTGTGCGCCACCCGCCGGTTCCGGTACGGCCGTCTGCTACGCGCCCGGGCGGGCGGTGCCGCGGGCCACCGGCCCGGCCGGATCGCCGGTCTCGGCAGCGGGCGCCGAGCGCGCCGCCGCGCCGCTGCTGGCCGCCCTGGGCCTCGCGGACGCACGGCTGGACGCCTCCGGCACGGCCGGCGCGCTGCGCACGGTGACCGCGGACCCCCGGGTCGGGGGCCTGCCGGTGCACGGCTGGACCACCACCGTCCAGGTCGCCCCGGACGGGTCGGTGACCAGTGCGTCGGGGCGGCTGTCGCGGCTGGCGGCGGGCGCGTCGTACCCGGTGGTGACGGCCCGCCAGGCGTTCGCGCGGCTGGGCGCGGCGGGCTCGGGCGCGGCCGGGCGCGCCTGCCCGACGATGCGTCCGGGAGCGGCGGGCGGCCCGGCCGATCCGGGGGACCTTCCGGGGGTCTCGGCGGTGCCGTGCGTGGCGGCGCGGCAGCCGGCCCTGGTGCGCGGGGCGGTCTTCGGCCTGTCGGCGCAGTATGTGGCGGGGGTGCCGGAGTTGGTGCCGTCCTGGCTGTTCCGGGTGGCGGCGGCCGGGGCGGGCGGGGAGACGGTGCTGGCGCTGCCCGCGGTGGATCCGCGGTTCATCGCCGCGGCATCGCCCACCGTGACGCCGTCCACCGGTTCCGCCGGGCCGGCGCGGGTGCGTATCACGTCGTACGCGGCCGACGGGGCGGTGCTGACCCTGCGGTTCTGGGGCGGGGTGTGCTCCGACTACTCGGCGTCGGTGGCCGGGCGGTCGGCGGGGACGGTGACGGTGCGGGTCACCGAGGTGCCCCGGCACCCGGGCGCGCCGTGCGTGCTGCTCGCGCGCTCGGACACCGCGCGGGTGCGGCTGCCCGCGCCGCTCGCCGCGGGCACGGTGGTCCGGGACGGCTTCGACGGGCGGGCCCTGCCGCGGGCCTGACGTTCCGGAGCGGAGAAGCGCCGAGGCGGGTGAAGCCCATGCGTCCGGCCCTCGGCGGGGCCGGGAAGGCTCAGTGGAAGGAGTCGCCGCAGGCGCAGGAGCCGGTGGCGTTCGGGTTGTCGATGGTGAAGCCCTGCTTCTCGATGGTGTCGACGAAGTCGATGGAGGCACCGCCGAGGTAGGGGGCGCTCATCCGGTCGGTGACGACCTTGACCCCGTTGAAGTCCTTGACGATGTCGCCGTCGAGCGACCGCTCGTCGAAGAAGAGCTGGTACCGCAGGCCGGAACAGCCGCCGGGCTGGACGGCGACACGCAGCGCGAGGTCGTCGCGACCCTCCTGCTCCAGCAGAGCCTTGACCTTCTCCGCTGCGGCGTCGGACAGGATGATGCCCTCGCTCGCGGTGGTCTCGTCCTGAACCGTCATCTGCTTCACTCCCGGGTTTCACGGAACTACGAACCTCTGCGCCGGGGGCAACCACCGGCGCGGCGGAAAAATTCCGGGCCGTAATTCTCCGCTTCCGTTCGGTCTCTACCGCTTCCGTCTTCATGCTCGCATACCCGGCGGCCGTCGGTCACGCGGTGCCCCCGGGGCGGCGCGGGCCGGATACGTCACATCGACGAAATGGCCATCGTCAATCTGACGCGAAGCAGCTATCATGAATAGCGTCACATCGACGATAAGGGTTTGTTGAGAGAAAGGGCGCCACGCCCGTGACCACCACAGAACCGCTGGACGTCCAGCCCACGCCGCTTGCCCTGCTGCTGCTCGGGCGCGAGTCCGACCCGCGCAGCGAGCGCGGCGTGGAGTGCCCCGGCGAGCTGCCGGCGCCCTCCGACCCCGACCTCGTGGAGCGCGCCCGGGCGGCCAAGGCCAGGCTCGGCGACCGGGTCTTCGTCCTCGGGCACCACTACCAGCGCGACGAGGTCATCGAGTTCGCCGACGTCACCGGCGACTCCTTCAAGCTGGCCCGCGACGCGGCCGCGCGCCCCCAGGCGGAGTACATCGTCTTCTGCGGCGTGCACTTCATGGCGGAGAGCGCCGACATCCTCACCGGCGACGACCAGCAGGTCATCCTCCCCGACCTGGCCGCCGGCTGCTCGATGGCCGACATGGCCAGCCCCGAGCAGGTCGCCGAGTGCTGGGACGTGCTGACCGACGCCGGGATCGCCGACACCGTCGTCCCGGTCTCGTACATGAACTCCTCCGCCGACATCAAGGCGTTCACCGGGCGGCACGGCGGCACCATCTGCACCTCCTCCAACGCCAGGCGGGCGCTGGAGTGGGCGTTCTCCCAGGGCGAGCGGGTGCTGTTCCTGCCCGACCAGCACCTCGGCCGCAACACCGCGGTGCGCGAGCTGGGCCTGTCACTGGACGACTGCGTGGTCTACAACCCGCACAAGCCGGGCGGCGGGGTGACCGCCGAGGAGCTGCGCGCCGCGAAGATGATCCTGTGGCGCGGCCACTGCTCGGTGCACGGCCGCTTCTCGACGGAGTCGGTGGCCGACGTCCGCAGCCGCATCCCCGGGGTCAACGTGCTCGTCCACCCCGAGTGCAAGCACGAGGTCGTGGCCGCCGCCGACTACGTGGGCTCCACCGAGTACATCATCAAGACGCTCGACGCGGCCCCGGCCGGCTCGGCGTGGGCCATCGGCACCGAGCTCAACCTGGTGCGCCGCCTGGCCAACGCCCACCCCGACAAGCAGATCGTCTTCCTGGACCGGACGGTCTGCTTCTGCTCGACCATGAACCGCATCGACCTGCCGCACCTGGTGTGGGCGCTGGAGTCGCTCGCCGACGGCACGGTGGTCAACCGCATCGAGGTCGACAAGGAGACCGAGCACTACGCCAAGGTCGCCCTGGAGCAGATGCTCGCCCTGCCGTAGACGATCCAGACAACCCAGACGGCCCGGACGGCCCCCGGCGGCCCGGGTGACATGCCGCCGAGGACCGGGCAACTCCCGCCCGGCTGGGGCAGGATGGGCGCATGCTCCTGCGCCCGGTACGTGACACCGCCAGGGACGCCGAAGCCGTACGAGCCCTCGCCGCCGCGGCCTTCGGCGCCCCGCCCGGCCCGCCCCAGGACGCCGCCGCGCCCGGCGGCGCGGCGGCCGCCGGGGAGTGGCCCGCCGAGCGGGCGATCCGCCATCGCAGTCGCACCCGGCACTTCGCCCGCACCGATCCGGAGGGCTGCTGGCTGGCCGAGGACCCGGCGTCCGGGCCGCTCGGCGCGGTGCTCTCCATCCGGCGCGAGGGCCTGTGGGGGCTGCCGCTGCTGGTCGTGGTGCCGGCCGCACAGGGCAAGGGGGTCGGGACCGCGCTGCTGGAGCGGGCCCTGGCCTATGGCCGGGCCTGCCTGCGCGGCATCATCTGCAGTTCCCCGCACCCGGCGGCCGCCCGCAGCTACCGCAAGGCCGGGTTCGACCTGCATCCGACGATGCGGCTGACCGGCGTGGTGGACCCGGCGCGGCTGGCCGCCCCGGACGGCCCGGTGCACGACGCCACGCCCCGGCACCGCGACCTGATGGACTCGGTGGACCGGCGCCTGCGCGGCGGCGCGCACGGCCCGGACCACGAGGAGATGCTCCACCACTACCAGGCACTGGTGGCGGACGATCTCGCGGGCAGCGGCTACTGCTACCTCGTCGGGGGACGGATCGAGCTGCTGGCCGCGACCTCGCGGCGGGTGGCGACCCGGCTGCTGATCGCCGCCCTGCTGTGCGTGCCCGCCGGTGAGCCGGTGACCGTCCGGGACCTGACCGCCGACCAGCAGTGGGCGGTGGACGCCGGGCTCGCCGCCGGGCTCGAGGTCTCAGGCGGGGGCTATCTGGCGCTGCGCGGGATGCGGCCGCCGGCGCCGTACATCCCCTCGGGCGGATTCCTGTAGTCCGCCGAAACCGCCGGAATAGCCGACATGGCGGCGCCCCAGCCCGCCGGGTGGCGGGACCGGGGCGCGCGCTGCCGGAGAAGGTGCCGATCAGCCGGGGATGAGCCCGTCGTCGGAGAGCATCGCCCGTACCTCCTCAAGGGAGGCGTCGTCGGCCGGCAGGATCAGCTCGGACGGCTCCAGGGAGTCGTCCGGGAGCGGTTCGCCCAGCTCGCGGACCGTCTTCAGCAGCACACCGAGCGTGCCGCGGAACGCGGACTCGTCGCCCGCCTCGATCGCGTCGAGCAGCCGGCTGTCGAGTTCGTTCAGCCGGGCCACGTCGCCGTCGGCCAGCTGGACCTGCCCCTCCCCCATGATCCGTACGATCATGACGGTCTCCCTTCGGGGTACGAGACGCTTGCCGTCGCCGTGGTCAGTTCTTGTCGAGCCGGGTCTGGTCCTGCGACTGCTGCTTGGCGGGCTCCGCGTGGCCGCCCTCGATGGCCTGCTTGGAGTCGCCGCCGGCCAGCTCGGTCTTCATCCGCTGCAGCTCCAGCTCCACGTCGGAGCCGCCGGAGATGCGGTCCAGCTCGGCGGTGATGTCGTCCTTGGCCATACCGGTGGGGTCGTCGAGCGCGCCGGAGGCCAGCAGCTCGTCGATCGCGCCGGCCCGCGCCTGCATCTGGGCGGTGCGGTCCTCGGCCCGCTGGATCGCCAGGCCGACGTCGCCCATCTCCTCGGAGATCCCGGAGAACGCCTCGCCGATCTTGGTCTGGGCCTGCGCGGCGGTGTAGGTGGCCTTGATCGTCTCCTTCTTGGTGCGGAAGGCGTCGACCTTGGCCTGCAGCCGCTGGGCGGCGAGGGTCAGCTTCTCCTCCTCGCCCTGCAGCGTCTGGTGCTGCGTCTCCAGGTCCGTGACCTGCTGCTGGAGCGCCGCCCGCCGGGTCAGCGCCTCACGGGCCAGGTCCTCGCGGCCCAGCGCCAGCGCCTTGCGGCCCTGCTCCTCCAGCTTGGACGACTGCTGCTGCAACCCGTTGAGCTGCAGTTCCAGCCGCTTGCGGGAGGTCGCCACGTCGGCGACCCCGCGGCGCACCTTCTGCAGCAGCTCCAGCTGCTTCTGGTACGAGTAGTCGAGCGTCTCGCGCGGGTCCTCGGCCCTGTCCAGAGCCTTGTTGGCCTTAGCGCGGAAGATCATTCCCATCCGCTTCATGACACCGCTCATGGGCCTGGCGCGCCCCCTTCTCCGGTTGCTCCAGCTTGCTCCGGCACCTCTACTGACCCCTACAGTACGGGCCCCGGTTCCATTACCGCACTGTTCGGCAACGGATGGTCTCCTCCTGAGGGACGATCATGCGCCGGGCGGGTCCCGCCCAGGGCGGAGAACGCCCGGAACGGCGCGTCCCGGAAGTGCCGTGGAACCGGGGGTGGGGGCCGGAGCCGCCAGCACGTACCCTTGGGCCTTGTGTTCCGACGTCGTTCCAAGGATGAGCAGTCCGCCACCACCGTGGTCGCGGACCGGGTCGAGCCCCGCGACCCCCAGGCCCCCAAGGGCCGCCCCACTCCCAAGCGCAACCAGGCGCAGTCGCAGCGGCGCCAGCGCGTGACGGTGCCCACCGACCGCAAGGCCGCCGCCCGGCAGGCCCGTGAGGCCCGCCGCCTGGAGATGGCCAAGCAGCGCGAGGCGCTGGCCGGGGGTGACGAGCGCTATCTGCCGCTCCGCGACAAGGGCCCGGTGCGCAGGCTGTGCCGGGACTACGTCGACTCCCGCTTCCACATCGCCGAGCTGTTCCTGCCGTTCGCGGTGGTCATCCTCGTACTGAGCATGGTCCCGAACATGAACATCAAGGACATCTCGCTGCTGCTGTGGATGGTCCTGATCGTGCTCATCGTGGCCCAGTCGGTCTTCACCGGCTTCCGGCTGCGCGG
>JBEHXI010000212.1:0-13029 GCA_048498775.1 Actinomycetota bacterium | reverse complement strand
ATGCTGCGTGACAAAAGGCTGTTCACCTCCGCCCCGCCGGTCACGCAGACGGCTTGACACGATCATTGAGATTCCTTGGGAACGACGGGTGGGCGGGCTCGTTCAGCGCTCGGCCTGGGCCAGGGCGGGCTGCCGGCCGGAGGGGAACATCGGGGGTTCCTGATCCGGGGTCAGCGCGGTGGGGCCGTAGAGCCAGTCGATGTAGCTGTAGTCGTGGGTGTCCCGGGAGCGCAGGACCTCGTTGCGCCACCCCCGCTTCTCGCCGGTGTGGTGCCACAGGTCGCCCCAGGCCCGGGCGGTGGTGAGCACGCGCCGGCAGTGCTCGGGACGCACCGCGTTGTACGCCGCCAGGGCGGCGTCCCAGTCGAGCGTGCCCGTCGCGAGCTGTGCCGTCACATGCTCGGCCAGCACCCAGGCGTCCTCGATGGCCATCACGGCGCCCTGGGCGAGGTACTGCAGCGGCGGGTGGGCGGCGTCCCCGGTCAGGGCGATACGGCCCTGCACCCAGTTCATCAGGGGCTCGCGGTCGAACATCCGCCACCAGCGGTCGCGCCACATCAGCGGCAGCCCGGCCCGGACGTCCTCGCAGGTGCCGGCGAACGCGTCGTCCAGCTCGTCGGGGGTGCCCCAGTCCTCCTCGCCGGCGAGGGCCTTGGGCGACTGGAAGACCGCGACCTGGTTGAGCATGTCGCCCTGGCGCAGCGGATACTGGACGAAGTGGCACTTCGGCCCGACGTGGACCACGACGTCGTCGAGTGAGACGTCGCCCGCGGTGCGGTCGACGGGGATCGTGCCGCGGTAGGCGACGTAGGCGGAACTGACCGGGGCGTCCTTGCCGATCATGTCCCGGGCGGCGGAGCGGAGCCCGTCGGCCGCCAGCACCACCGGGGCGCTCTCCCGCCCGCCGTCGTGGACGACCGCGGCCCCGTCGCCGTCCTGCTCGTAGGCGGTGACGTGGACGTCGTTGACCAGGTCGACTCCCGCGCGGCGGCAGGCCCGCAGCAGGGTGCCGTGCAGGTCGCTGCGGTGGATCACCAGGTACGGCGACCCGTAGCGCTGCCTGAGGTCCTCCAGGTCGAGCCGGGTGAGCACCTCCCCGTCCACGGCGTCCCGCATGACGATCCGCCGGGGCAGGACGCCGAGGGAGACGGCCTCGTCCAGCAGGCCCCAGTCGCGCAGGATGCGGGTGCAGTTGGGGGCGATCTGCAGGCCGGCGCCGACCTCTCCGAACTCGGGCGCCTGCTCCAGGACGCGCACCCGCAGCCCGGCGCGGGTGAGCGCGAGCGCGTTGGCGAGGCCTCCGATGCCTCCGCCCACGATGAGGACGTCGGTGTCCTGGCGGCTCATGATGGTGCTCCTGTCGTCTGGGGCCGGACCGGCCGGCGGGGAAGGGAGGTCGTCATCGGGCCCGGTCCGCGGTGACGGTGTTGGCGCAGCGGCCCAGCCCGGCGATCTCGGTCACCACGTGCTGACCGGCCGTCAGGTAGCGGGGAGGCTTGCGGGCGTGCCCGACGCCGCCGGGCGTGCCGGTGGCGATCACGTCACCGGGCCGCAGGGTGACCATGGTGGAGATGTAGCGGACCAGGTCGACGGGGTCGAAGAGCAGGTCCGCGGTGTTGTTCTTCTGCATCGTCTCGCCGTCGACCACGGTGGAGATGTCCAGTCGGGGGCGGACCCCGCCGGGCAGTTCGTCGGGGGTGACCAGGTAGGGGCCGAGCGGGGTCGTGGCCTCCCAGTTCTTGCCCTGGAGCCACTCCTTGGTGCGGAACTGCCAGTCGCGGCAGGTGACGTCGTTGAGGACGGCGAATCCGGCGATGGCCCACTCGGCCTCGGCCGGTGTCGCCCGCCGTACCGTGCCGCCGATCACGACGGCGAGTTCGCACTCCCAGTCGAGGGCGGCGGTCTCCGGCGGGAGCAGGATGTCGTCCTCCGCGCCGACCAGGGTGTCGGCGAACTTGCTGAAGAGGGTGGGGTGTTGGGGGAGGTCGCGGCCCATCTCCAGGATGTGGTTGCGGTAGTTCAGGCCGACGCAGACGACCTTGCCGGGCCGGGGCACCAGCGGTGCGAACCGGCCGGACGGCGCCAGGCCGGCGGGGTCGAGCTCCCGGTCCGCCGCCCGGGCGTGCCCCTGCCAGTCCGCCGTGGCGAGCAGGGCGCCGACATCCGGCAGGCCGAGGTCGACCAGGCGGTCGCTGTCGGCCCGGACGGCGCGGGTGACCCCCTGGGCGGTGCGGACGGTGGCGAGCTTCATCGGGCGGTTCCTTCCGTGGTGGTGCGGTACAGGTGCAGGGCTTCGAAGACCGGCGCGTCACCGAACCGGAACAGGTCCAGGGCACCGGAGTCGGAGTCGTCGGATCCGGCCTCGGAGCGGATCGACAGCTCCTGCCAGGACGGCACGGCGAACAGGTCTCCCCGGCCGACCCGCCATTCGCGGTCGCCGACACGGACGGTGCCGCTGCCGTCGAAGACCTGGTACACCGACGAGCCGGTCTCGCGCCGCGGCGCGGTCTGCGCCCCGCGCCGGATCCGGTGCATCTCGGCCCGGATGGTCGGCAGCACGTCTTTGCCGGTGGTGGGGTTGGTGTAGCGGACCGCGGCGTGCCCGGGCCCGGCCGTTCCCGGCTGCCCCTCGGCCTCCAGCGCCAGTTGGTCGTTGAGCGCGGCGTCGGTGTCGGCCCAGCGGTAGGCGAGCAGGGGGGTGCCGGGCAGCGCTCCGGGGACGGACACCGGGCGCAGTCCCGGATGGCCCCACAGCCGTTCGGAGCGGGAGCGCTCCGGTGTGGCGCGTTCCTCGTCGCCGATCGTCTCCCGGCCGAACTCGAAGAACTGCCCTTCGACGGCGTACTGGAAGGGGATGTCCAGCCCGTCGATCCAGGCCATCGGCCGCTGGGCGGCGTTGTGGTGGGCGTGCCAGTGCCAGCCCGCCTGGGGCAGGAAGTCACCGCGGCGCATGGGGACCGGATCGCGTCCGACCACCGTCCAGACGCCCTCCCCCTCGACGACGAAGCGGAAGGCGTGCTGGGTGTGCCGGTGCTCGGGGGCGTCCTCACCGGGCATCAGGTACTGGATCGCCGCCCACAGCGTCGGGGTGGCGTAGGGCCTGCCGCCGAGCGCGGGGTTGGCCAGGGCGATGGCCCGCCGCTCCCCGCCGCGCCCGACCGGCACCAGGCGGCCGGCCTCCTCGGCGAGGGCCAGCAGGTTCTGCCAGCGCCACACGTGCGGCACGGCCCGTGAGCGCGGGTGGAGCGGCATCAGGTCGCCGATCTCCGTCCACAGCGGGACCAGCAGTTCACGCTCGAATCCGCGGTACAGGGCGGACAGCTCCGGACCCGGAGCCGGCTGACCCGGCGCGTCCGAAGCGGTCAGCCGGACCGGGGAGAGCATCTGGTCGGACACAGCGGGCTCCTTCGTCAGTCCCCTCAACCATCGATCGCTCAGCAGAATAAGCTTCCGCAGAGCGAAACACCATGGGGTGAGGAAAGGACGACGCCCGGCGTGACGTGAACGGGGTGCCCGGAGAACGCGAAGACCTCCGGCGCACGGGGCGTCTGGACGCCCTCGGTACGCCGGAGGTCTTCGGTGGACGGGAGGTCGCCGGCCGTCGCCGGGCCCGCTTACGAGAGGCCGGCTACAGCTGCTCGCCGATCTTCGCCGCCGCCGCGCGCAGCGCGGGAAGCATCCGCTCGACCAGGTCCCTGTCGAACCGGCTCCGCGGAGTGGAGACGCTCAGCGCCGCCACCGGGGCGCCGGCGGGAGAGGTGATCGGCACGCCGACGCCGGCGACGTCCTCCTCGCTCTCCCCGTCGTTGACCGCGTATCCCTGCTCGGCCACGTTCTTCAGCGCCCGCAGCAGCGCCTTGCGCCGGACCGTGGAGTGCGGCGTGCGCCCCGGAAGGATCTCCGAGGGGTACAGGGCCATGAGCCGCTCCTGAGGCAGGTCGGCGAGCATCGCCTTGCCGAGCGAGGTCAGGTGCGCCGGGAGCCGCACGCCGATGCGCGCCCCGACCCGGACGATCTGCGTGCCCTCGACCGAGTCGATGAAGAGGATCTCGCTCCGCTCCAGGACGCCGAGGTGGACGGTCTCCCCCAACTCCCGCGCGAGCGACTCCATCACCGGACGCGCCAGCGCCCTGATGTCCATGTCGCGGACGGCGGCCAGCCCGATCTCGGTCAGCGCCGCGCCCGCCCGGTAGACCTTGGAGCTGGGGTCCTGGACGACGAAGCCGTGGTACTGCAGCATCGCCAGGAGCCGGTGCGCGGTGGACGGCGCCACACCCAGCGAGCGGCTCGCCTCGGCGACCCGCAGCGTGGACTGCTCCCGGAAGACCAGCAGCAGCCGCAGCGCGTTGTCGACCGACTCGATCGGATAGGCAGGCGGCTTCTGCTCTTTGGCACCCTGTGCCATTGGATCACTCCCCGGCGGCATGGATCAGGCCCGACCGTACACAGGGTAGCGCCCGTTGCGCATCGCCGAACGATCGTTCGCGCAGCAGACGCCGACCGCCCGCGGCCCGCCTCTCCACCGGCCCGTCGCACATCCCGCCTGCCCGCCGGGGTGGCGGCCGGGCACACCGCGAGCGGCGATGGGCAGAACGAAATTCCACTCTGGCGAATACGGTACGTCGAAACCCTTGCCCGCCCCATGATCGGTACCTAAGCTCCGCAGGGTCTCGAGGCCTCCGACGACGCCGCGCACCGCGAGCGACCCTCCACCGCGCGCCCCTGCCCCTCCTCGCCGGAGAACCGGAATCCTTCCCATGCAGCCACCTGCCGCCACCCAAGACCCCGCCAGACGCAGCGCAGCCCACCTGACAGCCCGGCTCGACCGGATCGAGGTGTGGGCCCTGCCCTACTCGGCCATCATCCTGATCGGCCTCGGACTGGTCTTCACGCTCTTCGCGACCTTCGACATCAACGTCTCGTTCGTGCAGACCTGCGTGCAGCTCCAGCCCGGCTGCACCCCGGCCGGCGCCTTCGGCCACCTGACCGCCCCGGTCGTCCTCAACCTCGCCGGATACGTCGCCGGCACGCTGGTCCTCAGCCCGCTGTCGGACCGCGTCGGCCGCCGCAACACACTGATGATCACGATGGTGCTCGGCGGACTGGGCTCGCTGTACAGCGCGTTCGCGCCCGACATGGCGAACTTCGACGCCGCGCGCACCCTCACCGGCATCGGCATCGGCGCCGACCTCGCGGTCATCAACACCTACATCAGCGAGATCGCGCGCCCCAGGGCCGGCGCGGCCGCTTCACCGCCATCGTCCTGACCCTCGCCTCACTCGGAGCCCTCCTCGGCATCTGGCTCGGCCTGCTGCTGACCACCGAGCCCGCCGCCTGGCCGGCCGGGCTGCCGTTCGCGCAGGCCGGCGGCGACTTCACCACCGGCTGGCGTTGGATGTACCTGTTCGGCGCGCTGCTGGCCCTCACCGCCCTCCTGCTGTGGGTCGAACTCCCCGAGTCACCGCGGTGGCTGATCTCCCGCGGCCGGCTGTACGAGGCCGAGACCGTCGTCCGCGCCATGGAACGGCACGCCGAGCGCCGCGGCCCGCTGGCCGAGCCCGACCTCTCGGCCGCCGGTGCCGGGAGCGCCTCCGCCGCGGCCTCCTACCGCGAGGTGTTCCGCGACCGGCGCTACCGGAACCGCGCCGTGCTCCTGATCACCGTCTGGGTGGCCGGCTTCACCACCGTCTACGGCCTGTCCAGCGACTTCACCGCCATCCCGACCACCCTCGGCTACCCCGCCCCGGAGGCCGGTGTGATCGTCGCCGTGGGCACCGTCGGCTTCAACGTCCAGGGACTGGTCGCCATCTGGCTGGCCGAGAGACTCGACCGCCGCCGGTGGCTGCCCATCGGCGCGCTGGTCACCATCCTGGGGTCCGTGCTGGTCGCCGAGGCGGGATCCCGGGTCTACCTGGCCTTCGCCGGTGCCGTGGTCGTCTTCTTCGGCTTCAACATCTGGTTCGCCCCGCTCTGCGCGCTGTCCGCGGAGAGCTTCCCGACCCGCGCCCGCACCACCGGCTTCGCCCTCGTCGACGGCGTCGGCCACCTCGGCGGCGGCATCGGCGTCCTGGTCATGGCCCGCTGCGTCACCCACCTGGGCGCCCTCGGCGCCCTGCTGCTGATCGCCTCCTTCCAGGTCGTCGCCGCGGTGGCCGTCCAGTCCGGCCCGCACACCCGCGGCCTGACCCTCGACGAGATCTCCCCCTGACAGCCCTGCGGATCCACGCCGCCCCGGCCGCCCCGCCCGCACCCCACCCCGTACCACCATGTGGCGCTGCGCGGCGGCGGCATGGACGACGCGCGGGTGAGGAGCCCGCGGCATGATCCGGCAGGGCCGCGGGCCCGGGACCTCCGGCCCGCGGCCCTGTTGCGGAGTGCGGGCCGCGCCCGGACAGGGCCGGTCACCCGGTGAGCGCGCGGGCCCCCGGTGCGGTGAGCAGGGCGAGGCGCTCGGCGTCCGCGGTGCCGGGCTCGGCCGTGTAGACCATGATGCGCAGATCACTGCCCGCCACGGTGAGCACGTCGCAGTCCAGCGTCAGGGGTCCCACCTCGGGGTGGTCGACGGTCTTGCGCGCCGCCTCGTGACGGCCGACGGCGCCGGAATCCCACAGTTCGGCGAACCGGTCGCTGGTCGCGCGCAGATCCGCGACCAGCCGCCGCAGCCGCTGGTCGGCCGGGTAACGGTCGGCGGCCGCGCGCAGGTCGGCGACGAGCGCGGCCTCGAACCGGCGGCGGGCCTCCGGGGTGTGCCGGACCCGGCTGCCGGGGCCGACCAGGTTGCGCCAGACCCCGTTGCGCCGGTGTCCGTGCCAGCCGGACGGATCGCCCATCAGCGCCGCGTACGGCGGGTTGGCCAGCAGCAGCGTCCAGGCCGCGTCGTAGACCGCGACGGGGGTCCCGGCCAGCCGGTCCAGCAACCGGTGCACGCTTGCGGGGATGTGCGCGGGCACCGTCCTGGGGCCCGGCGGCGCCAGCCCCGCCAGCTTGAACAGGTGGGTGCGCTCGGCTTCCGTCAGCCGCAGCGCCCTGGCCAGGGCCGCCACGACCTGCGCCGACGGGTGGGAGGCTCGGCCCTGTTCGAGGCGGGTGACGTAGTCGGCGGAGATGCCGGCCAGCAGGGCCAGTTCCTCACGGCGCAGCCCCGCCGCGCGCCGCCGCCCGCCGGCGGGCAGTCCGGCGGCCTCCGCCGGCACCCGGTCGCGCCAGCGGCGCACCGCCTGTCCGAACTCCGCCGTCGCCATGCCCACCAGTGTGCCCGGCCGGCCGGGGACCAACCTGGTACCGGCAGTCCCAGGAAGAGGGGACCACTGGCCGGCCGCACCGCCCCCGCCGGAGGCTTGGGGCATGACGACAACACTGATCACCGGAGCGAACAAGGGGCTCGGGCTCGAGACCGCCCGCCGGCTCGTCGCGGCGGGCCACACCGTCTATGTCGGCAGCCGCGACGCCGGACGGGGCCGCCGGGCCGCCGAGCGGATCGGCGCCCGGACGGTCGTGATCGACGTGACGGACGACGGGTCCGTGGCCGCCGCGGTGAAGACCGTCGAGGCCGAGGGCGGGCTGGACGTCCTGGTCAACAACGCCGGAATCGAGGGGCGGGCCGAGGGCAACGGGGTGGTCGGCGCCGCGGAGGTGACCGCCGCGATGATGCGGGAGGTCTTCGAGACCAACGTCTTCGGCACGGTGCGGGTCATCCACGCGTTCCTGCCGCTGCTGCTGCGGTCCGCCGCCCCGGTGGTGGTCAACGTCAGCAGCGGCCTGGCCTCGTTGACCCGGATGACCACGCCGGGCACCCCGGCGTACGCCTATCCGGGCGTGGCCTATCCGGCGTCGAAGGCGGCGGTCAACATGCTCACCGTGCAGTACGCCAAGGCGTTCCCCGGCATGCGGATCAACGCGGTGGAGCCCGGCTTCACCGCGACGGATCTCAACGGGAACACCGGCACGCAGACCGTCGAGGAGGGCGCCGAGATCATCGTCCGGATGGCGCGGGTGGCCTCCGACGGGCCCACCGGCGGGTACTTCGACGCGGCCGGCCCGCTTCCCTGGTGACGCGACGGCCGTCAGGCGATCGGCCGGCGCCGTCCGGTGAAGGGCTCCCGTGGCGCGAGGACGGCCAGCGGCCGGCACACCGCGCACTCCCGGACGTTCTCCCGGTCGGCGAGGAGCACCAGCGCCTCCCGGTCGGTGACGGTGCGGACCAGGTCCCGGCTCCCCTGCGCGCAGTCGTCGCGGTGCACGGTCAGGTGCGGCCCCCTGGCGACCGGGGCGCCGGTCACCCGCCAGCGCCGCTCCCGCTCGTCCGGCTCGGTGGTCAGCAGGTCGTACCGCTCCCCCTCGATGGGCTCGATCGCCTGCGGGTAGGGCGCCCAGAACTCGACGGGGTCCGGTACGGCGACGAGCCGGCCGCCGGGTGTGGTCTCGCAGGTGAGCAGGGTGGCGACGCACCGGTACCACCAGGTGCCGGTCGCCGCGTCCCGGCGCCGGCCGAGCACCGGGACGACCAGGTCCTGGCCGTCGGGGAGGTGCACCCGGGCGTAGGGCGCGTCGCCTCTGCGCTGTCCTCTCACTCCCACGTATCGAATACTAGTTCGATGACGTGAGGGAGGCAGGCCGAGGCAGTGCGGGGGTGCCGGGCGTCTCGTAGGTTGGAAGTGCTCGGATTTCGCGCTCGTGAGATCGGCAGGCAGGCGCGTGACGACTCCGGACATCGATTTCATGGCGTTCTTCGCCGCCACACCCAGTCCGTATCTGGTCCTGGACACGGACCTGGTGATCCGTTCCGTCAACGACGCGTATCTGCGGGTCACCGGGCGGACCAGGGAGGACCTGGTGGGCCGGTACCTCTTCGACGCCCTGCCGCCGAATCCCGCCGAGCCCGAGACCGACGGGGTGCCGAACGTCAGGAGCTCGCTGCTGCGCGTCCTGGCCTCCGGCAGGCCGGACACGCTGGTGCTCCAGCGCTACGACCTGCCCGCCGCCGGCGAGCCGGGGGGATTCGAGGAGCGGTGGTGGTCCGGCATCCACACCCCCGTCCACGGGCCGGACGGGAAGGTCAGGTGGATCGTCGAACGGGTGGAGGACGTGACGGCCTTCGTCCGCTCCCGCCGCGCCGCGGCGACCGGCGGCGAGCCCACCGGGCTGGAGGACGGCGTGGGGGCCGAACTGTTCGCCCGGGCGCGCGAACTGGAGCAGTTGAACGAGGAGTTGCGGCAGTCCCACGCCCGGGAGCGCCAGGTCGCCGTCACCCTGCAGGAGGCCCTGCTGCGCTCCCCCGACCTCGCCCGGCACCACGACATCGCCGTGCGGTACGTGCCTGCCGTCGGATCGCTCAATGTGTGCGGTGACTGGTACGACGTGGTCGACCTGCCACCGGATCGCTGCGCCATCGCCATCGGGGACGTCGTCGGTCACGGCCTGGAGGCCGCCGCCGTCATGGGCATGCTGCGCAGCGCCCTGAGCGCCGCGATCCGCGCCGTCCCCAGCCCCGCGCAGGCCCTGGAGGTGGTGGGGCTGTACGCCCGGTCCATCGAGGGGGCACAGGCCACGACGGTGGCCAAGGTGCTCATCGAGCCGCGCAGCCGTCTGATCATCTACAGCAACGCGGGGCATCCGCCGCCGGTGCTCCTGCACCGCGACGGCAGCTGCGAGTTGCTGGACCAGGCCACCGATCCGCCGCTGGGCGCCCGGCCGGAGCATCTGCCCCGGCCGCAGGCCGGGGTGCCCTACGGCCGGGGGGACACCCTCGTCCTCTACACCGACGGGCTCATCGAGCGCCGCCACGAGGACATCGACGCCGGACTCGCCCGCCTGGTCCACGCGCTCTCCGGATACCGCACCAGCGGGGTGGAGCACATCTGCGACGCGCTGCTGGCCGACCTGGGGGTCGGCAGCGGTGCCGACGACGACATCGCGCTGGTCGTCGCCCGGCTGTGAGCGGGCCGCGGAGCGGAGCGAGGCACCGGCGGGCTCCGGGACCGGGCCGGTCCGTACAATTTGGCTCCGAACGACCTGAACGGCCGGCAGTCCGCCGCCCCGCGCCGCGGCTCTCCGTCCGCCCGCCCGCCCGACCCGAGGAGTGCCCGTGCCCGGCCATCGATCCATCACCGAGGCGGAGAAGCTGGTCGAGGCCAAGCTGGGCGGCATCCCGATACGGCACGAGCAGATGGCGGTGGTGGCGAACATCTACCGCGCGGCCTCCGCGGTGCGCCAGCATCTGGAGAACTCCGTGCTGCGCGGTTCCGACCTGACCTGGACGGCCTTCGTCGTGCTGTGGGTGGTCTGGGTGTGGGGCGAGTCCGAGACCCGGCACGTGGCGGAGGAGGCGGGCATCTCCAAGGGAACGCTCACCGGGGTGGCCCGCACGCTGGAGTCGCGGGGGCTGCTCAGGCGCGCGGACCATCCCACCGACGGCCGGCTGGTGCTGATCAGCCTCACCGAGCGCGGTGACGAGCTGATGCGCCGGGTGTTCCCCGCGTTCAACGAGGAAGAGGCCTTCGTGACGGCGCAGTTGGACTCCGGACAGTGCCGGGCCGTGGCCGAGGGGCTGCGCCGTGTCGTCCTCCAGGTCGAGGAGCACGGTGAGGAGCGGCGCCGGACCCTGCTGGACGGAGCGGCGCCCGCGCCGCGCCGCAGCGGGCGCCGTCCGAAGTCCTGAACGGCCAAGCCCTCAGGACCCGCCCCCGGCTCGTCCGTTCACCCCTCGCCGCGGGCGGCACGGACCAGGGCGCGGAAGATCCCCTGCTGCGCGGGGTCCTGGGCGGCGGTGTCCTCCGGATGCCACTGGACGGCCGCCAGCCAGCCGCGGCTGCCGGGCAGTTCCACCGCCTCGACGGTCCCGTCCACCGCGGTGGCGGTCACCCGCAGGCCGTCGCCGAGGCGGTCGATCCGCTGGTGGTGGTAGCAGGACGCCTCGATCCTCGTCACGCCGGCGGCCCGCGCCACGGCCGAGTCCGCCCGCAGCGTGACGGGGTGCGCCAGGTGGCGGTGCTCGCGCCCGGCGCCTCCCATGTCCTGGTCGAGGCAGCCGCCGAGGACGGTGTTGAGGACCTGCATGCCCCGGCAGATCGCGAGCATGGGCAGGCCCGACTCGACCGCGTGCCGGGCGACTTCGAGGTCGAACCCGTCCTGCTCGTCGTCGACGTCGTAGACGCTCTCGTGGGCATGGTCGTGGCCGTAGCGGTGCGGGGCGAGGTCCCCGCCGCCGGGCAGCAGCACGGCGTCGAAGCGGGCGAGGCGCGCGGCCACCTCGGCGGGGTCCGCCGTGCCGCCGGGCGCGTGCGGGTGGACGGCCACGGGCTCGCCGCCGGCCCGCCAGACCGCCTCGACCAGCGCGCGGGCGGTGACCTCGGCGGCGTACCGCAGGGCGGAGGTGGTGGCCGAGAAGCGCGCCGGGATCGCGATCAGGGGTCTCGTCGCGGCGGTCACAGCTGGATCCAGGTGGTCTTGAGTTCGGTGTACTTCTCCAGGGCGTGCGCGGACTTGTCGCGGCCGTTGCCGGACTGCTTCATACCGCCGAAGGGGACGGTCAGGTCGCCCTCCTCGTAGCAGTTGACCCAGACGGTGCCGGCCCGCAGGGCGCGCGAGACGGTGTGGGCGGTGGACAGGTCGGACGTCCACAGACCGGCCGCGAGACCGTAGTCGGTGGCGTTGGCGAGCGCCACGGCCTCCTCGATGTCGTCGAAGGCGAGGACGGACAGGACCGGGCCGAAGATCTCCTCCCGGGCGAGCCGGGCCGCCGGGTCGACGCGGTCGAAGACGGTCGGCTCCAGGAAGCTGCCGCCGGACGCGGTGCGGGTGCGGGCGCCGCCGGTCCGCAGCCGGGCGCCCTCGCCGAGCCCGCTGTCGATGTGCTCCAGGACGCGCCGCAGGTGGTCCTCGCCGACCAGCGCGCCCATCTCGGTGGCGGGGTCGAGCGGATCGCCGACGCGCAGGGCCCGGGCGCGGTCGACGACCGCCTCGGTGACGCGCTCCGCGATCGAGGAGTGGACCAGCAGCCGGGAGGGCGCGGTGCACATCTCGCCCTGGTTGAAGAAGATGCCCCAGGCGGCGGTGGCGGCGGCCTTCTCCAGGTCGGGGGCGTCGGGGAGGATGATGTTGGGTGACTTGCCGCCGAGTTCCAGCCAGACCCGCTTGAGGTTGGAATCGGCGGCGTAGCGCAGGAAGTGCCGTCCCACGGCGGTGGACCCGGTGAAGGCGAGCACATCGATACCGGGGTGGAGGCCGATGGCCCGTCCGGCGGTGGGTCCGTCGCCGGTGACGACGTTCAGCACGCCCGGCGGCAGGCCGGCCTCGGTCGCCAGGTGTCCCAGGGTCAGGGCGGACAGCGGCGAGGACTCGGACGGCTTGAGGACGACGGTGCAGCCGGCCGCGAGCGCGGGGGCGACCTTCCAGGACGCCAGGGTCAGGGGGAAGTTCCAGGGGACGACGGCGCCGACGACACCGGCCGGTTCCCGGGTGACCAGGGCGAGCGCGTCGGGAGCGGTGTGCGGCGACTCGTCGGTGAGTTTGTCGGCGAGCTGGCCGTACCAGCGGAAGGTGGTGATCGCGGCGCGCAGTTCGATGTCGTGGGCGTCCGTGACGGGCTTGCCCATCTCCAGGCTGACGGTCAGGGCCAGCCGTTCGCGCTGCTGCTCCAGCAGGTCGGCGATGCGCAGCAGGATCCGGCCGCGGTCGGCGGGTGCCATGCGCGGCCAGGGTCCGGAGTCGAAGGCGCGGCGGGCGGCGGCGACGGCCGCGTCGACCTCCTCGGGCCGGGCGTCGGCGACGTGCGCCAGGACCCGGCCGTCGCGGGGGGAGACGACGGGGAACGAGGTGCCGCCGCCCGGCTCGTCGCGTCCGTCGATGTGGTGGTGCGCGGGCAGGCGGAGGTCCGCCGCCCGGCGCAGCAGGTCGTCATGGGTGGCGTTGAGCATGCACCATGTCCATTTCGTTTGATCCCAAATGAAATTGGCCCAAAAGTGGCCCGCGCAAGCAAAAGGACAGAAGAGTGCATCAAACCGGAAAGCTGGTCTGCCTCTCTGGCTAAAC
>JBEHXI010000211.1:0-13063 GCA_048498775.1 Actinomycetota bacterium | reverse complement strand
CCACCGGCCGCACCACCGGCCGGGCCTCCAAGGAGGACTCCGAGTGAGCACGTACTCGTACGTGTACGGGATCGCCCGGTCCGACCATCCCCCGATCCCCGCGACCGTCCGCGGCATCGGCGACCCGCCGCGCCCGGTCCGCGCCGTCGCGGCGGGCGAGCTGACCGCCGTGGTCAGCGACTGCCCCGGGCAGCTGCGCGCCAAGCGGCGCGACCTGCTGGCCCACCAGAACGTCCTCGCCGAGGTCGGCGCCGCCGGCCCGGTCCTGCCGATGCGGTTCGGCAGCCTCTCGCAGGGCGACGACGCGGTGCGCGCCGTCCTGACCGAGCGCGCCGAGCACTGGCTGGAACGGCTGGCCGCCCTGGACGGCAAGGTCGAGTACAACGTCAAGGCCGTGCACGACGAGGAGGCCGTGCTGCGCCTGGTGGTCGCCGACGATCCGGGGATCCGCGAGCTGAAGGACGCCAACCGCGCGGCGGGCGGCGGAACCTACCAGGACCGGCTGCGGCTGGGCGAGATGGTGGCCGCGGCGGTGCAGGCCCGCGAGGAGCGGGACGCCCGGCTCGTCCAGGACGAACTCGCGCCGCACGCGGAGGCCCGCGCCGCCGGTCCCGGGTCCTCCGGTTCGCTGGTCAACGTCTCCTTCCTGGTCCCCCGCGCGTCCGGGGACGCCTTCGTCGCCGCCGCCGAGGCCCTCCAGGAGCGCCATCCCCACCTGCGGCTGCGGATCAACGGGCCGCTGCCGCCGTACAGCTTCGTCGAACCGGAACCGGAGTAGCGCATGGGCCTGATCGGTGAACTGCTCATGCTGCCCATGGCCCCGGTGCGCGGCAGCGCCTGGGTGCTGCGCCAGGTCGTGACGGAGGCGGAGCGCCAGTTCTACGACCCGGCGGCCGTCCGGCGCGAGCTGGCGGAACTGGAGGAGCAGCTGCTGGCCGGCGAGATCGACGAGGCGGAGTTCGACCGCCGCGAGGACGAACTGCTGGACCGGCTGGAGGAGGGGAGCCGCCGATGACCTCCCCTCTCCCCCGGCCGTACGGCGAGCCGGGCGGCGGCGCCAACCTGGCGGACATCCTCGAACGCGTCCTGGACAAGGGCGTGGTCATCGCCGGGGACATCCGGATCAACCTGCTCGACATCGAACTGCTCACCATCAAGCTGCGGCTGATCGTGGCGTCGGTGGACAAGGCCAAGGAGATGGGCATCGACTGGTGGGAGGACGATCCCTCGCTCTCCTCCGGCGCCCGCGGCCGTGAACTGGCCCGCGAGAACGCCGAGCTGCGCGAGCGGCTGGCCGTGCTGGAGCGGGGAGGCGAGTCCCGGTGAGCGACCTGCTGTATGCGTACGCCGTCGTCCGGGACGGCCATGGGACGCTCCCCGGCGCCCTGCGCGGCGTGGCCGCGGGCCCGGTGCGCACCGTCGGGCACGAGGGGCTGGCCGCGGTCGTCGGCCCGGTGCCCGCCGCGGACTTCGAGGAGGAGCCGCTGCGCGCCCGGCTGGAGGACCTGTCCTGGCTGGAGGCGACGGCCCGGGCCCACCAGGAGGTGGTGGACGCGGCCGCCGCGCTCGGCACGGTGCTGCCGCTGCGGCTGGCGACGGTCTACCGCGACGAGGAGGGTGTACGGCGGATGCTGCGGGAGGGGCGGGAGCGCCTGACCGCAACGCTGGACCGCCTGGAGGGGCGGATCGAGTGGGGCGTGAAGGTCTACGCGGAACCGGTGGAGCCGGCCGCGGCCGCGCCCGCCGCCACCGGCGCCGTCCCCCGCTCCGGCCGCGAGTACCTGTTGCAGCGCCGGCGCGCCCGGCAGTCGCGGGACGAGGCGTGGCGGCAGGCCGACGAGGTGGCGCGGCGGCTGCACCAGGCGCTGGCCGGCTGCGCGGAGGCCGCCCGGCTGCACCCGCCGCAGGACGGCAGGCTGGCCCCGGGCCCGGGCCGCAACGTCCTCAACGCCGCCTATCTGGTGCCCCGCGAGGAGGCGGAGGCGTTCGCGGCCCGGGCCGGCGACGCGACCGCGCCGGGGGTGCGGGTGGAGCTCACCGGGCCCTGGGCGCCGTACTCCTTCGTGGCAGAGACCGCGGGAGAGGCAACCGGGGAGACCGCCGGAGAGAACGCGGCGGAGGCCGCGGAGGAGGTCCCGGGGAAGGCCGGCGCCTCGTGAGTCCCGGAAGCCTTCCGGCGTCCGCGGGCACCGCCGGGCCGGTGCCCGCGCCGCCGCCGCAGCGCCAGGTCGCCCTCGTCGACCTGCTGGACCGGCTGCTGGCCGGCGGCGTGGTGATCGCCGGGGACCTGACCCTGCGGATCGCCGACGTGGACCTGGTACGCATCGAACTGCGCGCGCTGATCAGCTCGGTCGGCGCCCTGCTACCCCCCGCCGAGGAGCCGAGATGACGACCGCGAGCAGCCGGCTGGAGTTCGAGCCGGACACCGTGGAGCGGGACCTGGTCAAACTGGTCCTCACGGTGGTGGAGCTGCTCCGCCAGCTGATGGAGCGCCAGGCGCTGCGCCGGGTGGACCAGCAGGACCTCACCGAGGAGCAGGAGGAGCGCATCGGCCTGACGCTGATGCTGCTGGAGGACCGGATGGGTGAGCTGTGCGACCGCTACGGGCTCACCCTGGCCGACCTCAACCTGGACCTGGGCCCGCTGGGACCGCTGCTGCCCCGCGACTGACCGCGGGAACGCCGCGGGCGCGGCGGGCCGAGAGGAGATCCCGGCCGCCGCGCCCGCGGGCGTTGCGGGGCCGGCTCAGACGGTGAGCCGCTGACCGGGCAGGATCAGGTTCGGGTCGCCGCCGATGACCTGCTTGTTGGCCTGGTACAGCCGCTCCCAGCTGGTGCCGTGGGCGGCCGCGATCGAGCTGAGGGTGTCACCCGCGACGACCGTGTAGTCGCCGTGGCCGGTGACGGTCCTGGCCCGGGTGGCCGGCGCCGCGGCCTGCGTCGCGGGACGCACCCGCTCGGTGCGCAGGGTCTCCGGCGCCTTGTAGGTCTTCAGCGTGCTCGGTGCCGCCGCGCCGGACGGGGCGCTGCCGTAGGCCCCCGCCTTGCCCGAGCACACCGGCCAGGCTCCCCAGCCCTGGGACGCCTGCACCTTGCTCGCCACCGCGATCTGCTCGCTGCGGCTGGCCTCGCTGGCGAGGGAGGCGTAGGCCCCGCCGCCGTACGCCCGCCAGGTGCCGGCGCTGAACTGCAGTCCGCCGTAGTAGCCGTTGCCGGTGTTGATGTGCCAGTCGCCCCCGCTCTCGCACTGCGCGATGCGGTCCCACACCCCGCTGTCGGCGGCGTGGGCCGGGCCGGCGGCCGCCAGGGCGGCGAGCGGGCTGACGGCGGCCGCTCCGGCGATCACCGCGGCCCGCGCCCTGCGGCGCACGCCCTTCGCGGCGGTACCGGCGACTGCGTTGCCACGGCGTTCCGGATGTCCGGACATGTAACCCCTTCACTGCGGTCCCGGGATCCCCGTGTCCTGCAAACGGGGCCTCCACCGGGCGCTCCCTGCGCCGGTGTCCGCCCCGCCCGTCCGCACTGGGGCGGTGGCACTGCCACTGCCCGTCGCGGACTTCCCGGGTGGTGCTCTCTGCACACGGCCGCCGAATCTAGGGATCTGAGGTCGCAGATATCAACCAATGCCCCGTTATTGCAGGCCAGTTGCCCGTTACTGGAGGTAACAGGCTGAATTGAACGGGCATTTGATGGTGATTTAGCATGATTCAGCGTGTCGACCGGCAGGGCTTCTGTGAAGTTCTTCACCAGCGCACAAGCCAGGAGCGAACGACAGCGGTCACCGTGCGTAAGGGAATACCGGCATATGATCGCCCTGCGCTACCGGCATATGACCATGCCTCAGTCGGTGCGTGACTCCTGACACAAACGGACGTTGTCACTACGAGCCGGAACACCCGGGCTCACAGTGACATCCGTAGCGACATCACAGACCCGAGGAGTCCACTCGTGCCGCCCATGCTCGATGTCAGCGACGAGGTACGCGCCGAGATCGGCGATATGGAGGCCGACCGCCTGCTCGCCGGGGAGAACGCGCCGGACACATACGACTGCACCTCCTGCCGCACCCCGGGCAACACCGCCCAGGAGCGCACCAGCACGGTGCTGTTCGTGGGCGAGGAGACGGCCGTGCTCGCCTTCGCCCACGCCAGTTGCATCCCCTCGCAGGTCGTGCCGGTCTCCGAGGAGCAGTTGCAGGGCGCGGTGGCCAGCATCACCGCGGGCGAGACGGGCGCCGGCCCGGAGGGGCAGCCGACCTCTTCGGGCGCTTCGTCCCCTCAGGCAGGGAGCGTGCTGGAGGAGGCGGCCCCCCAGCAGGCGGTCCTGGCCATCACCTGCGGACTGGTGCTCTGCCAGGGCGATCTGCACCCGGCGCTGGTCGTCGAGCCGACCTCCGCGGTCGCCCGGCCGGGCAGCGCGGCGGACGACGAGTTCCTGCTGCTGATGATGGAGCAGGGCTTCCAGCCCGTGCGGGACCTGGAGGTGCCTCCGGCGGCCATCGACGGCTGGTCGGTCCTGCTGGCCATGGGGCGGCTGCACGCGGTGCTCCAGCGCGACCCGGCCGGCGGACCGGGGACGGTCGCCTGGTGGCAGGCGCACCAGGCGCTCCCGGTCAGCGACGGCTGGCGCGCCGCGGCCAACCGCGGCAACGAGGTCTTCCTCTACGCCGCCCCGGTCGGCACCATCGGCCGCCAGCCACGCGAGGACCTGATGCGTGACGCGCTGGAGCGGGCGGCCCGCGGCGGACTGCTGGTCGGCGGGAAGATGCCGCTGGCCGGGACCTGACGGCGGCAAGGCCGCGGCGGCGGCCACCGGCTTCCTGATGGAGCCGGTGGCCGCCGCCGTCGCGCGTCCACTCGTCCGCCCGGCCTCCCGGCCGCCCGGCCGCCCGACCGGGAGGATGTCCGGTCAGCCCGAAGGCTGCCGTTTCGCCCGTTCGGCGCACATACCCCGGCGCCCGCGGATCGTTGGCACAGACGTGCACACCTATGACGCCTTTCCCCGTTCCCCCTACCAGAGCCACATCCCGGCGATGCGCACCGCGCACGATCCGGTGCCCGCCTCCGCCACCCCGATCTACGACGCGCTCTGCTCGGAGTACCGCAGGCTGTTCCGCACCCTGCCGGGCGACCGCACCGGCGAGGAGAACCTCCGGTTCAACGGCTTCCAGCCCTGGCAGCCCGACGAGCAGCGGCCGGCCACGGCGACCGCGTACGGGCGGCACCGCGGGATGATGCCCGCCGCGCTGCCGCCCGCCCAGCGGGACAACCGGATGGGGCTGTAGCACTCCTGACGGAGTGGGCCCCCGCCGCTCACTTCTTGCGGCCGCGCTTCTCCCGCACCCGCACCGAGATCTGGACCGGCGTGCCCTCGAAGCCGAACTCCTCGCGCAGCCGGCGCTCGATGAAGCGCCGGTAGCCCGCCTCCAGGAAGCCCGAGGCGAACAGCACGAAGCGCGGCGGCCGGGTGCCCGCCTGGGTGCCGAACAGGATGCGCGGCTGCTTGCCGCCCCGGATGGGGTGCGGGTGGGCGGCGACCAGTTCGCCGAGGAACGCGTTGAGCCGCCCGGTGGGCACGCGGGTCTCCCACCCGGCCAGCGCCGTCTCGATCGCCGGGACGAGCTTCTCCATGTGCCGCCCGGTGCTCGCCGAGACGTTGACCCGCGGCGCCCACTGGACCTGCACCAGGTCCTGCTCGATCTCGCGCTCCAGGTAGTAGCGGCGCTCCTCGTCGAGCAGGTCCCACTTGTTGTACGCGATCACGCAGGCGCGGCCGGCGTCCACGGCCATCGACACGATGCGGGTGTCCTGCACCGACAGCGTCTCGCTGGCGTCGATCAGGATGACGGCGACCTCGGCCTTCTCCAGGGCGGCCGCGGTGCGCAGCGAGGCGTAGTAGTCGGCGCCCTCGCTGAGGTGGACGCGGCGGCGGATGCCCGCGGTGTCCACGAACTTCCACGTCTTGCCGCCGAGTTCGACGAGTTCGTCGACCGGGTCGCGGGTGGTGCCGGCCATCTCGTTGACCACCACCCGCTCCTCCCCCGCGATCTTGTTCAGCAGGGAGGACTTTCCGACGTTCGGGCGGCCGATCAGCGCCACCCGCCGCGGTCCGCCGGTCACCTGGCCGAACGTCTGCGCGGGCGCCTCGGGCAGCGCGTCGAGCACCGCGTCCAGCAGGTCGCCGGTGCCGCGGCCGTGCAGCGCGGAGACCGGGTGGGGCTCGCCCAGGCCCAGCGACCACAGCATGGCCGCGTCCGCCTCGCCGCTGGGGCCGTCGACCTTGTTGGCGCACAGCACCACCGGCTTGCCCGACCGGCGCAGCAGCTTGACCACGGCCTCATCGGTGTCGGTGGCCCCCACGGTCGCGTCCACCACGAAGACGACCGCGTCGGCGGCCTCGATGGCGAACTCCGCCTGGGCCGCGACGGACGCGTCGATGCCCAGCACGTCCTGCTCCCAGCCGCCGGTGTCGACGACCTTGAAGCGGCGGCCGTTCCAGTCGGCCTCGTAGCTCACCCGGTCGCGGGTGACGCCCGGCCGGTCCTCGACGACGGCCTCGCGGCGGCCCAGGATGCGGTTGACCAGGGTCGACTTGCCGACATTCGGGCGCCCGATGACGGCCAGGACGGGCAGCGGCCCGTGGCCGGCGGCCGCCAGGTCGTCGGCGACCTGGTCCAGGTCGAAGCCCTCTTCCTCGGCGAGCTCCATGAACTCGGCGTACTCGGCGTCGCCGAGCGCGCCGATCTCGCCGTACTCGCTGTGCTGGTCCATGAAGTCTTCCTCAGTCCGTCTGCGTGGGCCCGGTGGGCCCGGTCGGTTTCCGGGGCGTCCCCGGACAGGCTCAGTCGAGGCGCCCGGTGATGCGCCGGGCGTGCTCCAGGTGCGCGGTCAGCCGCTCCTGGATGCGCGTGGTGGCCGCGTCAAGCGCGGCACGCCCGCGCCGGCCGCTGCCGTCGCCCGCCTCGAAGGGTTCGCCGAACACCACGTCGATGCGGCAGTCCGGCTTGTGGTGCCCGAACAGCGGGCACAGCGGCAGCGGCGCGAGGTGCATGCGCGGCAGGCCCGGTATCAGGCCCCGGCCGTGCCCGCTGCCCAGCACCGCGACCGGGACCACCGCGGCACCGGACCGCACCGCGAAGTACGCCAGTCCGGCGCGCAGTTCCGCGAAGTCGCCCACCCCACGGGTGCCCTCCGGGAAGATCCCCAGCGCGCCGCCGCGCTCCAGCACCCCCAGCGCCGCGGTGAGCGCGGAGCGGTCCGGCCCGGAGCGGTCCACGGGCAGCTGCCCGATCCCGCGCAGGAAGGGGTCGAGCGGCCCGACGAACGCCTCCTTCTTCACCAGGAAGTGCAGCGGTCGCGGCGAGGTGCCGATGATCATCGGCCCGTCGATGTTGTGGCTGTGGTTGCCGGCCAGGATGACCGGCCCGGTGGCCGGGACGCGGGAGGCGCCCAGGACCCGGGGCCGCCACAGCCCGTGCATCAGGCCGATGCCGATGCCGCGGCCGATCGCCGCCCCGCGCGGCCCCGGCACCGCGGTGCCCTGTGCCGTCACCGCGTGGTCCGCTCCTCGACCAGGGTGACGACGCACTCCACGACCTGCTCCAGGGTGAGCTCGGTGGTGTCCACCTCGACGGCGTCGTCCGCCTTGGCCAGCGGGGAGGTCGCCCGGCCGGAGTCGGCGGCGTCCCGCCTGATCAGCGCCTCACGGGTGGCGTCGAGGTCCACGGCCTGGGCGCCCTTGAGCTCGCCGTTGCGGCGGGACGCCCGGGCCTCCGGCGACGCGGTCAGGAAGATCTTCACGGTGGCGTCGGGCAGCACGGTGGTGCCGATGTCCCGGCCCTCCACCACGATGCCCTCGCCCGGCGCCGCGGCCGCCGCGCGCTGGAGCTCCACCAGCCGGGAGCGCACCTCGGGCACCGCGCTGACCGCGCTGACCGCCGCCGTGACCTCCTGGGTGCGGATCGGGCCCGAGACGTCCGTCCCGTCCACGGTGATGGTCGGCGCGGCCGGGTCCGTGCCGGAGACGATGACGGGCTTGGCGCAGGCGGTGGCGACCGCGGCCGCGTCCTGTATGTCCACGCCGTTGGTCAGCATCCACCACGTCATGGCCCGGTACTGCGCTCCGGTGTCCAGGTAGCGCAGGCCCAGCTTGGCCGCGACCGCCTTGGAGGTGCTGGACTTGCCCGTGCCGGAGGGGCCGTCGATCGCGACGATCACCGGATTTGCCACAGCGCTGGGGACCTTCCTCGTGCACGGGTGTTCGGGTGGCGGAGTGCCTCAGACAAGGTTACCGGTCGCCCAGGGGGTGCCGTACCACAGGTTTCACGCGGCCGCACCGCGCCCTGCGGGTCCCCGCGGGCGTCCGTCCTACTGCCGGATCGCCCAGCCGCGGTCGCGCAGCGCGGCGGTCAGCACCGGGGCCGCCTTGGGCTCGACCATCAGCTGCACCAGTCCGGCCTGCTGCCCCGCCTGGTGCTCGATGAGGACGTCCTCGATGTTGACGCCGGCCGCGCCCGCGTCGGCGAAGACCCTCGCCAGCTCGCCGGGCTGGTCGCCGATGAGGACGGCCACGACCTCGTAGACGGCCGGGGCGGCACCGTGCTTGCCCGGGACCCGCTCGCGGCCCGCCCGGCCGCGGCGCAGCACGTCCTCGATGCCGCCGGCGCCCTGCCGCCGCTTGGCCTCGTCGGCGGAGTGCAGGGCGCGCAGCGCCTCGACGGTCTCGTTGAGGTCGGTGGCGACCGCGCTGAGGATGTCGGCGACCGGCCCGGGGTTGGCCGACAGGATGTCGATCCACATGCCCGGCTCGGACTCGGCGATCCGGGTCACGTCCCGGATGCCCTGCCCGCACAGCCGCACCGCGGTCTCGTCGGCGTGCTCCAGCCGGGCCGCGACCATGCTGGACAGCAGCTGCGGGGTGTGCGAGACGAGGGCGACGGCCCGGTCGTGGGCGTCGGCCTCCATCACCACCGGCACCGCGCGGCACAGCGAGACCAGCTCCAGCGCCAGGTTGAGAACCTCGGTCTCGGTCTCCCGGGTGGGGGTGAGCACCCACGGCCGGCCCTCGAAGAGGTCCGCGGTGGCCGCCAGCGGCCCGGAACGCTCCCGTCCGGCCATCGGGTGGGTGCCGATGTACCGGGACAGGTCGCCGCCGAGCGCCTCCAGGTCGCGCAGCGGGCCGCCCTTGACGCTGGCCACGTCCAGGTAGCCGCGGGCCAGTCCGGCGCGCTGGGCGGCCGCGATGGTGGCGGCCACGTGGGCGGGCGGTACGGCGACGATCGCGAGGTCCACCGGCGTGGCGGCCGGCTCCACCGTCCCGGCGCCCAGCGAGGCGGCGGTGCGGGCGGTGTCCGGGTCATGGTCCGCCAGGTGCACCGCCACGCCGCGGGCGGTGAGCGCCAGGGCGACGGAGGTGCCGATCAGGCCGGTGCCGATGACGGCGGCGGTACGCATGGGGTCAATCCTGCCTTACCGGTGGTGCCGCTACTGCGCGATGTCCTTGCGCAGGGCGGCCGCGGCACCGAGGTAGACGTGGGCGATCGCGGACTTCGCCGCGTCCGTCTCGACGTGCGCCAGGATGCGGACGACCCGGGGCATGGCCCCGGTGATGTCCAGCTCCTGGGCGCACACCAGCGGGACGTCGGTGATGCCCAGCTTGCGGGCGGCGACGGCCGGGAAGTCGCTGTGCAGGTCGGGGGTGGCGGTGAAGATCACGCTGATCAGGTCGTCGACCTGGAAGGAGTTGCGCTCGAGGATGGCGGTGAGCAGTTCGGAGACCCGCTCGTGCATGTGCTCCGCGTCGTCCCGGTCCAGTTGCACCGCGCCGCGGACCGCTCGTACCGCCACGTCACCGCTCCTTCACGCTCGTTGTCCCGTCCCGGACAGCCTAGCCATCTCCGGCGGGCCGGCTCGCCGGCGACCGAGGGGCGAGACGGCCGGCCGGGCCGGTCAGGACCACACCCGCAGGCCGAGCGCCCGGCCGCCGGCGTCGCGCTCCACCTCCAGCATGCCGACCACGGCGTGCCGGCTGATCCGCCCGTAGACGTGCGGGAAGAGCAGGCCGGGGGCGCAGCCGGGCGGTGGGGCGGGCGCCGCGGCCTCCCACCGCACCGGCGCGTCCAGCCGCTCCTCCTCGATGAGCAGCACCATGAGCGGGCCGACCGCCTCCCGGTAGAAGGCGTCGGCCACCCGTAGTGCGGTCTCCTCGTCCGGGGCGCAGTGCACAAAGCCCTCGGCCGCCAGCGAGGGCGTGGCGTAGGGCCGGTCGGGGTCGCGCAGCCAGTCGTCGAGTGGGACCACGTGGTAGATCATGGCCACTTTCTACCGCTTTCCGCCGGGGCGGCCGCTGTTTTCCCCGGGTTCCCCGGGTTCCCCGGGTTCCTCGGTTACCCCGGTTTCCCCGGTTCTACCGGGATGGCCGCCGTGCCGCCCGAGCCGACCTCACAGGTCGACCTCCTTCATCAGCATGCCGACCTCGGTGTTGGTCAGCCGCCGCAGCCAGCCGGACTTCTGGTCGCCGAGGGCGATCGGCCCGAACCGGGTGCGCACCAGCTTGTCGACGGGGAAGCCGGCCTCGGCGAGCATGCGGCGCACGATGTGCTTGCGGCCCTCGTGGAGGGCCACCTCGACGAGGTAGTTCTTGCCGGTGTTCTCCACGATCCGGAAGTTGTCGGCGCGGGCGTAGCCGTCCTCCAGCTCGATGCCGTCCTTGAGCCGCTTGCCCAGGTCGCGCGGGATGGGGCCCTGGATGGCGGCCAGATAGGTCTTGATCACGCCGTAGCGGGGGTGGGTCAGGCGGTGGGCCAGCTCGCCGTGGTTGGTGAGCAGGATCAGGCCCTCGGTCTCGGTGTCGAGCCGGCCGACGTGGAACAGCCGGGTCTCCCGGTTGGTGACGTAGTCGCCCAGGCACTGGCGGCCCTCGGGGTCCTCCATGGTGGAGACCACGCCGGCCGGCTTGTTGAGCGCGAAGAACAGGTGCGACTGGGTGGCGACGGTCAGGCCGTCCACCTTGACCTCGTCGTTCTCCGGGTCGATGCGCAGGCCCTGCTCAGTGACGATCTTCCCGTTGACCTCGACCCGCCGCTGGTCGATCAGTTCCTCGCAGGCGCGTCGCGAGCCCAGGCCGGCGCGGGCCAGCACCTTCTGGAGGCGCTCGCCCTCCGGCTCGGCGAAGGTCTTCGGCAGCTTCAGGCCCGGCTTGTCGTGGCGGGCGCGGTTGCGCTCCTCGATCTGGGCGTCGAGCTCGCGCGGGCGGGCGGGCGCGGACGTGCGCGGCCTGCCCTTGGCGGGGCCGCCGGGCTTGCCGCCCTTGCCGGGGGCGCCGGGCTTGCCGGAAGCGCCGGGCTTGCCGGGGGCGCCTGGCTTGCCGCCCTTGCCGCGGCCGCCCGCACCGCCGGGACCGCCGGAGCCGCCGGAGCCGCCGGAGCCGCCGGAGCCGCCGACGTCGTAGCGGCGCTCCTCGGGACGGGGACGGCCCGCGCGCTTGCCCTTCTCGTCGCGGTCGTTGCCCGCGCCCCGGTAGTTCCGGTTACCGCTGTTCCTGCCGCTGCTTCGCATCAAAGTTCCGTTGTAGAAGTGGTGTCGGGGGCGTCCGGGTCGAAGGACGGGAGTCCTTCCGCGGACTCCGCTTCGACGGCGTCCGCCTCCGGGAGGAACGGGGCGAGCTCGGGCAGCTCGTCCAGGCCGCGCAGGCCCATCCGCTCCAGGAAGTAGTTCGTCGTCCTGTACAGGATCGCACCCGTCTCGCGTTCTGTCCCAGCCTCCTCCACCAGGCCGCGCTGGAGCAGCGTACGCATCACGCCGTCGCAGTTCACACCGCGCACGGCGGAGACCCGGGAGCGGCTGACCGGCTGGCGGTAGGCGACCACGGCCAGAGTCTCCAGAGCCGCCTGCGTCAGGCGGGCCTGCTGGCCGTCCAGGACGAACGCCTCCACCGCGAGCGCGTACTCGGGGCGGGTGTAGAACCGCCAACCGCCCGCCACCAGCCGCAGTTCGTAGCCGCGGCGGTCCCGGGTGTACTCGTCGGCAAGTTCGCGCAGCGCGTCGGCGACGGCGCGCGGCGGGCGCTGCAGCACGGTGGCCAGGCGCTCGACGGTGGCGGGCTCGTCGACGACCATCAGCACCGCCTCCAGGGCGGGCCTCAGCTCCAGTCCGGCGACGGACGGCGGGCCGGCCGGGACGCCCTCGCCGTCGGCCGGGGTGCCGCCATCGGCCCGGGCCTCGTCGCCCGCCCGGGTGTCATCGCTGATCGGAGTGCTCATCGCGCCCATCCTTCCCCTTCCCCGCCTCCTGGTCGAACTCGTCGGTCACCAGCGCCCCCGCGGACAGCTCCTCGCCGCCGGTCCAGCGCACCAGCAGGGCGCCCAGCGCCTCCGGCTGGTCCAGGGCGACCGCCTTCTCCCGGTACAGCTCCAGCAGCGCGAGGAAGCGGGCGACGACGGTCAGGGTGTCGGGGGCGTCGGCGGTGAGCTCCTGGAAGGTCGCCCCGCCCAGCTCGCGCAGCCGCGCGATGACGAACTCGGCCTGCTCCCGCACGCTGACCAGCGGCGCGTGGATGTGGTCCACGTACACCTGCGGCTTCGGCCTGGGCTGCATCGCCTTGGCGGCGAGCCGCGCGAAGCCCTCCGCGCCGATGCTGATCACCACGTCGGGCAGCAGGTCGGCGTGGTGCGGCTCCAGCCCGACGGTCCGCGGCCGGCTGAGGGCCTCGGCCTCCCACCGCCCGGCGAAGATCGCGGCGATCTGCTTGTAGGCGCGGTACTGCAACAGCCGCGCGAACAGCAGGTCGCGGGCCTCCAGCAGCGCCAGGTCCTCCTCGTCCTCCACCTCGGCGGCGGGCAGCAGGCGCGCCGCCTTCAGGTCCAGGAGGGTCGCGGCGACCACCAGGAACTCGGTGGCCTGGTCCAGGTCCCAGTCCGGGCCCATGGCGTGGATGTGCGCGATGAACTCGTCGGTGACCTTGGACAGGGCGACCTCGGTGACGTCCAGCTTGTGCTTGGCGATCAGCTGGAGGAGGAGGTCGAAGGGGCCCTCGAAGTTCTTCAGCCGGACGGTGAACCGGCCCTC
>JBEHXI010000210.1:0-13071 GCA_048498775.1 Actinomycetota bacterium | reverse complement strand
ACGCATTGGAGTCGGTCATGGACCGTACATGCCAGCGTTGGATGGCCTCGTCCTGGTAGGCCTGCGCGACGTGATGCGCGTCGCCGGCCTGCCACGGGCGCAGGGTCAGTTCATCGACGGTCAGTTGCGGCTGCCGGCACAGGGCCAGGCGCCCGGGTCGGACAACCGGTGGGAGTAAGGCCATGAGACGAGTCATTCCCGTGCACCTCAGCGGTCACCCTCCCCGGAGGGCCTGGCGGCTCGATGAGGGCCGGGCGCCCTTCACGCGGCAGCGCCAGTGGGCTCTGCCCCACGCATATCCCACACGCGCTGGTCACCACGCGAAACCGGGTGAGACAGAGTGGGATGTACTCCGCATAGCGGACTCGTGCCGAGCCGCCCAACGAGAACGGCCCCTGACCCGCGTTTCCGCAGATCAGGGGCCATTTCACTGGCTGTGGCGGCGGCAGGGTTCGAACCTGCGTAGGCATAGCCGACAGATTTACAGTCTGCTCCCTTTGGCCACTCGGGCACACCGCCTAGGCCGTCACCAGGGGCTCGCGTGGCGGCTCCCTGGCAACGACGTAAACGATACCTGATGACAGGGGGTGGTCCGCCACCCGGTTGATCACTGCTGGGGCGGGCCCGGCGGTGGCTACGCTGTGGCGTACGGCCTGGGGCTGGGCCGTGTCCCGGACGTACCGACGCAAGGAGCCAACTGAAGATGGCCGACTCCAGTTTCGACATCGTCTCGAAGGTCGAGCGGCAAGAGGTCGACAACGCGCTGAACCAGGCCGCCCGCGAGCTCTCGCAGCGTTACGACTTCAAGAACGTGGGTGCCTCGATCGAGTGGTCGGGCGACAAGATCGAGATGCGGGCGAACAGCGAGGAGAGGGTCAAGGCGGTCCTCGACGTCTTCGAGAGCAAGCTGGTCAAGCGGGGGATCTCGCTGAAGGCCCTGGACGCGGGCGAGCCGCAGGCCTCCGGCAAGGAGTACCGGATCTCGGCCGCCATCCAGGAGGGCATCTCGCAGGAGAACGCCAAGAAGGTCGCCAAGATCATCCGCGATGAGGGCCCGAAGGGCGTCAAGGCGCAGGTGCAGGGCGAGGAGCTGCGGGTCAGCTCCAAGAGCCGTGACGACCTGCAGGCCGTGCAGGCGCTCATCCG
Source organism: Actinomycetota bacterium (assembly GCA_048498775.1). GTDB lineage: Bacteria > Actinomycetota > Actinomycetes > Streptomycetales > Streptomycetaceae > JBEHXI01. The sequence continues at coordinate 11,925 of JBEHXI010000210.1, read as the reverse complement.
GGGCAAGGACCTGGACTTCGCGGTGCAGTTCGTCAACTACCGCTGACGCCTCAGCCGGGGGCCGGCGGCCGGGCCTTCCCGGCCGCCGGCGGCTGCCTCACGGGGCGGGCCGCGGCCGCCGCACGAGATCGTCTCGGAACGTTCCCGATCACGCTACAGGGCTCCTGCGGTTCTGCCGGTAGGCGTGAACGGCTGATACTTGTGGTGGCAGGCAGTTCGGCGACGCGACCCGGAGAGGTGCCGATCATGAAGCTGTTCAACCTGCTGCTGAATGTTCTGTGGCTGGTCTTCTGTGGCATCTGGATGGCGATCGGCTATGTGATCGCCGCGCTGGTCTGCTTCATCCTGATCGTCACCATCCCGTTCGGCATCGCCTCGCTGCGTATCGCCGGGTACGTCCTGTGGCCGTTCGGCCGGACGACGGTGGAGCGGCCGGGGGCGGGGGCGCCGTCCTTCGTCGGCAACGTGATCTGGGTGGTCTTCGCCGGGTGGTGGCTCGCCCTGGGGCACCTGATCACGAGCATTCCGCTCTTCGTGTCGATCATCGGCATCCCCTTCGGATGGGCGAACCTCAAGCTCATTCCGATCTCGCTCATGCCGCTCGGGCGTGAGGTGGTGTCGTCGGAGGAGGGGTTCGCCGGGCGCTGACCCCCGGCACCGGCCGCCGGGAGCCGCCTTACCGGCGGTACCCCGCCATCTCCTGCAGGCGGGCGATGCGCTCGGCCATGGGCGGGTGGGTGGAGAACAGCTTGGAGACGTCCGCCGCCCGGAACGGGTTGGCGATCATCAGGTGGCTGGTGGTCTCCAGGCGGGGCTCGGCGGGCAGCGGGAGCTGCTGGGTGCCGATCTCCAGCTTGTGCAGGGCGGAGGCCAGCGCCAGCGGGTCGCCGGTCAGGCGCGCGCCGGAGGCGTCGGCCTCGTACTCGCGGGAGCGGCTGACGGCCAGCTGGATGATGGTCGCGGCCAGCGGGCCGATGATCATCATCAGCAGCATGCCGACCAGGCCGGGGCCCTCGTCGTCGTCCTCCCGGCCGATCGGGATCAGCCAGGCGAAGTTCACCAGGAACATCACCACCGAGGCCAGGGCGCCGGCCACCGAGGAGATCAGGATGTCGCGGTTGTAGACGTGGCTGAGCTCATGGCCGAGGACGCCGCGCAGCTCACGCTCGTCGAGGATGCGCAGGATGCCCTCGGTGCAGCACACCGCGGCGTTGCGCGGGTTGCGGCCGGTGGCGAAGGCGTTCGGGGCCTCGGTCGGGGAGATGTACAGGCGCGGCATCGGCTGCCGGGCGGCCGTGGACAGCTCCCGGACGATCCGGTACAGCCCCGGGGCCTCGAACTCGCTGACCGGGCGGGCCCGCATGGCCCGCAGCGCCAGTTTGTCGCTGTTCCAGTAGGCGTACGCGTTGGTGCCCAGGGCCACGACCAGCGCGATGATCAGGCCGTTGCGACCGAAGAAGCTGCCGATGACCAGAATGAGCGCGGACAGGCCACCGAGCAGGACGGCGGTCTTCAGCCCATTGTGTCGGCGGTGCACGGTACAGCCTCCATGACGTACGGCGAGGACTCCTTCTTGCCGCGTGGATTCCCCACGCGGGCTCCCTGAGCTGATTCCCTTGATCGGGGACCTCACCGCTCAGTGGACCCTTCTGTACCGGTCAACGCCATGTGTGACCCGCGGGTTCCCTCCGCCAGGGAGCCCGCGGCCGCCGCCGGGCGGCGGTCAGAACAGGGTCGTGGAGGCGAAACGGAGGACGAGTTCCGGTGCGCCCGACAGGGCGACGCCCGCGACGGCGGCCAGGCCGATGGCGGCCGCCAGGGAGGCCGGGACGCGCGGCGCCGGCCCGGGAGCGGCCTCGGCGGCGGTCTCCGGCCGGGCGAACAGCAGCGCCGCCCAGCGCAGGTAGTAGTACAGGGCGACGACGACGTTCGCCGCCATGACCGCGGCCAGCCAGCCCAGCCCGGCGTGCACCGCCGAGGAGAAGACGACGACCTTGGCGAACAGCCCGATCACGCCGGGCGGCAGCCCCGCCAGGCAGAGCAGGAAGAACGCGAGCGCCAGCGCCGCCACGGGCCGGGAGGCGTACAGGCCCCGGTAGTCGGTGATCCGGTTCGCCGGGTGGGCGCGGGCGACCAGCGCGGCGACCGCGAAGGCGCCGAGGTTGACGACCGCGTACATCAGCGCGTACGAGATCGTCGCGCCGATCCCGCGGGCCGGGTCGGCGGAGCGGGCCGCGGCGGCCAGCGGGACCAGCAGATAGCCCGCCTGGCCGACGGAGGACCACGCCAGCAGGCGCACGGCGCTGCGCGGGTGCCCGGGGCGCTGCCGCAGTGCCGCGGTGTTGCCCACGGTCATGGTGAGGGCGGCCAGGACGGCCAGCGCCGGGCCCCACACGTCCGTGTACGGCCGGAACGCGATCACCGTGAGCAGGATCAGGCCGGAGAAGCCGGCGGCCTTGCCGACGACGGACAGGTAGCCGGCGACCGGCAGGGGCGCGCCGGTGTAGGTGTCGGGCACCCAGAAGTGGAAGGGCGCCGCGGCCAGCTTGAAGGCGAAGCCGACCAGGGTCAGCGCGGCACCGGTGCGGGCCAGGGTGCCCAGCTGGGCGGGCACGTGGGCATCGGCGACGGCGGTCAGGTGCACGCTGCCGGTGGCCGCGTAGACGAAGCTGACGCCCAGCAGCGACACGGCGGTGGCGGTCACCGAGGACAGGAAGAACTTCAGCGCCGCCTCGCTGGACAGCCGGTCCCCGCGGTGCAGGCCGACCAGGGCGAACGCGGGCAGTGAGGCGACCTCCAGGGCCACGATCAGGGTGATCAGGTCCCGGGAGGCGGGCAGCAGGGCCGCGCCCGCGGCGGAGGACAGCAGCAGGAACCAGTACTCGCCGGCGGGCAGCCGGTCCTGCTGGTGGATGGAGAGCAGGGCGGTCAGCAGGGCCCCGCCGATGACCAGCAGCTGGATGACCAGGGTGAAGGGGTCGGCGACGTAGGAGCAGGCGTGCGGGCCGGCGGTCAGGCAGAAGGTGGCGCGGTCGCCGGAGAGCAGGGGCAGCAGGGACAGCCCGGCCAGGACCAGGGCGGCGACGGTGATCCCGCCGAGCAGCGGCTTGCGGGCCGCCGGCAGGAAGAGGTCCGCGACGAGGACCACCAGGGCGGCCACCGCGATGATCGCGGGCGGGGCGACGGCAAGCCAGTCGACGGACTGGACGAGCCCCGCGGCGAGCTCCACGGGGGTCCCGGCGAGGACGGTCATCAGCTGCCTCCGAGCAGGGTGCGCACGGCGGGGTCGGTCAGGCCGAGCAGGGCGGCGGGCCACAGGCCGGCGAGGACGGTCAGGGCCACCAGCGGGCTCCAGGCGGCGAACTCGTAGCCGTGGACGTCGGCGAGGACGCGGGACTCGGCGGCCCTGTCGCCCATGCAGACCCGGCGGACCACGACCAGCAGGTAGGCGGCGGTCAGCAGGGTGCCGAAGGCGGCGATGGACATGAAGGCCAGATAGGCCGGGCGGCTGAGTCCGGCGGCCGGGTGGAAGGCGCCGAACATCGCGAGCATCTCGCCCCAGAAGCCGGCCAGCCCGGGCAGGCCCAGGGAGGCGACGGCGCCGAAGGCGAGCAGGCCGCCGAGCCGGGGCGCGGCGCCGTACAGGGCGGCGCCGCCGGTGCCGGACAGTTCGTCCAGGTCGGCGGTGCCGTAGCGGTCCTTGACGGCGCCGACCAGGAAGAACAGCAGGCCGGTGATGAGGCCGTGGGCGATGTTGGCGAACAGCGCGCCGTTGACGCCGGTCGGGGTGAGCGTGGCGATGCCGAGCAGGACGAAGCCCATGTGGCCCACCGAGGAGTAGGCGATGAGCCGCTTGAGGTCGCCGCCCGCGCCCTGGCGGCCCAGCGCCAGGCAGGCCAGCGAGCCGTAGATGATCCCGACGACCGCGAAGGCGGCCAGGTAGGGCGCGAAGGCGTGGGCGCCGAACGGGGTGACGGGCAGCAGGATGCGGACGAAGCCGTAGGTGCCCATCTTCAGCAGGACGCCCGCGAGCAGCACGGATCCGGCGGTGGGCGCGGCGGTGTGGGCGTCCGGCAGCCAGCTGTGCAGCGGCCACATCGGGGCCTTGACGGCCAGGCCGAGGCCGACGGCGACGGCCGCGATCAGCTGGGTGGAGTGGCTGAGGTGGGCGCCGTTGTCGGAGGCGAGTGCCACCATGTCGAAGGTGCCCGCCTTCAGGCCGATCAGCAGCAGCCCCAGCAGCATGACGACGGAGCCGAGCACCGTGTAGAGGATGAAGCGGAAGGCCGCGCGCTCCCGTCCTGCGCCGCCCCAGCGGGCGATGAGGAAGTACATCGGGATGAGCACGGTCTCGAAGGCGAGGAAGAACAGGATCAGGTCGAGGACGGCGAAGGTGCCGATGGTGCCCGCCTCCAGCAGGAGGAGGAGCGAGACGAACGCCTTGGGGGTGGGCCCGGCGGGCATCCTGAAGTACGAGTACAGCGCGCACAGGAAGGTCAGCAGCGCGGTGAGCACGATCAGCGGGAGGGACACCCCGTCCACCCCGAGGTGGATACGCACGCCCAGCGCGGGGATCCAGGCGAGGTCGGTGGTGGCCTGCATACGCGCCGGGTGGGCGCGGTCGAAGCCGGCGGCGAGCACGATCGCCAGCACCAGCACGGCGCCGGTGACCGACACGCCGTGACGCAGCACGGCCTGCTCCGGGTCGCGGCCGCGCAGTCCGGGCGGGGCGGGCAGGACGGCGCCGAGCGCGCCGAGCAGCGGCAGCACGATCAGGGCCGCCAGGACGAGCTTGAGCACGGTGTCGTTCAACGGGTCACGCTCCGGCGGCGACAAGGACGGCGAGGACCGCCAGGACGACGGATCCGGCGAACAGGACGCTGAGGTAGGTCTGCACGTTGCCGGTCTGCGCGCGGCGGACGGCCGCGCCGAGGATCCGGGAGCCGGCCCCGGCGCCGCTGACGTACGTCTCGACGACCTCGCGGTCGAGGAAGCGGACGAGCCCGGCGGCGGCGAGGGCGGGCCGGACGAACAGCGCCGCGTACAGCGCGTCCAGGTGGAAGCCGTGGGCGGCGTGCCGGTACAGCGGGCCGAGCAGCAGGCGGCCCGGGTCGGCCGGGTCGTCGGCGGCGGCGATGTCCCCGAAGACGGGGGTGTGGGCGGCGATGGCGGCGGCCTCGCTGGCGGCGGGCTCGTCCTCGGGCAGGGCGAGTTCCGCGGCCGCCCCCTGTGCCTGCCGCTCGTCGGCGAAGACCTCGACGGGGATGCTGCGGGCGCGGTGGGCGGTGCGGCGCCAGGCGGCGAGGGTGATCAGGACGCCCACCAGGGCGAGGCCGACACCGAGGACGGAGGTGGCGAGCGTGGGGGCGAGCGGGGTGCCGTCGAACCAGGCGGGCAGCCGTCCGGCGGTCACGCCCAGGGCGAGCGCGGGCACGGCCAGCACCCACAGCACGGCGTTCATCACCACGGGCACCCGGTGCGCGGTGGGCTCCTCGCCGCCCTGGCCGAGGAACGCCAGCAGGAACAGCCTGGTGGCGTAGGCGGCGGTGAGCAGGGCGGTCAGCAGCCCGGCGGCCAGCACCGTCCAGCCGACGGCGGCCGGGACGTGCGCGACCTGCCCGCCGGTGGCGTGCTCGGCGGCCCGCAGCACCGACTCCTTGGAGAAGAAGCCGGAGAAGGGCGGCAGGGCGGCGAGCGCGGCCAGCGCGATGCCCATGGTCCACATGGCGTCGGGGACGCGGCGGCGCAGCCCGTTCATCCGGTGCATGGCGGCCAGCGAGTTGGTGCCGGCCGCGTGGATGACCACGCCGGCGCCGAGGAAGAGCAGGGCCTTGAACGCCCCGTGGGTGATCAGGTGGAACAGCGCGGCGCTGCGGTCGCCGACGGCCAGCGCGCCGGTCATGTAGCCGAGCTGGCCGATGGTGGAGTACGCCAGGACGCGCTTGATGTCGTCCTGCGCCAGCGCCGCGAGCGCCGATCCGATCATCGTCACGGCGGCCATGGCGGCGAGGACGGCGAGCGCGGCGGAGGACAGGGTGAACACCGGCAGCAGCCGGGCGACGAAGTAGACACCGGCGGCGACCATGGTGGCCGCGTGGATCAGCGCCGAGACCGGCGTGGGGCCGGCCATCGCGTCGGGCAGCCAGGTGTGCAGCGGGAACTGCGCGGACTTGCCCGCGACTCCGGCGAGCAGCAGCAGCGCGATCAGCGTGGGGTGGTGGATCTGGCCGGCGGTCGCGGCGGTGAGCACGCCGTTGATGCGGAACGTTCCGGCGGCGGCGCCCAGCGCGAAGATGCCGATGAGGAACGGGACGTCACCGAGCTTGGTGGTCAGGAACGCCTTCAGGGAGGCGGCGCGGGCCTCGGGCGTCTCCCAGTAGTGGCCCACCAGGAAGTACGAGCACACGCCCATGACCTCCCAGCCGACCAGCAGCACGATCAGGTCGCCGGAGTAGACGACCAGCAGCATGGCGGCGGTGAACAGCGAGACCAGGGCGGCGTAGGAGGGGTAGCGGGGGTCGTCGCGCAGATAGCCGGTGGAGTAGATCTGCACGGCCGACGCGACCAGGCCGACCAGGACGGCGATCAGGACGGAGAAGCCGTCCAGGTGGAACGCGAGGTCCACGGGGACGGAGCCGGTGGGGGTGAGCCGGGTGCCGAAGTCGGTCGCCGGGCCGGTGCCCTGGGCGGCGGCGACCAGCACCGCGCAGACGAAGGCCGCCAGGGTGGGCAGCACCGCCAGCGGCCGGGCGAAGCCGGGCGCTCTTCGGCCCGTGAGGAGCCCCGCGGCACTCGCCAGGAAGGGCAGCACAGGAACGAGGACGGCGAGGGTCGTCACGGTCACGCGGTGTGCCCCCTGGCGGATGTGGCCTGGTCAGCGGTGCTGTCGGCGGCATTGTCAGTGGCGGGTGCGATGCTGGCGGAGCCGGCGTCGGCACCGGGCCCGGGCTCGGGTCCGAACTCCGCGCCGGTGTCGGCGAGATCGGTCAGGCGGTCGACGTCCGCGGTGCCGCGGTTGCGGTAGACGAGCAGGACGATGGCCAGGCCTATGCCGATCTCGGCGGCGGCGATGGTGATGGTGAAGAGCGTGAGGGCCTGGCCGGCGTGGAGGGTGTCGCGCAGCCAGACGTCGAACGCGACCAGGTTGAGGTTGACGGCGTTGAGCATCAGCTCGACGGACATCAGGACGAGGATCGCGTTGCGCCGGGCGAGCACTCCGTACAGGCCGACGCAGAACAGGAGGATCGCCAGGACGGCGGGATAGGCGAGGTGCATCGGCTCAGCTCTCCTTGCCTGCGGCGGGAGCGGCGGCGCGCGGGGCCCGGCGGGGGGTCTCGCGGCGGGTCGTCTCGCGGCGGGAGAGGACGATGGCGCCGACCAGCGCGGCGAGCAGCAGGACGGACAGCGCCTCGAACGGCAGCACCCAGTACCGGAAGAGCATGGCGCCGGTGACCCTGGTGGAGCCCTGGGCGGCGCCGCCCAGGTCGATCCACTGGGCCCGGAAGGCGTCCACGACCACCCACACCAGGGTGGCCGCCGCGGCGACGGCCACGGTGAGGGCGGCCGGGCGGTTGCCGGAGTCGGCGTCCGGGGAGCGGCCGATGGGCGCCCTGGTGAGCATCAGCCCGAACAGCAGGAGGACGACGACGGATCCGACGTAGATCAGCACCTGCACCCAGGCGATGAACTCGGCGGTGAGCAGGAGGTACTCGACGGCGAGCCCGCCGAGCGCGACCACCAGCCACAGGGCGGCGTGCACCAGCTGCCGGGTGGTGACGGTCACCAGGGCGGCGCCGAGCGTCGCGACGCCGACGAGCACGAAGGCGATCTCGACCCCGGTCGGCGACAGGAAACCGGGGTGGGCGGCGGCGAGGGTCATGCGTCGCCCTCCCGCGGGGGCTGCCGGTCCGCGGACGGGCGCGGTCCGGAGGGGCGGGGTTCGGCGGCCGGCGGCTCGGCCGGCCGGGGCTCGGCGGCCGGCGCGGAGGGCTGCCGGCCGGTCGCGGGCTCCTGTGCCGCGGGCTCCTGTGCCGCGGGCTCCTGTGCCGCCGCGGCGGCCTTCTCCGCGGCCTTGCGGGCGGCGGCGATCTCCTTGGGCTCCTCGGCGTTCTCGTCCAGCGGGGGCGGCGGGGGCACGGTCCACATCCACTCGCGGAGCCGGTCCCGCTCATGGGTCAGATCACGGATGTCGGTCTCGGCGTACTCGAACTCCGGTGACCAGAACAGCGCGTCGAAAGGACACACCTCGATGCAGATGCCGCAGTACATGCACAGCGCGAAGTCGATGGCGAAGCGGTCCAGCACGTTGCGGCTGCGCTCGCGCCCGCCGGGCGCGGCCGGCGGCACCGTCTCCTTGTGGGAGTCGATGTAGATGCACCAGTCGGGGCATTCGCGGGCGCACAGCATGCAGACCGTGCAGTTCTCCTCGAACAGCGCGATGACGCCGCGGGAGCGCGGCGGCAGTTCGGGCAGGGTGTCCGGGTACTGCGCGGTGACCGAGCGCCGGGTCATGGTCCGCAGGGTGACGGCAAGGCCCTTGGCCAGGCCGCTGCCGGGCAGGGGGCTCACGAGATCACCACCTTGACGACGCCGGTGAGCGCGATCTGGGCAAGGGACAGGGGGATCAGCACGGTCCAGGCCAGCTTCTGCAACTGGTCCTCGCGCAGCCGCGGATAGCTGACGCGCAGCCAGATGACGACGAAGGCCAGCACCGCCGTCTTCACCAGCGTCCACAGCCACCCGAGGCTACCGGCCCACGGCCCGTGCCAGCCACCGAGGAACAGCACCGTCGTCAGCCCGCACAGCACGACGATGCCCGCGTACTCGGCCAGCAGGAACAGCGCGAACCGCAGCCCGGTGTACTCGGTGTACGCGCCGAAGATGATCTCGGAGTCGGCGACCGGCATGTCGAACGGCGGCCGCTGCAACTCCGCGAGCCCGGCGGTGAAGAACACCAGCCCGCCGATGATCTGCCAGGGGATCCACCACCAGTGGAACGCCTGGACGATCCCGGGCAGCGACAGCGTGCCGGCGGCCATCGCGACCGAGGCGGCGGCCAGCAGCATCGGCAGTTCGTAGGCCATCAGCTGGGCGGCCGTGCGCAGGGCCCCGAGGAGGGAGAACTTGTTGGCCGAGGCCCAGCCGCCCATCAGCGAGCCGAGCACGCCCACGCCCATCACGGCGAGCACGAAGAACAGCCCGGCGTCCAGCGTCTGCCCGACCAGGCCGTGCGGGCCGACCGGGATCGCGATCAGGACGAGGAGGTACGGCAGGAGGGCGACGGCCGGGGCGAGCTGGAAGACACGGCGGTCGGCGTCGGCCGGGACCACGTCCTCCTTCTGCACGAACTTCACGCCGTCGGCCACGAGTTGGGCCCAGCCGTGGAAGCCGCCCGCGTACATCGGGCCGAGGCGGCCCTGCATGTGGGCCATCACCTTGTGCTCGGTCTGGCCGACGACCAGCGGCAGCACCAGGAAGACGACGAGCACGGCGACCAGGCGCAGCACGACATCGAGGACGTCGTTCACCGGTCCTCACCCCCCTCGTCGGCGGCGGGCCGCCGGTCCTCGCCCTCGGCGGGGGCGGCCGGCTCCGGCGGCTGGTTCCACGGGGCGTCCGAGGTGCGGCGGCGCGGCGCGGCGGCCGGCGGGGCCGCCGTCTCGCCGGCCTGGCTGACCGAACCCTCGCTCGCCGAGCGGGTGCGGCGCGGGCGTGCCTCGCCGGCCTGGCTGACCGAGCCCTCGCTCGCGGAGCGGGCCCGGCGGGCCGGGCGGTCGGCGCCGGCGGCCGCGCCGCGGGCCGGACGCGCCGGGGCGGGCGGCAGCTGGCCCTTGAGCGGGCCCCACTCGTTGGGGTCGGGGACACCGGGCGGCAGCATCTGGCGGCGCTTGGGGCCGCCGTGCTCGGACTCGCCGGGTTCCTTGGCGCCCGGCCATGCCTTGGCCACCCGGGCCGCCAGCACGAAGTCCTTGCGCAGCGGATGGCCCTCGAAGCCCTCGGGGAGCAGCAGCGGCGCGGGGTGGGGGTGGCCGGTGAACTCGATGCCGAACATCTCGCGGGTCTCGCGCTCGTGCCAGGCGGCGCCGGCGTAGATCCCGGTGGCGGTCGGCAGGGCCGCGGCCTCGTGCGGCACGGTGGTGCGCACCAGCAGGCGGCGCACCGCCGGGTCGTCCGCGTCCGGCAGCGCCACCAGGTGGGCCGAGACCCGCAGTCCGGTGCCGGGTTCGTCGACGGCGCTGAGCCAGTCGAAGAAGGTGCAGCCGAGCGTGGTGCGCGCGGTCCGGAGGGCCGCGATCCACTCCTCGGCGGGGACGTCCACGGTGAGCAGGCCGTAGGCCTGCTCCGCCGTCGCCTGTGCGCCGAAGATCTCGGCGGCGGCGTCCGGCAGCCGGTCGAAGGCGTTCACCGGTCGTCCTCCCCGGGCGGGGTCACCAGGCCGCTGCGCAGCGCGGCGGTGGAGGGCCGGGCGGCGGCCGCGGGCGTGCCGCCGGAGTAGCGCTCCCCCAGCGACTCGCGGGCGATCTTCTCCTGGAGCTTGATGATGCCCTGGAGCAGCGCCTCGGGGCGCGGCGGGCAGCCGGGGACGTAGACGTCCACCGGGATGATCTGGTCGACGCCCTTGGTGACGGAGTAGGAGTCCCAGTAGGGGCCGCCGCAGTTGGAGCAGGCGCCGAAGGAGATGACGTACTTCGGCTCCGGCATCTGCTCGTAGAGGCGCTTGACGGCCGGGGCCATCTTGTCGGTCACGGTGCCGGAGACCACCATCAGGTCCGCCTGCCGGGGGCCGGGCGCGAACGGGATGACGCCGAGCCGCATGAAGTCGTGGCGGGACATCGACGCGGCGATGAACTCGATCGCGCAGCAGGCCAGCCCGAAGTTGAAGACCCACAGGCTGTAGCGGCGGCCCCAGTTGAGGACCACCTTCATCGGCTCGGGGGCCAGCCGGGACAGCGTGCCGAGGCGCCGGGGCTCGGGCAGCGGCTGAGGGCCGGGCCGCGCGTCCTGCGCCGCCGGCTGGTCCTGGGCCGCCGGCTGCTCCGGCGGGAGGGGGGAGGCGGGGGTCACGCCCATTCCAGGACGCCCTTCTTCCATGCGTACAGCAGACCGACGGCGAGGAAGCCGATGAAGACGAACATCTCCGCCAGCGTGGTCCCGCCGAAGCCGGGCACCGCGAACACCGTCGCCCACGGGAAGAGGAAGATCGCGTCCACGGCGAAGATCACGTAGAGGAAGGAGTACACGTAGTAGCGGATCTGCGTGTGCGCCCAGCCCTCCCCGACCGGGTCGACGCCGCACTCGTACGTCAGCATCTTCTCGCGGGTGGGCACCACCGGCCGCAGCAGGTGCCCGGCACCGAAGGCCACGGCCACGAAGAGCACCCCGACGACCGCGACCAGGCCGACGACGGAGTAGCCGTGGAAGTAGCCCGCGGCAGACCCCGCAAGGGTGTCCCCTGCGAGGTGAGCGCTGGTAGCCGCCCGTACGGTCGCCTCCGGCACGTCCGCCTCGTCCTCTCGTTCCGCTGCTCGCTGTGCGTGGTGGGCGGTTCACGGTCCGCTGTCCGAAACCCGCTGTGGACCGGGGGTGAACCGCCGTGCCGCCGGCCGCCGCGGCCCTCCGCGAGCGGGTGGGGCGGGCGGTCCGACGATCGGTACGCAGGCGAGTCTAGGCCCTGCCTGTGCGGAGGTGAGCGGCCGCATACCCGCTGTGGCGGCCCCCACCCCGCCGGAAAACCCCCGGGGGTACCGGACGTTGGATGCCGGGGCTTGCGGGAACCGTGGGGACCGTGGGGAGAACCCCACCCCGCACGGGTCGGGCAAACCCCATGGCGCACCGGCCGCCCGCGCGGCAGGCTGGCAGTCATGACGACCGCCCGTGCCCGGCGCGCGACCGCACCGGAGGAGGATTCCGGCCACCGGGACGGCC
>JBEHXI010000209.1:0-13088 GCA_048498775.1 Actinomycetota bacterium | reverse complement strand
CGGGGGCGGCCGCCGCACGGCGGCCCGCCTCGGTGCTCGACCATCAGGAGGAGGGCCCGGAGGGCCAGTTCGCGCTGCTGTGACGCGGCGCGGCGCCGCCGGGCGGGGCGGAGGGGCCGGACAGTGTCGTGGACGGCGTCGCCCGGGTGGTGCGGGCCGGGGTGGCGATGCCGTCACAACGGGCGCGGGCCGCGGCGGCGGACCGTACGGGCCGTCACGGTCCGCCGGTCCTGCCCGTCTTCCCTAGGGGATCAGCCGCGGCCGCCGAACAGCGACCTGCGCAGCCGTCGCAGCGGTGCGAACAACGACACCCGGGCGCCGCGGTTGTTCCGCTGGGTGCGGACGGCGTCCCGCTTGGTCAGTTCGCGCATCAGCAGCGCGGCTTCGGCGGTTTCCCGCTGCGGGACGGCGGGGCCGCCGAGCACCGCGAGATGCCGGTCGAGGCGCGCGCTGGTGGCGCCGCTGCCGCAGCTGATGGCAGGCACACGCGGCCTGCTGCGTACTATCTGCTCCATCTGGACACTCCCCACCCGTACGAGACGCCCGGCCCGGGCAGCGTAACCCTATCGTCCCTTCACGTCACCCGCGCATCCGGACTGTCCCGATTCACCTGTGTCAGGGGGTTGTTGACAGGGCGGGCCGGGTCCCACTGTTGCACAGCCGCGACAACTCTCCCATGACCACAACGATTCCAGCGATTCGGCGAGGTTAAACGGATCCGAAGCCTCCGGATCAGGGTCGCCGGAAGCGCGCCGGCGCACGGCGGCACAGGGGGCGCTCATCCGTCGGCGCGTGCCTCCAGGACCGGCAGATAACCGCCCTCCTGCCCCTCGGCGGTGGGGTGGTACGACTCCTGGACCGGAAGCGTCAGCCCGTGCAGCCACCAGGTGCCGTCCGAGCAGATCGTGTGCGGCGCGAAGGCGGGGCGCACGTCGCCGAAGTGGAACCCGTGGGCGGCGGCGCGGGCGGCGATGACGGCGTCGAGGTCGTCGGCCGCGCCGTCCAGTGCCCTGCGGCGGGCCGGAGTGAGCCCGATGGGGCAGTCCGCGCCGAGCCGGTACAGGCGCGGATAGCCCAGCACCACGACCCGGGCGTCCGGCGCGGCCGCCCGGATCGCCGCGTAGAGCCGGTCGAGCAGCCCGGGCAGCGTGGTGTCTCCGTAGGAGCGCGCCGAGCCGATCCGCTCCAGGCAGCGTTCCTCGGAGGACAGCACGCAGGCGGCCATGACCCCGGCGAACCCGGCGTCGTTCCCTCCGACGGTGACGCTGACGAGCCTGGTTGACGGTCCGAGCGCGCCGAGCTGACGGTCGAGCACGTCCCGCACCGTCGCGCCCGCGCACGCGGCGAAGGCGAAGGAGGCCGGCTCGTGCCGGGCCGCCCACTGCTCGGGGTAGGCGTTGGCGCTGCGGCGGCAGGCCCCGGACCCGTCGAGGTAGTCCCCCGCGCCGAGGCCGGAGGAGTACGAGTCGCCGAGGGCGGCGTAGGCGGCGCCGGAGTGGTCGGCCGCGGCGGCGGCGCCCGGGGCGCTGAGGGTGAGCGCGGCGGACAGCAGCAGCGCCGCGGCGGTGGACGGAGCGCGAAGTGTTCCCATGAGGGCCGATTTAGCAGAGAACGTTCCGCGATCTGGGCAATCTCCGGAACGACGCCCCGGAATACCCCGGGAGGAGCCATGCCGTACCGGTGGATACCGTGCGCCGGGGGCGGCCGGTCAATCCTTGACGGATCCGCCCGAACTGCGCGACATTGAAGCCCGGCATCCGGCGCTTCCGGGGGGTCACGTCGCCAATGCGTCCCATCGCCAGGGAAACCCTGCCCTTGCTGGCGGGCGCGGCCGTCGGCACCGGCGGGGTCGGCGCGGCGCTCGCCCTCGCCGACATCTCCTCACCGCTGCGCGCGCCGTTCACCTTCTTCTTCCTTCTCGTGGCGCCCGGGGCGGCGTTCGCCTCGCTGCCGGCCGGCCTCGATCCGCTCGCCCGGGCGGTGCTCGCCCTGGCCGGATCGGTCACCGTGGACCTGCTGGTCGCCGAGGCGCTGATCGCGCTGCACCTGTGGTCGGTGCGCGGCGGGGTCGCGGTGGTCGCCGCGATCAGCGCGGCGCTGTTCCTGGTACCGCCGGCCCGCCGCGGCTGCGCGCGCGGCCGGGCGGCCTCCGCCGCCGGGCGACGGCGGGCCGGGTAAACGTGGACATCGCGGTACACCGTCCCGGTGACCTGACCGCCGCGGACCGCGCCGCCTGGGCCCGGATGCAGTCGCTCGCCCCGGAGTCCGGGGCCCCGGCGCTGTCCAATCCCTTTCTCGCCCCGGAGTTCACCCTCGCCGTCGGCCGCCACCGGCCCGGCGTGCGGGTCGCGGTGATCCGCGAGGACGGCGGCCCGGCCGCCTTCTTCCCGTTCCAGCGCACCGCGTGGGGGGTGGGACGCGCGGTGGGGCTCGGCCTTTCGGACTGCCAGGGCCTGGTGCACCGGCCCGGCTTCCAGTGGGACGCCCAGGAGTTGCTGCGCGCCTGCGGGCTGGCCGTCTGGGAGTTCGACCATCTGGCCGAGGGGCAGAAGCCGTTCGAGTCGGGCGCCACCGGCTCGTATCCCTCCCCGGTCATCGACGTCGATCAGGGGTACGAGGCGTATCTGCGGCATCTGCGGTCGCACGCGCCCAAGTTCACCCGCACCACGCTCGCCAAGGAGCGCCGGCTCGGCCGGGACGCCGGGGAGGTCCGCTATGTGCACGACGAGCGGGATCCGGCCGCCCTGCGGACGCTGATGGCCTGGAAGTCGGCCCAGTACCGCAGGACGGGACGGAGCGACCGGTTCGCCCGGCCCTGGATCGTGCAGCTGGTGCGGCGGCTGTTCCACACCCGCGGGCAGACCTGCTCCGGGCTGCTGTCGGTGCTGTACGCGGACGGGAAACCCGTCGCGGCGCATTTCGGGTTGCGCTCGGAGCACGTGCTGGCGTGCTGGTTCCCGGCGTATGACCCGGCGTACGCCCGGTACTCGCCGGGGCTGGTGCTGCATCTGCGGATGGCCCGGGCGGCGGCCGGCGACGGAATGGCCTATCTGGACCTGGGGCGCGGCGCCAAGGAGTACAAGGAGTCGCTCAAGACCCGGGACCTGTCGGTCTCCGAGGGCTGGGTGACGCGCCCGCACCCCGTCGCGCTGGGGCACCGGGCACGACGCGCGCCGGTGCGCGCGCTGCGCAACACCGTCATCGCGCGCCCCGTGCTGCGTGACCCCGCGGACCGGTTGCTGCGCGCCATGGGACGGCTGCGCACCGGTCTCTGACGCCCTCGGTGGGCCGCCGACGGCCGATCCGGAACGGCGAGCCGGGGCCCGGCCCGGCGACCGGGGCTCCCCAACTCCCGCTTCCCCGCAGGCATCGGGCCGCCGTTTCCGTCATCACCCGGCATGAAAGACCGAAGAACGGAATCGTTCGCACCCATCCAACCTTTTGCAAGGTCAATCACCCAGACAAGATCAAAGAGACATCTCGTCAAGAATTCCGTCAACTGGTCCGCACTGTTCCACTCTTGCCATAAGGTCCCAAGCATCAATACCGTCGTACATCCACCCGCACCGTCTCATCTGCGATCGGTCCCAAGGGGAGGGCACTGAACGACCGGCGTGGGAGCCGGGGGCGGGGCGCGGTAGGGGGGTGCCGTGCCGGGAAACGTACGGGCCGATCCGCGTGTCGCGGAGCCGGCCCGGTACGCCGACCTGCCTGGCCTGCACGGAGTGGTTGTCACCGGCGCGCCGCACGCGTGCCCGGAGACGGCCGCTCGGCCGGGTGGGACCCCCCTTTCGAACCGGACACACCACGAGACCGCCTGGGGAGGGCGGTCCACCGGACGAGAGGGAAGTGGTTCCATGAGTTCCTCTGTGCGACCGGCGGTGCCACCGGCGACACGACCGGCGCAGCAGCCGCCGGCCGAGCCGAGAGTCTCCGCCCGGTTCCGTCCCATCTCCACGCATCTGGCGATCACCCCGCCGGTCAGCGTGGTGATCCCGGCCATGAACGAGGCCGCGAACCTGCCGCACGTCTTCGCCACGCTCCCGTCCTGGATCCACGAGGTCGTCCTCGTCGACGGGCACTCCACCGACCGCACCGTCGAGGTCGCCCGGGAACTGCGGCCGGACGTGAAGGTGGTGACGCAGGACGGCCACGGCAAGGGCGACGCCCTGATCAGCGGCTTCGCCGCCTGCACCGGTGAGATCATCGTCATGGTGGACGCCGACGGCTCGGCGGACGGCCGCGAGATCGTCTCCTACGTCTCGGCGCTGGTCTCCGGCGCGGACTTCGCCAAGGGCTCCCGCTTCGCCAACGGCGGCGGCACCGACGACATGACCCCCATCCGCAAGCTCGGCAACCGGGTGCTGTGCGCGCTGGTCAACGCCAAGTTCGGGGCCCGCTACACCGACCTGTGCTACGGCTACAACGCCTTCTGGCGGCACTGCCTCGACCACATAGCGCTGGACTGCGCGGGCTTCGAGGTGGAGACGCTGATGAACATCCGGGTCGTCAAGGCCGGTCTGCGGGTCCAGGAGATACCCAGCCACGAGCACCTGCGCATCCACGGCGCGAGCAACCTGCGGGCGGTACGCGACGGGCTGCGGGTCCTGCGGGTGATCCTGCGCGAGCGCGGCACCCGGCCCCGGCGGCGGTCCCGCCCCGCCGTGCTGGCCGCGGCGGCGAACGCCGGCGCGGCCATCGGCACCGGCGTGGGACTCGGCACCGGCGCGGGCGTCGGGGAGGCCTCGTGAGCGCGGAGACCTCCGCGGAGACCTTCGCGGAGACCTTCTCCGTGGTCGTCTGCGTCTACACCGAGGACCGCTGGGACGACATCCTCGCCGCGGTGGCCTCGGTGCGGGCGCAGACCCTTCCGCCCCTGGAGACGCTGCTGGTCGTGGACCACAACCCGGCGCTCGAAACCCGGCTCCGCGAACGCTACGCGGCCGAGCCGGCCGTCACCGTGCTCGCCAACTCCGGCGCCCGCGGCCTGTCCGCGGGCCGCAACACCGGCGTCGCCGCCTCCTCCGGCTCGGTGATCGCCTTCCTCGACGACGACGCGGTGGCCGACCGCGACTGGCTGCGCTCGTTCGCCGACGCCTACCGGGACCGGCGGGTGCTGGCGGTCGGCGGCCGGACCGAGCCGCTGTGGGCGTCCGGGCGCCGGCCGGCCTGGTTCCCGCGCGAGTTCGACTGGGTGGTGGGCTGCACCTACCGCGGCCTGCCGCCCGGGCGGGCCCGGGTACGCAACGTGCTCGGCGGGAACGCCTCGTTCCGGCGAACCGCCCTGCACCTCACGGGGGGTTTCGCCACCGGCATCGGACGCGACGGGCACCGGCTGCCGCTCGGCTGCGAGGAGACCGAGCTGTGCATCCGGCTCCTCAAGACCGCGCCCGGCGGCCTGGTGCTCATCGACGACCGCGCGGTGATCCACCACCGGGTGCCGCCGGACCGCGAGCGCCTCGCGTACTTCCGCACCCGCTGCTACGCCGAGGGCCTGTCCAAGGCCCTGGTGGCCCGCAGCGTCGGCGCCCGGGCGGGCCTGTCCGCCGAACGCCGGTACGTCACCCGGGTCCTGCCGGCCGGTGTGCTGCGCGGGATCCGGGACGCGGCGCTCGGCCGGGCCGGCGGCGCCGGGCGGGCCGGGGCCATCGTCACGGGCGTGGCGGCCGCGGCGGCGGGGTATGCCCTGGGCAGCCTGCGGGCGCGCCGCGGCGGGGACCGCTTCGTGGTGGCCGGCCACGCGGCGGCGCGGGACGGCGCCGGGGAGGGCGCCGCCGGGGAGGTGGGGGTGGCGGCACGGTGAGTTCCGCGAGCGGACCGGTCCCGGTCCTGATGTACCACGCGGTCGCGGACGCCCCGTCCCCGGCCGCGCGGCGGCTGTCGGTGACCCCCGCGGCGTTCCGCGAGCAGCTGCGGGTGCTGGCCGACCGGCGCTTCACTCCTCTGACGGTGCGTCAGCTGGCGGCGGCCTGGCGGGACGGCGCCGCGTTGCCGCCCCGTCCGGTGCTCATCACCTTCGACGACGGCTACCTGGGGGTGCACCGGCACGCCCTGCCCGCGCTCGCCCGGCACGGCTTCCCGGCGACCCTGTTCGCCGCCACCGGCTGGCTGCGCGGCCGTCCCCCGGCCGACCTGGCCCCCGGCGCCCCGGACGAGATGCTCGACTGGGACCGGCTCCGCGCCCTGGCCGCCGCCGGGCTGGAGATCGGCGGCCACAGCCACAGCCACCCGCAGCTGGACCAGCTCACCGACCGCCGCCTGTGGTCCGAGGTGCTGCGCTGCCGGGAGATCCTCACCGCGGAACTCGGCGCTCCCCCCGGCTCGTTCGCGTACCCCTACGGCTACTCCAGCCGCCGGGTGCGGCTCGCCGTGCGGGCGGCCGGCTTCGGCACCGCGCTGGCCGTGGGGAACGCGGTGGCCGACCGCCGCCAGGGCCCGTACGCGCTGCGCCGGCTGACGGTGCGGCGCTCCACCGGCCCCGAGGAGTTCGAGCGGCTGGTCGAGGGCCGGGCCCTGGCCCGGACGTTCGCCGTGGACCGGGCGCTGACCAAGGGGTACGCGATCGTCCGCAGGTCCCGGGCCGCGCTGCGGAAGGTACGCGGCCCCGGTGACTGACACGACCACCCGCGGGCACCGCTCCACCGGGGAGCGGCACGGGCGGTGGCGGGCGAGCGGCCTGCTGCCCGGGCCCGGCCCCGATCCGCTGTTCCGCAACGCGTACGCGCTGATGCTCAACACCGGCGTCTCGGCGGTGCTGGGCCTGGGGTACTGGGTGGTGGCCGCCCGGCACTACACCGACGACGCGGTGGGCCGCGGCTCGGCGGCCATCGCCGCGATGAAGTTCCTGGCCGGGCTCACCGCGGTGACGCTGACCGGTGCGCTGGCCCGCTTCATCCCGGTCGCCGGCCGGCGCACCGGCGCCCTGGTGCTCCGCACCTATCTGGCGAGTTCCGCGGTGGTCGCCGCGGCCGCCGGACTGTTCCTGCTGACGCTGGACGTGTGGGGGCCGTCGTACCGCTTTCTGCACGGGCCGCTGCCGGGGCTGGGGTTCACCGTCGCGGTGGTGGGCTGGTCGGTGCTCACCCTGCAGGACGGCGTGCTGACCGGGCTGCGCAGCGCGGTGTGGGTGCCGGTCGGCAACACCGTCTTCTCCACCGGCAAGCTGGTGCTGCTGGTGGCGCTGGCCGGGGTGGTCCCGGCGACCGGAGTGTTCGTCTCCTGGGCCGCGGCCATCGCGCTGTCCGCGGTGCCACTGGGCTGGCTGGTCTTCCGGCGGCTGGTCCCGGCGCACGCCGCGGCGACGGCGGGCGCGGCCGAGCCGCCCACCGGACGGGAGATCCGGCGCTTCCTGGCCGGGGACTCCACCGGCTCGCTGTTCGCGCTGGCCGTGGTCTACCTGGTCCCGGTGATCGTCGCGGCGCGGATCAGCCCGCGGGACAACGCGTACTTCTACATCACCGCGACGATCGGCGGCACCGTCGACCTGCTCGCGATCAACATGGGCGCCTCCCTGACCGTGGAGGGCGCGCACGACCCGTCGCGCATCGCCGCCAACTGCCGTGCCGCGCTGCGCCGGATGGCACGCATCATGGTCCCGCTGTGCCTGTCCCTGGTGGTCCTCGCGCCCTGGGTGCTGCGGGTGTTCGGGCCCGGCTACGCCGCAGGCGGGGCGCCGCTGCTGCGTTTCATGGCCCTGGCCTCACTCACCCGGGTGATCTTCGAGGTCTACTTCGCGGTGCTGCGGGCGCACAGCCGGACGACCCTGCTGGCCCTGCTCCAGGGGCTGTTGTGCGTGCTGATCCTCGGCTCGACGCTGGTGCTGCTGCCGCCGCTGGGCATCGTCGGCGCGGGCGTGGCCGCACTCGCCAGCCAGTGCGTGATCGCGGCGATCGCCTGCTACGGTCTGGTCCGCATCCTGCGGTCCCCGCCCGCCGCCGCCACCGTCGCCGCGGCGCCGCCCGCGCCGGACGAGGCCCGCGCCACGCCGGTGTCCGCGGCCGCGCCGGACCGGGACACCCTGTCTCCGGGGGTCCGGCTGGACATCGACCATCCCGGGCGCCGCCCGCTCCAGGCGCCGCCCGGCACCCCACCACCTCCCGCCCCCGCCCCGGCCCGGCCCCGAGCCCGGCTCGCGGCGGCCGGCGGCTGGCTGCTGCTGGCCGCGGCGCTGGCGCTGTACTGGCTGCCGCTGCGCGGGATGGACGACGCCTCGCTGGACCGGATGAACGGCCTCGGGCTGGTGTCGGTGCTGCCCGCCGTGACGCTGGCGGGCGCCGCGGGGCTGGTGCTGGCGTTCTGCTGGGCGCTGTGGCTGCCGGGGCCGCGGCGGTGGCTGCTGACCGCGGTGCTGCTGGCCACCGTCGTCTCGCTGCACGCCGTGCCGGCGCTGCTGGAGGCGCAGCCGCGCTTCCCGACCGCCTGGCAGCACGCGGGCTTCATCGAGTACATCGACCGCACCGGCCACGCGATGCCGTATCTGGACGCCCGGTTCTCCTGGCCCGGCTTCTTCGCCGGCGTCGCGCTGGTCGCCGGGGCGTGCGGCGTCACCGACCTCACCGAGGTGCTCCGCTGGTGGCCGACGGTGCTGGAGGTGCTGTACCTGGCGCCGCTGGCGCTGCTGCTGAGCGCGGTGCGGACCGGCTGGCGGGCCAGGTGGTGCGCGGCGTGGCTGTTCGTGCTGTGCGGCTGGGTCGGGCAGGACTACTTCTCGCCGCAGTCGTTGAACTACCTGCTCTACCTGGTGTTCGTGGCCGTGCTGCTGGTGTGGTTCCGCCCGCCGCGGCCGGACGGCGGCAGGCTGCTGCCCGGTGAGGCGAAGCCGCGCCCGGCCGGGCGGGGCGACCGGGCGGTCCTGCTGGGGCTGCTGCTCGCCGTGTTCACCGCCTCGGTGGTCAGCCACCAGCTCACCCCGTTCGTGATGCTCGGGGTGGCGGCGGCACTGGTGCTGTGGCGGCGCTGCACGCTGCGGGGGCTGCCGCTGCTGTGCGGGGTGCTGGTGGTGTCCTGGGTGGGGTTCCTCGCCGAACCGTACTGGTCGGGGCACTTCGCCGACCTGTTCGGCGGCATCGGCTCGCTGGGCGGGAATGTCACCTCCAGTGTCTCGGGGCGCATCCAGGGCGGCAGCGACACCCACCGGCTGGTGCTCTACGCACGGGTGCTGCTGGCCGCCGGGGTGCTCGCGGTGGCCGCGGTCGGCCGGCTGCGCCGCAGGCTGGCCGGCATCGGCGACCGGGCGCTGCTCGTGCTGCTGCTGGTGCCGTTCCTCGGCCTGGGACTGCAGTCCTACGGCGGGGAGATGGCGCTGCGGGTCTTCCTGTTCGCGCTGCCCGGCGCCTGCACGTTGGCGGCGCTGGCGTTCTTCCCGCGGCCGGACGGCGGGAGCCGGGAGCGCCTGGCCGTGCCCGCGGTGCTGCTGGCCGGGCTGGTGCTCATCGGGGGCTTCCTGGTGGCCCGGTGGGGCAACGAGCCGTTCGAGCGGGTACGCACCGGTGAGGTCGCCGCCCTGGACTACGTCTACGCGCACGACACCCCGTCCGCGCGCCTGCTGTGGCCCAGCAGGGACCCCGTCGACGACGTCACGCCCAGCATGCCGTGGATGGCGCGGGACATGGACCGGGTCGCCTATGTGCCGGTGCTCGCGCCGCGCGATCCTGCGCGGGTCGGCGACCTGGTGCAGGCGCTGCGGGACGCCGGGCCGAACTCGTACCTGGTGGTCGGCCGCGGGGTGGCCGCGTATCTGGAGCTGGACGCGGGCTATCCGGCCGGCTGGCGCACCTCCCTGCTGTCCGCGCTCGACCACGACCCCGCGGTGCGCAGGGCGCTGACGAACCGGGACGCGGTGGTCTACCGGCTGACGATCGAGCCACCCGGGCCGGCGCCGCAGCCGGTGGTGGGCCGCGTCGGGCCGGTGATCACCTGGACGCCGTGGACGGTGTCCGGGGCGGTCGCGGCGGTGCTCGCGGTGGTGCTCCTCGCCGCCCGGGAGCTGGGCCGGGTCCTGGTGCCGCGGCAGCGGAGGCAACGGTGGATGCGGCTGTCGCTGACGCTGTCGGTGCCGCTGCTCGCGGTGGTCCTGATCGCCCTGGTGGACCGGTTCGCCACGCTCTCCTGATCCCTCCCGGCCCCGCCGCTCACCGCTGCGCCCAGCTCACCTCGTAGGGCCCCAGCGACAGTTCGGTGCCGTCCAGCCGGGTGCGGACCGGGGCGTCCGTGGTGTTGACCGCGAGGACGGTGGTGTCGTCGGCGAGGACCCGGACCCGCGCGTCGTCCACGGCCACGTCGCGGAAGGCCGTCCCGGGCGGGAAGGCGGCGGCGAAGCGGCGCAGCAGGCCGAGCATCGGCAGTTCCGAACCGCCCGACGCGGCGTCCCTGGTGCCGCTCCACAGGCATCCGGAGCAGGCGCCGCCGGGGGTCTCGGGGTTCCAGTAGAAGGCGGCGGAGGCCCCGCCGAGGGCGAGTTGCATCATGGCCACCGCCTGGACGGCGGTCAGTTCGGCCTGCGGCCACCGGGCGCCGGGCGGTTCGACGTACCACTCGGCCCACCACAGCGGCAGGCCCGCGTGCCGGCGCAGCCAGCGGCCGAGCGCGGCGAACTTCTCGGTGGCGGCGAACGTGTCCGGGTACAGGCCGCCGTCGCGCGCCGCGCTGGAGCCGTCCACGACGAGGAAGTCGGCGCCGGCCTTGTGCCGCAGCCAGTAGTCGAGGGCGTCGAGGGTGCGCTGGTCCAGGCTTCCCCACGGGCCGGCGACCGCGGAGGCGTTCTCCCGGTCGCCGGGCGCGTGGCTGTCCATGACCAGGTAGGGGCCGCCGACCTCGGCTCGCGGGTCGGCCGCCTTCACCGCCCGGTAGACCAGGTTGTACAGGCGGGTGTAGCCCTCGTAGTCCCAGCGTCCGGCCCGGTCGTCCCAGAAGCCCTTGAACTCGTTCCACACCACGAAGTGCCGCACGTCCGGGTAGCGCCGGGCGACGATGGCGGCGAGCGCGGCGAAGTCCGCGTAGTGCGCGGGGTCCGGGGCGCTCTCCAGCCGGGACCAGTCGGTGCGGCCCGGTGTCCCGCCCTTCATCCAGTCCGGCGCGCAGCACAGCGTGATCACCGGGATCCCGCCGGTCCGGCGGATCAGCGCCACCCGGCTGTCCAGGGCGGCGAAGTCGTACCGGCCGGGGGCGGGTTCCGGGTTGTCCGCGCCCCAGCCCATGAGGGCCTGGTCCTGCGGCAGCGGGCCGGCGGCCAGCAGGGCGTCCGCGCGCCGCAGGGCCGCCCCGGCGCCCCGGTCCGCGCTGAACTGCGTGTGGGTCAGGCCCCAGCCGAGGCGCGCGGTGGCCGGGCCGGGCGTGCCGGGAGTGCCGTAGACGCCGGGGACGCCGCCGGGCCCCGGACCGCCGGGCAGGGCGCACCGGGCGAGCAGCAGCCCGAGTACGGCCACGCCGCCCGCCAGCGCGACCGCGGCCCGGCGCCGCCTCCGGCCCGGTGAGCGCACGGCGCCGGGCTGACGTGGTGTCATCCTTGAACCATAGGAGCCGCGGCGGCGGCCCGGGCCCGGAACACGCTGTTCCACAACGGCCTCCCGCACCCCCTTCCACCTGGGGCGATCCGCCGTGCCCCGCACCACGGAATTCCCGGGACGTGGTGACGGGCCCTGTCCGACAATGTGCACATGACACAGACACGGTGTGACGCGGCCGCACAGGCCTGGGAAGCGCTCGGCGGAGCGCCTGACCTGCTGGACCGGGTCTCCCGCCAGGGCCCGTCCGACGGCCTGCCCGCCCGGCTGCCCGTCCTGGAACTCGCGCGGGCGACGGTCACGGCCTGCTCGCTGGCCGCCGCGGAACTGGCCGCGCTGCGGACCGGCCGGCCGGTACCCGCGGTACGGGTGGACGACGGGGCGGTGGCGACCGCGTTCACCAGCGAGCGGCATCTGCGGGTGGACGGCCGGGCGGGCGCGACCTTCGCGCCGCTGTCGGGCTTCTGGCCCGCCGCGGACGGCTGGGTGCGCACCCACGCCAACTACCCGCACCACCGCGCCCGGCTGCTCGCGGCGCTGGGCCTCACCGAGGACACCGGCGCCCCCGAGCGGCTGGCGGCGGTGATCCGGGCACTGCCCGCCGGGGAGGTGGAGGAACGCGCCTACGCGGCGGGCGGCCTGGCCGTGGCGGTGCGCACCGCAACGGAGTGGGCGGCGCATGAGCAGGGCCGGGCGGCGGCGGCCCGGCCACTGGTCGCCGTGGACCGGGCGGCGGCCGGGCCGGAGCGGGCCGCCGCACCCCTGCCGGCGCTCGCGGCGGACGGCACGCTGCTGCCGGCGCGCGGGGTGCGGGTGCTGGACCTGACGCGGGTGATCGCCGGCCCGGTCGCCACCCGGACCCTGGCCCTGCTCGGCGCCGACGTCCTGCGGGTGGACTCGCCCCGGCTGCCGGAGAGCGAGGACGCGCACACCGACACCGGCTTCGGCAAGCGGTCGGCGCGGCTGGACCTGGCCGACCCCGCCGACCGGGCGGTCTTCGAGGAGTTGCTGGCCGCGGCGGACGTCGTGGTGACCGGATACCGCCCCGGCGCGCTGGACCGCTTCGGCCTGGCGCCCGAGGTGCTGCTGGAGCGGCGGCCCGGGCTGGTGGTGGCGCGGTTGTCGGCCTGGGGGGACGGCGGGCCGTGGGCCGGGCGGCGCGGGTTCGACAGCCTGGTGCAGGCGGCCTGCGGGATCGCCGACACCGAGGCGGCGGGCGGCAGCGTGCGGGACGGCGGCCGGCCCGGCGCGCTGCCCGCCCAGGCCCTCGACCACGGCACCGGCTACCTGATGGCGGCCGCGGTGCTGCGCGCCCTGTCCGAGCGGCAGTCGGGCGCGGGCGGCGGCCGCGTTCTGCGGTTCGGCCTGGCGACGACGGCGCACTGGCTGACGCGGGGCATCACCGCACCGGCCCGGCCGGAGGCGGCGGACGGCCCCGAGTACTCCCCGCGGCCCTGGCTCGCCGAGCGGGACGCGCCGGTGGGCCGCCTGACCCACGCCCTGCCGCCGGTGTCGTTCGAGGGCGGCCCGGCCGACTGGGCGACACCGCCCGGCCGGTGGGGCACCGACCAGCCCGTCTGGCGCTAG
>JBEHXI010000208.1:0-13142 GCA_048498775.1 Actinomycetota bacterium | reverse complement strand
GGCCAGCAGCAGGGCGACGCCCGCCGCTGGAGGCGCGTACACGAAGGCGGGAAGCGCGTAACACAGGCCGGAGCAGGCGGCAGGCACGAGTGGCCGGCGTGCCAGGGCCCCCCGCCAGTGGCGCCGGCCGTACACCAGGCCGCCCAGGACGCCGCCGGCTGAGAACAGGGTGGTGATGATCCCGGCCGTCAGCGTTCCCCAGGCGGCGAGGACGGCCACCTCGACGAGGCACAGCGCGGCCGCGGCAACCAGCACGAGCAACAGCAGGGGCGTGAACCCCGCGGCGCGCAGGGGACTTCGAAGGCCGGCGGCGGGCGGTGACACGCGTACGCCCGCGGGCGCCCGGCGCAAGGCCGTCGCCAGCAGCCCGAAGCCGGTGACGAGCAGTGCCGAGCACATCAGGAGCACGGCGGGCGCGGAGGAGACCGAAACCAGGAGTCCACCGAGGACGGGACCGAGCGCGAAGACGGTGGACTCCGCTGCCGTGTCCAGGCTCAACGCACACTGACGCTGCGCCTCGTCCACCGTCAGCCTGCTCCACAGCGTCCGCATCAACGGACCGACCGGGGGCGGGCACACTCCCGCCAGTACGGCGAGGCAGGCGCTGAACAGGGCGGGCACGCGGGCGGCGCAGGCAGCGGCCAGTGCCGACAGCAGCAGCGCATAACAGACGGCCAGGAGCATGAGCGCGGCGTGATGACGCTCGACCAGCCGCGCCCTGACGGGGCCGAGCAGAGCGGAGACCAGACCGGACAGACCGGTTGCGGCGCCGGCGATGGTGTAGGAACCGGTTCCCTCCCGTAGCGCGAGCAGCAACGGCAGACCGAGAAGTCCGTAGCACAGCCGCGCGAGCATGGCGGCGGCGAACAGGTTGCGGGCGTGGGGCAGCGTGAGGACAGCGCGATAGGACGCACTGCCCCCGTCGGGGCGTGGCATGGGGCTCTCCGAGGTGGGCGCGCCGGCACCTGGCCATGGCCGGGGCCGGCCGCGCGCGGGCATGACGGATCGGGGTTCCGCTCCCCCTCGCCGGCACTCCTCACGAGGATGCGGCGCGGAAGCGGACAGGCGATCTGTCAGTGCGGATCGGAGATGGACACAAGCAGCAGAGTAACCGCCTTCAACGGCCGCGTACCAGCCGTTTCACCCGCGCTCGCGGTGGTGGGATCACGCACGCCGACCCCTGCCCGCGCCCCGACCGCACGCCCGCTACGCTCCGGTTGTCGTCCTCCCGTGACCGCATCGACGCTCCCGCAGGAGTCCCGCGTGCCGACCATCACCCGCCTGACCGCGGACGTTTTCGAAGACAGCGTCCCGGGCCTGGCCGGCCTGCTGGCGGACGCCGTCGCCGGCGGTTCCTCACTGGGCTTCCTGGCCCCGTTCGACGAGGACGCCGCGGCCGCCTGGTGGCGCACCCGGCAGCCCGCGGTGGCCGACGGCAGCCTCACCGTCTGGACCGCCCTCGGCCCGGACGGGATCACCGGCACCGTCAGCCTCGCCCACGAGCCGAAGCCCAACGGCCGGCACCGCGCCGAGGTCCTCAAGCTGATGGTCCACCGCGACGCCCGTGGCCAGGGACTGGGCCGCGCCCTGCTGGCCACCGCCGAGGCGGCCGCCGCCCGGGCGGGGGCCGGCCTGCTCCTGCTCGACACCGAGACCGGCAGCGCCGCCGACCGCCTCTACCGCTCCGCCGGCTGGACCCGGTACGGCATCGTCCCCGACTACGCGAGCGATCCGGCGGGCGCCCTGCGGGACTGCAGCTTCTACTACAAGCGGCTCGGCCACCCCGCCTGAGCCGGGGGCTCGCACCGCCTCACCGGCCCCGTACTAGGATGGCCGCGACCTGGAGGTAATGACGCTGCCTCCCGAAGGCATCAGGCCGGGGCAACGGCCCGCGAGGGCCGGCTGACATCCCCCGGCGAACCGCCGTCCGCCGACGGCCCGTTCACTCTGCCCCGGCATCCGCCGACCGCCTTCGCCATCGCCCGCACACCTCCCCCGGGACCCGCCACGCGCTGCCCACGGGGACGGGCGGGCCCCATCCGCGGTGCCGCGCCCGAGGGCGTGCCGTCGTCGACCGAAGGAGAACGTGCCGAGATGAGCCGGGCCTCGGAGCTGGAGATCCCCCTCGAGCGGGACGTCTTCCTGCGCACGCTGGTACGGGAGCTGGCCACCTCGCTGGAGTCCGTGATCGGCCTGGAGGAGGCATCCGGCTACATCAGCCTGGTCGGGCAGTCGGTGGGCGGGCAGATCAACGACATGTACCTCCATGCGCTGGGCGTCGAACGGCTCACCCGCGAGCAGGTCGCCGAGGTGCTGGTGGATCTCAAGCGCCGTATCAGAGGCGACTTCCACGTCATCGACCAGGACGAGTCGACCATCGTCCTGGGAAACCGGGCCTGCCCGTTCGCGGAGAAGGTCGTCGGCCGTGAGTCGATGTGCATGATGACGTCCAACGTCTTCGGCACCATCGCCGCGGCCAGCCTCGGCTACGCCCGGGTCGAACTGCTGGAGACCATCGCCCGCGGCGACGCCGGCTGCCGGGTGGCGGTGCACCTGCTCCCCGGCACCGGACCGGACGGCGACGGCCGCGAGTACTTCGCCGGTACGGCCGACGCGCCCGCCGGCCCAAGCGGATCACCGGTGCCCGCGTGAGCCTGGGCCTGTTTCAGGCCATCACCACACTCCTGCCCAACCCCGTTGTGCTGTGCGCCACCGACGGCCGTGTCCTGGCCGCGAATCCCGCCGCCACCCGCTCCGTCACCGGACTCGAAGCGGGCTGCAGCCTGTACGAACTCCAGGACGGGGACCGCGAGGTCCTGCGCCGCCACCTCACCCAGTGGCTGCGCAGCGGCACTCCGCTGCCCGGCGCCCTGGCCGTGAAGGACCGGAGCGGCGAGACCGTGCGCTTTCGCTGCCACGGCGCCCGCGCGCGCTGGTGGGACGGGCCGGAGCCGGCCGTCCAGATGCACCTGTCGCGCCTGGACCAGTCCGACCGCTTCGTGGCGCTCAGCCGGCAACTGGCGACGCTCAACCGGGAGGTGGCCTTCCGCCGGTCCGCCGAGGCGGAACGCGAACGGCTGCTGGTCGCGGAGAAGACCGGCCGGGTGCGGTTGCAGCACCTGTACCGCCTGACCGCCGCCCTGGCGACCGCGGGCACCCTCGCGCAGGTCGCCGAGGCGGTCCGGGAGACCGCGCCCGCCGCGGTGGACGCCTCGGACGTCGTCCTGGAACTGCACTCGCGGCGCCTGATGCCCGCCATGGAACCGGCCGACAACGCACCGTCTTTGTCCGGTACCTCGTGGACCGATCTGGATGCCCCCGCCGCGCCGCCCCCTCCCCCGCACCCGCCCCGGAGCACCCCGGTACGCGTCCCGCTGGAGGCCGACGGCCTGCTGCTCGGCGCCCTCACCTTCCGCTACGAGACGGCCGAACCGCCGGACGGCGAGCACCTGACGGCCGTCGCCCAGCAGATCGGCCAGGCGGTACGCCGCGCCGGGCTCTACGAGCACGAACACCGCCTCGCCGAGCGCCTGCAGCTGAGCCTGCTCCCCCAGACGCCGTCCATCCCCGGTGTGGAGACGGCGAGTTGCTACGCCCCCGGCACCGACATGGTCAAGGTGGGCGGCGACTGGTTCGACGTCCACCACCTCGACGCGGACCACATCGGCATCACCATCGGCGACATCGCCGGCCACGGCCTGCCGGAAGCCGCCATCATGGCGCAGACCGCGGCCGCCCTGCGCAGCATCGTCCTGCGGTGCGGCACCCACCCGGCCGCCGTGCTGAAGGAACTCGGCGAGTTCCTGCACATCTACCACCCCCGGCGGATGGCCACCGCCTGCTACCTGGTCTACGACCGCGGCACCCGCACCCTGCGCTACGCCAGGGCCGGCCACCCGCCGCCGCTGCTGATCGAATCCGGTGGCGCCGGCCACTTCCTCGACCAGGCACTCGCGCCGCCGCTCGGACCGCTGAAGGGCGTGACCTACCGGGAGGCGGAGACCGTGCTCCCGGACGACGCGACCCTGCTGCTCTACACCGACGGCCTGATCGAGCGCCGCCACGAGAGCCTGGACAAGGGCCTGGCGCGGCTGATCCCGCTCGCCCGGCAGAGCGCCGGGCTGAGCGTGCGGGACCTGTGCGAGCTGTTCCTCAACCACCACCCGGACTCGCCCGACGACCGCGCGCTGCTGGCGGTCCGCTTCCCGGCCGGAGAGTGACCACGGCGGTCCGGTACGCGGACCGAAATCCGGCGGGAGGGAGGAGTCGCGGAATTAATTTCTACGACTCCGAGTTGTAAATAAGCGTCGCGTCTCGGAGAAGGTGATGACGATGACCGCCACCACGACCAACACCGGCCGGGAGCGGACGGCCGTGCGACCTCGGATCCTGATCGTGGGCGGCGGCGCCGGCGGCCTGCACGTCGCGTTGCGGCTGGGCAAGCGGCTGCGGCGGGGCGAGGCCTCGGTCACGCTGGTGGACCCGCATTCCTACCTGACGTACCAGCCGCTGCTCGCCGAGGCCGCCGCGGGCAGCGTGGAGCCCCGCCACGTGGTGGTGCCGCTGCGGCAGGCCCTGCCCGGGACGCAGGTGATCACCGGCACGGTCGACTCCATCGACCATGTCCACCGCACCGCCTACCTGGTGTCCCAGGACGGCGGCGAGCCGGAGCCGCTGGCCTACGACGTACTGGTGCTCGCGCCGGGATCGGTCTCCCGCGTCCTGCCGATTCCGGGGCTGGCCGAGCACGGGATCGGCTTCAAGACCATCGGCGAGGCCATCCACCTGCGCAACCACGTCCTCGCCCGGCTCGACGCCGCGGCCGCCACCTCATCGGTGCGGCGCCGTCAGGCCGCGCTGACGTTCGTCTTCGTCGGCGGCGGGTTCGCCGGCGTGGAGGCGCTCGCCGAGTTGCAGGACATGGCCCGCGACGCGCTCCGGTACTACCCGGGCCTCGACCCGGGCGAGATGCGCTGGGTACTGGTCGAGGCCGCCGAGCGCATCCTGCCCGAAGTCGGCGAGAAGATGAGCCGGTACACCGCCGACCTGCTGCGCCGGCGCGGTATCGAGGTACGTTTGAACACCCGGCTGCGCTCCGCGGTCGACGGCCGCGTCGTCCTGGACGACGGCACCGCGTTCGCCGCGGCCACCGTGGTGTGGACGGCCGGGGTTGCCCCGCACCCGCTGCTGCGCCGCACCGACCTGCCACTCGACGAACGCGGCCGCCTCCAGGCCACCCCCTTCCTGTCGGTGGCGGGCACTTCGGGCGCGTGGACACTGGGCGACTGTGCCGCCGTGCCCGACCTGGCCCGCGAGGGCGGCGCGGAGTGCGCGCCCAGCGCCCAGCACGCGGTCCGGCAGGGCCGCCTGGTCGCCGACAACGTCATCGCCGTCCTCCGAGGCGGCCACCCGGTCCCCTACCGGCACGCGACGGTGGGGTCGGTCGCCGGCCTCGGCCTGTACCAGGGGGCCGCCGAGATCTTCGGGCTGCGCCTGCGGGGTTTCCCGGCCTGGCTGCTCCACCGCACGTACCACGTGATGACGCTGCCGTCCGTCAACCGGCGGCTGCGGGTCCTCGCGGACTGGACGCTGGCCCTGTTCTTCCCCCGTGAGATCGTCTCCCTCGGCGCGCTGGAGCACACCCGCGAGGAGTTCGCCGCCGCGGCCGGTACCGGCGCCGGAAGGGCGAGTTGACGCACCGCCGGTGGGGAGCTCCTGACGGGATGAGCGCCCGGCCCGTGCTTCGCGCCGTCGTCACGGCCGCGCGGCCAGGCGGAGGTGACCTTCCGGCCGGGCACCGGCATCACCGGCATCGCCGGCATCCACCTGGAGGCCGTCGGCCTGGCGAAGCAACCATCCGGGATTTATACTAATACTATTGGAGAAATAAGGGGTGAGTGGCGATGGATGTGGCCGCAGGGCAGGAGACGACCGTCGGTGGGCAGGCACACCGGGGGGACAGCCGGGCATCACTCACGCTGGCCCAGGAGCACCTGCTGCTGATGGGGCAGGTGAGCCGCCGTGCCCGGGCCGTGCTTGCGGAGGCCGCCGGGGGGCGGTGGCCCGGACGGGAGGCGCGGGCCCTGCTCGACTATCTGCACGCGGTGGTCCTGCGACAGGCGTCCGACGAGGAGCGGTTGCTCTTCCCCGCTGCCGCGCCGGAGTTCGCCCGCCTGACCCGGGACCACGCCCGCCTGAACGCCGTGGTGGAGGCGCTCGCACAGGCCTCGGCGGAGAAGGACGCGCTCTCGCTCCCCCGGCTCGCCGTGCTCACGCGCGATCTCCTCGCCATGCTCGAACGGCACCTGCACGCGGAGGATGAGCTGATGGCCGCCGCGATGGCCCCGGCGGCCGGCGCCCTCGCCCACCGCCCGTCGTGAACGACGAGTGGCCGCGCGCCGGACACCGCGCCGTGCCCGCCCGCTCACATGGCCCGGACCGGTGTTCTCGTGTACGAGCGGCCGCCCATGCCTCGCCGCCCTGTTCCGCACGCCACGACGGGGATCCTCCGGGTGATCACCCAGGACGCGGTGGCGGGGAGCGTGAAGCCGGCTACTCGGTCAGCCGGTCGAGCGGGACATCGAGGTTTGCGAGAGCGTCGCGGTCGACCGCCTTACCGGAGCGGATCAGGCGTTGGACGGCGTCGTTGACGTCCCAGATGTTGACGTTCATCCCGGCCAGCACCCGGCCCTGGGCCGTCCAGAAGGCGATGAACCGCCGTCCGGGCAGGTCTCCGCGGATCACCACGTCATCGTAGGTTCCGGGCTCGGCGTAGCCGGCGTATTCCATGCCCAGGTCGTACTGGTCGGTGAAGAAGTACGGCACCCGGTCGTATGCGGCGTGCTCTCCCAGCATCGACCGGGCCGCGACCTCGGGCTGGTGGAGGGCGTTGGCCCAGTGCTCGACTCGGATATGGGTGTTCAGCGAGGGGTGGAACGCGTTCGCGACGTCCCCGGCGGCATGGATGTCCGGGTCGGAGGTGCACAGGGCCGCGTCGACCACGATGCCGTTGTCCACCTGGAGTCCGGCCTCGGCGGCGAGGTGGGCGTTGGGCGCGGCACCGATGCCGACCACGATGGTGTCGGCGTCGATGACGGTGCCGTCGGCCAAGCGCACCGCGGTGGCCCGGCCCTTCTCGCCGACGATCTCGGTCACCTGCGCGGACACCCGCAGGTCAACGCCGTGCCCGCGGTGCAGGTCGGCGAAGGCTTCGGCGACCTGCGGGCCGAGCACGCGCAGCAGTGGCAGCGCGCCCGCCTCCAGCACGGTGGTCTCGACCCCGGCCCCACGCGCGGCCGCGGCCACCTCCAGACCGATCCAGCCGCCACCGACCGTGACCAGGCGGGAGGAGGCGCTCAGCGCGTCCTTGAGTCGTTCGCAGTCGGCCACACTGCGCAGGTACAACACCCCGTCCAGGTCGGCGCCGGGTACGGGCAGACGGCGCGGCGCGGCACCGGTGGCCAGCAGCAGTTTGTCGTAGCCGAGCGACTCCCCGCCGGCGAGGGTGACCGTCTTGCGCTCGCGGTCGATCGCGGTGGCCTCGGTGCCCAGCCGCAGGTCGACCTGGTGGTCGGCGTACCACTGCGGTGGGTGGACGAAGATCTTCTCGCGTTCCTGACTGCCCGTCAGGTAGCCCTTGGACAGCGGCGGCCGCTCATACGGCCGTTCCGGCTCGTCCCCGATGAGCACCAAGTGGCCGTCGAAGCCGTTCTCGCGCAACGCTTCGGCGGCCTTGGCGCCGGCCAGGCTCGCCCCGACGATCACATACGTGGGCTGTGCCATCTGTCCTGCCTCTCGATGCGTCCGGCTGCGTCCAGGCCGGCCTGGACGCAGCCGGAGGGTTGCTCCCGGTTGGTGTCGAACATCGCCACGCCTGCTCCTCCGGGGTCCGGATCACCTCGGCGGTGACGATCCCGATCCCCGCGGACTCGTCCGGCATCCGGCGGCGTCGGCCCAACTGCCGTGCGGACGCGTCCCCTTGCGAGTTCCGTCGTCGGCCACGGCGTTCGGGCGTCCGGTCAGGCGCCCTCGGGCCGGCGGAGCAGGTCGCACGCATACCGGCGTCTCGCGGAACGGGCCGTCGACGGTGGCCGGGTGCCCGTGCACGCCATGGTCAAACCCGTACCCGCGCGGGCGGCGCGCTGCCGATCGGTCGCGGCGTTCCCGGCGGGAACGGGCCGGTCCGCGGCGGGCGCGGGAGCGGCTCGAGGGAGCCCGAATTCGCTGGCCGCCCGTGCCCCTGGGCGGGCAGCATGGCCGGATGCCCGAACCGCCCCCGCCGCCGGAAGCACTGGCCTGGGTCGCCGCGTCCGCGGGCCCCGGGGCGCGCGTCCACGCCGTGCGGCCCCTGGCCGGCGGCACGCACGCCGCCACCCACCTGATCGAGACCGTAGTCCCGCGCAGGGAGCTGGTGCTGCGCCGCTTCCCGCCCGGCGACGACGCCGCGGCACACGAGGCACGGGTGCTCGTGGCGCTCGACGGACTCGACGGCCGGGCGCCGCGGCTGGTCGCGGCCGACCCGGACGGCAGCCGGTGCGGACGGCCGGCCACCTTGATCACCCGGCTTCCCGGCCACGCGGACATCATGCCCGCCTCGCCGGTCGCGGCGGCGGTCCACCTGGGGCGCGCGCTGGCCCGGTTGCACGCCGTGCCGGTCGCCGGGCTCACCTGGCTCCGGGACGGCATGGCGGCGGCGATCGCCTCCCGTGCCTCCCGCGCCGGAGGATCCCATCCGGTCGCGGCGGTCCTGGACGGCCGCGAGCGGAGCCTGGCAGCGGCCGGGCGGGTGCTGACGCACTACGACTACTGGTCGGGCAACGTCCTGTGGCAGGACGGCGTGCTCACCGGCGTCGTGGACTGGGCGGGGGCGTCGCTGGCGCCGCGCGGCTTCGACGTGAGCTGGTGCCGGCTCGACCTGGTGCTGCTGCACGGGCCGCCCGCGGCGGAGGCGTTCTGGGCGGCGTACCGGGAGGCGGCGGGCGAGGCCGTACCCGACCTGACGCTGTGGGACCTGTTCGCGCTGGGCAACTCCCACGACACCGTCGAGACCTGGATGCCGAACTACCGCGATCTGGGCCGCGAGGACCTGACCGCCGCCGAGCTGCGCCGGCGCCACACCGCCTGGATGGAGCAGTGCCTCGTGCGCCATCGGGGGGAATCGGGCGGCTGACCGCCCCGGACGGCCGCGTTCCGGCGCTCCCGGGAGCGCACCATATGGGTGGCGGCTACACCTATGCCGCCGGATGGGTTAGCCTCGTAGCCGTGACCGATGCAGCCGCACGCCTGTGCCTGGCGCTCTTCGCCAACGCGCTCGCCTGTGTCGACGACGCCCTGTGTCGTCGCACGGCCTGATCCGCGCGCTCTTCCCGCTGCCGTCACCGCTCGCATCCCGAGGCCCGGCCCGCCCGGCGTCCAGGCGCCCGCTGCCGATGTGACCTCGTCCTTCTCCCGGAGACCTCTCGTGTCATCTACCGCTGCCCCCTCGCGCCGGACCACCGCGCCTGCCGGCCGGACCTCCCTGCCCAGACCCGACGCCCCGCCGGTTCCGCCGGTGCGGTGGATCCCGCCGGCGGTCGCGTCGGCCGTCGGCGCGGCGCTCACCGCGTACACCTGGGCCGCGCACGGCGCCAAGCCCGGGGTGCTCCTGCTGCTGGGGCTGGCGCTCGGCGTGGCGCTGTTCCACTCGCGCTTCGGCTTCACCTCCGCGTGGCGGCAGTTGGTCGCCGTGGGCAACGGCACCGGGGTGCGGGCCCACGCGCTGCTGCTGGGCCTCACCGCCACGCTCTTCGCGCTGATCATCGGCAGCGGCACCGGGCTGTTCGGGTCCACCCCGGAGGCGACCGCGGGGCCGGTCGGAGTGGCCCTGGTGATCGGGTCGTTCCTGTTCGGCCTCGGCATGCAGCTCGGTGGCGCCTGCGCGTCGGGAACGCTGTTCGCGGTCGGCTCGGGGCAGAGCGCCATCGTCCTCACCCTGGGCGGTTTCGTCGTCGGAACCACCCTCGCCGAGTGGCAGTACGGCCTGTGGGCGCACCTGCCCTCCGTCGGACCGGTCCTCTTCTCCGACCAGGTGGGCTGGCTCGGCTCCTGGGCGATCACCGCGGCCGCGCTGCTGGTGGTGACCGGTGTCAGCTGGGCGGTCCAGTCGCGGCGCAATCCGCCGCCGGTGGGTGCGGTGCCCAGCGCCCGGGGCGCTGCCCGGCTGGTGCGCGGATCCTGGCCCCTGCCGGCCGGCGCGGTGGTGCTGGCCGTGCTGGGCGGGGCGGTGATGCTGGTCTCCGGCGGCGCCTGGGGCGTCACCAGCGCGTTCGGCCTGTGGGGGTCGAAGATCGTGCAGGCGCTGGGCGGGCACCCGCAGACCTGGGGCTACTGGAAGGCGCCGGCCGCCGCCAGGCAGCTGGCCGGACCGGTGCTGGCCGACAAGACCAGCCTGACCGACATCGGCATCATGGCCGGTGCCGCGGTGGCCGCCGCGCTCGGCGGCGTCTGGACGCTGCACCGCCGCGTACCGTGGCGGACCGCGCTCGCCGCCGTGCTCGGCGGCATCCTGATGGGCATCGGCGCCCGCCTCGCGAACGGATGCAACATCGGCGCCTACCTCGCCGGGGTGGCCTCCGGAAGCCTCAGCGGCTGGGTGTGGGGCCTCGCCGCGCTCGGCGGCACCTGGGTGGGGCTGCGCCTGCGCCCGGTCTTCGGGCTCGGGGTTCCCCGGGCGACCGACAGCGTCTGCTGACCGGTTCCGGGACCGGCCCGCGCCCCTCGCGAGACGGTGGGGGCGCGGGCGGCGCCGGTCTCAGCTCGTGGTCGCCGCGTGGCCGGGGACGTCGTTCATGCGCTCGTCGTAGCCGGTGGCGGGGTTGACGACGCGGCCGGCGGCCCACCAGTTCTCGCCGGCCGTTTCGTTGATCATCATCAGGATGTCCTCTTCGGGGACGTCGGCGAACAGCCGGAGGTTGCTGACGATCGCCCGGAACAGTTCGGCCTTCTGCTCGGCGGTGCGGTGGTTGAAGGACAGCTGGATGAACATGGTGCGCTCGCCGCGCCGCAGGCCGAACACGACCGGCTGCATCTGGAAGTTGTCGGGCGCGACCTCATGGAAGACGTGGAACTGGTCGTCCTGAGGGATCTTCAGGACGTCGACCATGGCCTTATGGATGCCCAAGGACACGTTCCGGCGGTACTCGGGGGTGGTCCCCTGGCGCAGGGAGATGTTGATCAGAGGCATGATCTCGTGCCTTTCCCGGTATGGGGAGCGCTCGTCCACGCCCTCCAGGCCCTCCACGCTAGGAACGCCGATCACATTCCGCCAGCGAATGTTGCGCATAATGGGCATGCGGTCTACTCATGGAGGCGCTGGGTGGAGATGACGCTGGCCGGGCTGCGGGTGCTGCGCGAGGTGGCGCAGCGGGGCACCTTCACGGCCGCGGCGGACGCGCTCGGGTACACGCAGTCGGCCGTCTCCCGGCAGATCGCGGCGCTGGAACAGGCGACGGGCGCCCGGCTCTTCGACCGCCACCCCGGCGGCGTCCGGCTGACCGGCCCAGGCCGTGCCCTGCTACGGCACGCCGTCGTCGCCCTGGACGCCCTGGAGGCGGCCGACCGGGAACTGCGCGGAACGGCGGAGGCCGAAAGGGGTCGCGTCCGACTCGGCTTCTTCCCCGCCGCCGGGGCGGTGATCGTGTCCGGTGCCCTGGCCACCCTGCGCCAGGAGCATCCGCACGTCCAGGTGACGACGCGTGAGGGGACCACCCCCGCACTGGTGCGCGCGCTGCGCGCAGGCACCCTGGATCTCGCCGTCCTCTCCTCCCGGCCACCGCACCGCTCACCCGACACCGACGATCCGCCCCTGAGC
The DNA here is from genome assembly GCA_048498775.1 of Actinomycetota bacterium. GTDB lineage: Bacteria > Actinomycetota > Actinomycetes > Streptomycetales > Streptomycetaceae > JBEHXI01. The sequence goes on along the minus strand of JBEHXI010000208.1, from coordinate 1,294 downwards.
GTCGAGCCGTTGCTGGACGTGCGTCTGGCCGTGGCGGTCCCGGCGGGCTCCCCGTTCGCCGAACGGGGCGGTGCCAGCGTCGAGGAGATCGCGGCCGAACCGTGGATCGCCAGTCCCGGCACCCCGGACGAGCCACTGCTCGGCGTCTGGCCCGGTCTTCCGGGACGGCCCCAGGTGCGCCACACCGCACGCGACTGGCTGACCAAGCTCTCCCTGGTCGCGACCGGCGCCGGCATCACCACCGCCACGCCGGCACTGCTCCCCGCCGTCCCGCCGGGGGTACGCATCGTGCCCGTCGAAGACGCCGCCGAGGAGGTGCGCCGCCTCAGCCTGGTGCGCGTGCCGGGCCCCCTCGAAGCACCCACGCACGCGCTGGCCCGCGCCCTGCGCCGGCAGGCCGCCGTCCTCGCCGACTGACCGCCCCCGCCGCCCCCGCCGCCCCCGTCATCGAGTCCTTTCCGGCTTCAGCCTCCGCCCTGGTACTCCAGCTGTAGAAGGCGAGTTCGCCGGTGCGCCGGTTGCGTCGAATGAGCAACGACCGGTGACCCGTGCTGCTCGCCGGGCTGTGGATCTCTCCTTGGGCCCAGTCGTAGAAGCGGTGACCTTTGGCGCCGTCTCCGGCTGAGAGCCGCTGCCATGCAGTCTTCGGGAGGCAGTGGGCCAGCACGCCGGCCGTGAAGACGCCCGCGCGGGTCGGGATCGGTCGCTTGCGTGAGACGGCGAGGACGAGCGGACCCTCGCCGTCGTCCGGGTCGACAACAGCCTTGGGAACATCGTCGTCAAGGACTTCCTCAAAGCTCCGACCGGTGAAGATGCCCTCCCACTCGATCAGAGCCTCCTCGACATCGAAGTTGCCGAAGGTCAGGGACTCGAAGACCCCGTCGGGACCACCCTCCGCGACAGCAGCGGCAGCTTCGGCGTCCGGTGCCACGAAGAACTTGATGACGATGCTCGCCGGGGCATAAGTGCCTGTTCCACCGGGCCCGGTCTACCTGCCGGCGGCCAGCAGAAGCCGACCTACCGACCCGAGATGCTGTCCGCCCACAGGCCAAGATCAAGATCTACAGCTGGTACTAGGTTCACCATGAGATCGGGTACAGGTTTCATGGCACCGTCCTCCTGCGGTGCCCTAGCGTCGTGCCATGACGATTCCAGCCGGACTGAGACGCACGGTCCTCCGGGCGCAGCGGGACATCGGCTTTCTTGCCGCTGGTGTGCTGCCGCACCTGGCGCTGGTGCCCGTGTGGGCCTGGGCGGCGACGACTACCGCCAGGACGGGGAACTGGCTCCTTAC